>CAVTDX010000067.1:0-22764 GCA_963733345.1 uncultured delta proteobacterium
CAAGAACAGGGGGTCTTTAGAATTGAAAGGTAAAGCTGCTCCATCCTGTCCGTCACGTGGTCCCAGGAATAGGTATTGAGCACATGCTCCCTGGCCGTTGCCTTCATTCCTTTAACCTCTTCGGGATGAGCGAGAAGGTAGCTCAAGCGTTCCCGGAGGTCCTCCACACCCCGGTTCTTGAAGGTGTATCCGTAACCCTCCATGACCTCCCTATTCTCCGGTATGTCGCTCGACAAGCAGCAGTTGCCGTAGCTCATCGCGTCGAGGAGCGCGACAGGAAGACCCTCTAATGTGGAAGGAAGGCAAAAAAGATAGGCGTTGCTGAAGAGCTCCTGAAGCGGCCGGCCCGTGATAAATCCGGTAAAAACGATACGAGGGTCAGCACCCGCGAGCCTCCTCAATTCGGCCTTGTATTTCTCCGCATGCGAGGCGTCCCCGGCAATGACGAGTTTCATGTCCGTATCCAATGCCCTGAATGCCGGGATAAGGAAATGGGCCCCCTTCTCTTCGACGAGCCGGGCTGCAAACAGGATGTAACTATTCTCTTTGAGACCCCGGTCCAGTATCCATTCTGGCGGTCGGCTCTCTACCGGCGACACGCCGTTGGGAATGTAGACGATTTCCTTGCCGAACCGGGCTTCATAATATCTTTTCTGTACCTGAGAGACAGCCGTCGCCTTCGTTGGAAAATACGCGACGGTATAGTCGGACAGCCAAAAAAAAGTCTTGCCGACGATTCCCCATTTGTCCCTCTGCCACTCGACTCCATGAGTCTGGACCACTGTAGGGACACCCTTCAAACGGGGAAAAACAGAGAATACCGAAGGCCCGACTGCGTGAAAGTGCACGACATCGGCGTCCATACGTTTCATCAGGTCTCGTGTCGCATTGAAACAAATCGAGAGCTTATGTAAGGTCTTCGTGTTGACCGATGGCACCGTCCGTATCTCCATGCCCTCGTACATACCGTCTGACTTCGTCCCGTAGTCACGACTCGAATAAACAATCACGTTGTGGCCGCGTTTGACGAGACGCGAGCCGATCTCCTCGGTTACCTTCTCGATTCCGCCGCCGATAGGCATTCCTTTGACGGCTATGTAAGCGATGCGCATCTGCAATCAGGGCCTTGTACGGCCGGCGCCTCCGCCGGCCGGGAAAGAATCCTGACCATTGATAACTCGTATCCCGAAATAATGCGCATACGTGGTCTTCACGAGCCAGTCGACATCGAATTTAGCTTCACAGTGCTGGCGGGATCGACCGGCGCATTCAAGCAACGTTTGAGCGTTCGTCTTAAGGATCGCGTGAACCAAGGATTCCGTGTTCCTCGGCTCACAAAAAAACCCGTTCCATCCATCGATGACGGTTTCCCGGCAGCCGGGCGCATCTGTAGCGATGATGAACTTATCGAGAGCGAGCGCCTCTATCAATGAGCGTGGAACTCCTTCACGATAATAAGACGGTAAAGCGACTATGTCAGAAGCAGCCATGTAGTCCATCATGTTCATTTTGAAACCTAAATAGTGAACACCGCAAGCCAAAGAATAGGATTCAATAGTGTCGCGAGCCACTCTAAATCTCGTGCCCTGGTCATTTGACCCTATATGCACAAACACATATTTATCGGAAAGAGTATTTATTCTACGTGCGGCATCGTAGAACTCGAAGAACCCCTTTTCTCTTAAAGCACGCGCAGGAAAAACAACCACTAATTTGTCAGAAAGATCGACGCAAATTTCCCTGGAGAGCATACTCCTGCAAGCAGCAACCCGCTCCGGCGGCGGAAGCTTATATTCGTCTAAAGAAACTCCGGATCCGTGTGTCTGGATAGCATGCTTCGGCGACACGAGACCCATGTCCTTAAAGTACTGATTGTCGTCGGGATTCTGAAAGAACACCCCGGTTGCCAGACGCGCGGCTATTCTGTATTGGAGAAGAAGTATTAATCTTAACGCTCTGGTCTTAAGGTCGTCATACGAAAACAGCACGCCTAGTCCGGTGATTGTGATGAAGACTTTTTTTACACGCCCAAGCCTTGCCGCTATTGTTCCGTATATTGCCGGCTTATGAGTAAAGGAGTGTACTATGTCCGGCCTTTCATGACTGATGATCGAATAAAGCTGCTTCAGGATACGTAGATTGGACAGGACATTCGTAGAATGATTGACAAAGTCGACAATATAAGCTCTTGCTCCCAGGCTTTTGAGACGCTCAAAGTACTCGACACTTTCGCAGGAAATAGTGACGACTTCATAGCCATCCGAAACGAGTTTCCTTATCAGAGGCCCTCTAAAAAGATAGAGAGCTCCGTCTGTGTTGCATATAATCAAGATTTTCATGATTGGGGGACGACTGCTATCGTCACTGTCCTATGGAGCTTGAAGAGTGGTGACGTACTGCGGGTTTAACGCCAACTTGCCGAGCTCCCGAATCGGCAGTCGTGATGGCAGCCCAGCCCTGGGCCAGAGTACCCATCAATGACGAGTAAGACGGGTTCGCAAATGTCTCCATCGTGTAAATCCAGTAGCCATAGGAATCGTGCGCGCAGTAGTAGAGCTGCGCGGGAAGAGCCGCCGGGGTAAACTGGCTTTGCCAGAGCCCGACCACGAGGTCCACGTTAGCGCCCAGATTATAAAAATATTGCTTTATCGAGGCGATAGAGGGTGAGTAGCCTGTTGAGTAGGTATCCTCCGAAAAGCAGAATACCGGCAACTGAGACGTACCGAACCCGAGGGCCATTCCCTGTTGGAGCGGTATCGTACTGATGTAGTGCTCAAGCTGGAGCGCACCGAGCCGTAGGCCCGGGCGCTGAGTCTGGGCTGCTGACCTTAAGGTCTGGGAATACGAAGCGGCAACGTTCCTCTGCAGCGATTGATAAAAGGCAAGGTTTCCCGCATTGTTCACAGTATTGTAGCGCGCGGACGGGGGGGAAGCGGGCCGGAAATTCCCTTCGCCTGCATGTAGCGTTTGTAGCATGTATCGCAGTAACAACCATAGTAATATCCTGAATATTCCGTATTGTACATCTCGGTATCGATCACCACGGCCGCGAGCGGGAGACTTCCGGCCGCCTGTATCAGCCCTAGCAGCCTGGGATTAATCCATCTGTTCCAGAGATCCTGGGTGTAGGGACAGGGCGTTTTCGAAAGGACCGTGCCGTTATTCGTTACAACAGGATTGAAGTTTCGGACATACTGCATGGCAAATGCAGCATCCCACCAGTTTATTACGGGTATGAAGGCCAGGTTAAGCGCCTTACATTGGCCGGCCCATTGTTGCAGAAACGTGATGGTCCCGGAGGTCAACGGCATAGGCTCGACCTTCGGCACGGAAGCGTTCATGCCGACCTGCGCCATCTGCGGAAGAAGATTCATGTCCGCATAGGAACCTGACATATACCCGGCGCGTAGGCGTCCCGGCAGAGGACCGCTCAAGTTGGGCGCAGCGGCATAGGCAAGTTCCTGCGAAATGATAATTGCCAGACAGAGCACGACGCACAGGGCAAGAAGTTTTGCTCGCACGACTCACCTCTCCCTGTATGTTGCGCTTGCCATTGCCTGCGAGCCGGCCTGTATCACGGTCAGAATCTTTCCCCCGATCGTCACGCCCGCCGTTCTTGTCGCCATGCCCGCATTTGGCGCGATCACGTAATGAGCTGTCCCAGGGCCTTCATTCTTCACGGAAAGCCATGGCACGCCGTCTGCTGCCGCTTTCCAGGCGCACTGGCTTCCGGTAAGGACCTGGATCTCGCCGGACCCACCGACGGCCCCTGCCAGAATTGTATCCTGCGATAGTGCAACCGCGCACGAAGCCTGACCGCTTTCCGGCCGGGCCGTGATTTCTCTGAACAACGTTTCCTGTCCCAGTGAGTCGTACGATGCCGTCGCGAAGTAATAGTTTGTATCTTCTTGCAGGCCCGAGATCGTGTAGGAGGTGGTGTTGCCGACGTTTATCGAAGCCGTGTAGCCTCCCGGGGAGGTCCCATAGTAAATTTTGTAGCCCGCCACATCGGCAGCCAGACTCGGCGCCCACTCCAAGGCTACCTGGCCGCAAAAGGCGGTTGTCGCCACCGGCAACAATGCAGATAGAATGATAATCGATAGGCGCCATAAGAATGCGCCAACACCATTCTTTACTTTCTTTACTCGATTACCGACTTTCATAGCAACACCTCCTGGTCGTTTTTCGCCGAGCGACGGTTCGGCACCGGAGGTGCTGCTGTCGCCTGGCAACCCTGCTGCCATATTCCGGTTTCCTTCGGAACTTAGGCCAGCGGCTTTGCGTCCCGCCCTTTCGGACGGTTTGCCCTTTACAGGACGCTTATGTTATCGGATGCTACTTAAACGAACTTAAGTCCTCCGCTGTAAGGACAGAGGGGACTGAAAGGACAGATGGGAGATGGGAGACCGCCTTCGGCTAGGGAGATGGGAGACCGGAGCAACGGCGGAGATGGGAGCAACGAATTATGTCCCTCACTCCCCTCTCCCCTCTCCCATCTCCTCTCTCCTCTCTCCTGTCCCTTATCCTCACACCGCGTCTCACGGGCATGACCACCGGCCTGCATTCCTCGACTGAAGCCTCATGAGTGCTCCTACTTGAGATAGAACGTAGATACGTTTTGGAGATTGTCAACCCGGCGAGACGGGGGAAAGAGCTATAATTCCGGCTAATTAGGGACAAGTGAGGACAGGTAAAGACAGATGGGAGAGGGGAGACCGCAAAACAAAGAACAGATGGGAGCGGGGAGACCGCAAAGCAAAGAACAGATGGGAGCGGGGAGACCGCCTTCGGCTAGGGAGATGGGAGTCAAGGGCTGCAAAAACTACAACTGAAGAGACAGATGGGAGAGCGCGTAAGGACAGATGGGAGAGGGGAGACCGCAAAACAAAGAACAGATGGGAGCGGGGAGACCGCCTTCGGCTAGGGAGATGGGAGACACGTAAAGAGACAAAAAGGGCGATGGACGATGGACGATTTAAGGGCGAAAGGAGCCAGGGACGCGTTCACTCAAAGTCTTCCTTTTTTAATCCGGATTGCTTCGCGATTGAGCCGAAGGTTCCATACGGGATCTCGTCTTTTGGATTTGGCACGATCACGATCCTGGGTCCATTCCTGAACTTTTTGTGGCTACCTTTCTGAGAAACAAACTGAAATCCATTTTTCAAGAGAACTTGTATGATTTCTTTCGACGAATGGAGCCTAGGCATTTATTACATCTTCACCGAGCAGAGTTGAGCCGATTGAATGGTACTCCAACCCCTCCTTCTCGTCCTCAAAATAGAGCGCAACAGCTTCTTTCAGGTTCCGGATGGCTTCGTCGATAGTTTCTCCGAAGCTTGATACCTCGACATTAAGGCACTGTGAAACAAAATACTTGTCTTCCTGGTAGACGATATATTTGATTTGCCTCATCTCAGCACCTCCTTGGCTATCCCTCATTCATAAGTCTAGCACAAAATGAAGCAGGATGTCAGGGCCGGACAACACAGGTAAGGACAGATGGGAGAGCGCGTAAGGACAGATGGGAGAGGGGAGACCGCAAAGCAAAGGACAGATGGGAGATGGGAGTCAAGGGCCATAAAGAGAGATGGGAGAGGGGAGAGCGCTTCGCTAGGGAGATGGGAGAAGTTACGCGCTGCAAAAACTATCTGCCTTGTCTGCCATGCTGTTCAACATTCCGAAGATTTCGTCGTATGCGTAATCGAGTCTATTGAAAACAATCGGGTCAATATATTTGCAGCGAAGGGCAAATTCGAGCCATGTCTGAGTTTCGGATGCTTCCTGCCCCGCGTCTGTGAGCTTGTTAACGAATACTGCTTTGTATCTCCGCTTGCGCCATGCTTCAGCGAGATTCGAACAAACCGATCTCGATGATCTGCGTATCTGATCCGTGAGAGAATACATTTCCTCTCTTGGAAACGTCTTCGATATTTCAAAAACCTCCATGGCCGCATCGAAAGCTTTTCGATATACCCCCAGGTCTCGCGCGACCTTTATCCTTTCGGTCACTCCCTTCTCCAGCAAGCTTTGATCGGGGACACTCTTCTCGCCGAAATGTCTTCGGAGGGGTTTCCCCGCAGTTACTCCCATCTCCCATCTCCTATCTCCCATCTCCTATCCTAAAATGAAAGGAGCTAGGGGAGCGGAAGGAAGCGGTGTATGGAGGCGGCGACGCGGTGGGCGGTCCTGCCGTCCCACAGGGCAGGAATGCTGACGGCCCGCTTTGGAGCGGCCAATATTTCGTCTATGCTCTCCTCCATCTGATCTATCTCGCAGAGCCTGTTCGTGCCCTGCGTTACCGTGATGGGCCGTTCAGTGTTTGGCCGCAAGGTGATGCAGGGAACGCCGAGGTAGGTCGTCTCCTCCTGCACCCCTCCCGAATCGGTGACGACCAGCCTGCAATTGAATATCAGGCTCATGAAGGGTATGTAGGGAAGGGGCTCGACGAGGCGGACCCCGGGGAAACTCTCGAGGGCGTCGAGAAGACCGAGGGCCGCGAGGTTCTTGCGCGTCCTGGGATGAAGGGGAAACACCAGAGGCAGCCGCCCGGCGGCCCCGACCAGATGGTGGACGAGCTTCCGGAGGGTTTCCGCGGAATCGACGTTCGAGGGACGATGCAGGGTGACGACGGCGTATGCGGCCGGGACGAGGCCGAGAGAGTCGTAGTATCGCTCCCTCTCGATTGCCTGGCGCATCATTTCAAGGGAGTCGATCATGATGTTGCCGACCATCTCGATCTTTTCGGCGGGGACCCCTTCCCTGAGGAGGTTGGCGTCCGCGTCTGGAGACGGGGTCCAGAGGATGTCGGCAAGGGCGTCCGTGACAATGCGGTTGATCTCCTCGGGCATCGTCCTGTCGAACGAACGCAAGCCCGCTTCGAGATGCGCGACCTTCACGCCGAGCTTGACCGATGCGAGCGCGACCGCCGCCGTGGAATTGACGTCGCCCACGACTATTGCCAGGTCGGGACGGTCGCCGTCCATGATGACCTTTTCATAGGCGATCATCACGTTTCCGGTCTGCTGCGCGTGGGTGCCGCTGCCGACGGACAGGTGGATGGCCGGGTCGGGCAGCTTGAGGTTACGGAAGAACGCGTCCGACATGTTGAAGTCGTAGTGCTGGCCCGTATGGACGATGACCGGCTCTGCCCAGGCCTCGGCTTTGAGCCTGTGGTAGAGCGGGGCTATCTTCATGAAGTTGGGCCGGGCTGCGGCGACCAGATGGATTATCACGCGTGCGCCAGGGGCGTCTTGCCTATGCAGAAGACGTTGAAGCCGATCTCGAAGAGGCGCTTGTGGTCGAGTATGTTCCTGCCGTCGAAAATGAAGGCGGGCTTAGCCATGGAGGCGTATATGCGCTCGTAGTCGAGCTCCGCATAGAGCTTCCATTCGGTCATTACGGCAATGGCGTCGCATCCGCGAGCCGCCTTGTACGGGTCTATCTCGTAGGCTACGCGCTGGACGCCGGCGAGGTCCGCCATGGCATTTTCGAGCGCCTTTGGGTCGGTGACGACTACCTCCGCCCTTTCCTCCACAAGGCTTTTCGCTATGTAAAGGGCGGGGGTGTCGCGCGTGTCGCCCGTGTCTGCCTTGAAGGCAAACCCGAAAAGGGCTATCCTCTTGCCGGCGAGGGTGTTGAACATTGCGCTGAGCATCGTGAGCACGAAGCGCTCTTTCTGGTATTCGTTTATCTTGACGACGCCCTCCCAGTAATCCGCCACTTCGTTGAGTCCGTAACTCCTGCAAAGATAGACGAGGTTGAGGATGTCCTTCTTGAAGCACGAGCCGCCGAACCCCACGCTTGCGTTCAGGAACCTGCTGCCGAGGCGGCTGTCCATGCCGATGGCCCTCGCCACTTCCCGGACGTCCGCATCGGTTTTCTCGCAGAGGGCCGACACGGCGTTTATCGAAGATATGCGCTGCGCGAGAAACGCGTTTGCGACAAGCTTTGAAAGCTCGCTGCTCCAGATGCTGCTCTCTATGATCCGCTCCTTAGGCACCCAGTTCGCGTAAATGTCTACGACCTCCCGCCGCGCCCTTAGACCCTCGCCCGTTTCACGCGATCCGACGAGCACCCTGTCCGGGAACTCCAGGTCTCTTATGGCCGTGCCTTCGGCGAGAAACTCGGGGTTGGAGATGACGTCGAAACGGACAGAGCCGCAAGCCGCGCTCAGTATTTTCTCCATGGCAAGGGCCGTCTTGACCGGGATAGTGCACTTCTCGATCACGATCTTCGGCGAGTCCGCCGCCTCCCTGATCTGCCGCGCGGTCTTTTCCCAATATTGGAGGTCGGCCGCCATTCCGGCGCCCGCTCCGTAGGCCTTCGTAGGCGTATTGACCGCGACAAAAATAATGGAGGCCTCTCTTATGCATCTCTCTACGCCGGTCTCAAAAAAGAGGTTGCGGCCGCGCGCGGCGCCGACGATCTCGTCGAGACCCGGCTCGTATACCGGAAGCCGGTCGGAATTCCACTGCGCGATCTTTTCGTGGTTTATATCGACAACCGTGACTTTGTACTGCGGACACTTATGGGCGATCATCGCCATTGTGGGGCCGCCCACGTAACCTGCCCCGATGCAGAGGATGCGCTTCTCAAAATTGCTCATGACAGACTCCGGATATAGATACTATTCATCCGAGACCTTGTATGCATCCCACGCGACTTCGACGGGAGAAATTCCGCCAGGTAAGAACCGTCCTGGCCCGTGAAGCCGGTAATTAGCGCTCTTTTCATCGTGTCTGCCCCTGCAGCTTCGCGAGCCGCAATTCCCATTCCCAAGCGGTCCTGATGATGAACTCCAGGTCGTCGTGCCGGGGCTGCCAACCCGTCAGACGCCTCAACAACCGGCTGTCCGCGATCAGCTCTGGAGGGTCTCCGGCCCGCCGGGCGGCGTATTCGACCCTGAAATCTACGCCGGTCGTCTTCTTTGCCGCATCGACCACCTCCTGCACCGAAAACCCGTGACCGTAGCCGCAGTTCATGCGATCGCTCCCGCCCTTTTCTCTGAGGTAATCGAGCGCCCGGAGGTGGGCGTCGGCCAGGTCCTCGACGTGTATGTAATCCCTGATGCACGTGCCGTCCGGCGTCGGGTAATCCGTCCCGTAGATCAGGAGCTTTTCGGACTCGCCCCTGGCCGTCTTGAGCGCCCTGGTGATGAGGTGAGTGGCTTCCTTGTATGCCTGCCCGATCCTGCCGCCGGGGTCTGCGCCGGCCACGTTGAAATAGCGCAGGGCGACGTACTTGAAATCTGCCGACCGGGAAAAGTCTTCGAGCACCCGCTCTATCATGACCTTGGAGGCGCCATAGGGGTTGATGGGGTTAAGCGGCGCCTGTTCGTCAACAGGCATCTTGTCGGGGATGCCGTAAACGGCGGCGGTGGATGAATAGATGAAATGCCTCACGCCGGAGTCGGCGATCGATTCCAGGAGATTCAGCGTATTGGCTACATTGTTCCTGTAGTAGAGGAGAGGCTTTCTTACCGACTCTTCCACCTGGATAGATGCCGCGAAATGGATGACCGCATCGGGCCTGAACTCTTTTAGCGTTTTGTCGATAAGGGCCCTGTCGGCAAGATCGCCCCTGACGAGCTTTCCATAGAGCAGCGCCCACTCGTGGCCCGTCGAGAGGTTGTCGTAGACGGCGATTTCGTGCCCCTTCTCGCCCAGCATCTTGACTACGTGGCTGCCGATATACCCGGCGCCGCCCGTAACGAGGATCTTCATAGGCCGCTCCACAACAAGTGTATGCGCAAGGACCGGAAAGGGCAAGACGGTTCACGCATTTCTCAAACCGTTTTGATCTCTTCCTTGAGGCGCTTGATGTGGCCGCGGCCGAGGCCTTTTACCTCGCACCCCAGCTCCAGATAGCGCCTGATCTCGCCGTCGTCGAGGATGCCGAAACAGTCGATGACCGCGATCCTTTTTCCTGTCTTCTGCACGATATCGTCAGGGTCCAGGTGCAGGTAGGCTTGATGACGGACCGCCAGAACGAGGGCGTCTATGCCCGCCAGGGACTGCACGAGGTCTTTCTGGACCTTCAGGTCTTTCAGCTTCTTCTGGTTCCTGAAAAAGACGCTCTTCGATGCCCTGGGATACTCCTCCTGGTTTTCGAATTCCCACCAGCGATCTACATAGGGGTCGTGAACCCTGATCTCCGCGCCCATCTCGTGCAAACGCCGGATAAGGACCTCGGAGCCGCTGTAGCGGGTATCGCCCACGTCCTCCCTGTACGATGCGCCGAGGATGAGGACTTCGGCCGACGCGATCGGCACGTTCATGTTCCGCAAGGCGTCGCGGACAAGCTGCGCGGCATGGAGGGGGCGGGTGTCATTGATGTCGATGGCCGCCGGCGTAACTTTGAAGATGTCGTCCTCGAACCCGAGGATGTGCTTGTAAGCCCACATGCCGAGGCCGCCGTCTTTGGGCAGGCAGTAGCCGCCGATGCCCGGCCCGGGAAAGATTATGTTGCTGTGAGTGGGCCTCACCTTGATCGCTTCGATCACCTTGATGATGTCCACGCCGTTTGTCTCCGCAAAAAGGCTCCACTCGTGAAGGAAGGACAGGATCGTAGCGCGGTAGCTGTTTTCAACGATCTTCGCGGTTTCCGACTCTATCGGCCTATCGAGCACGGTGAGAGGGAACTTGTCCGTGTTGAGGACTTCGTTGAGGAACTTCACCACCCTCGCCTTCGCCTCATCGTTGACGCCGCTGCAGACCCGCCAGAAGTCGCGTATGGAGGCGACGTAATTCTTTCCGGGCATCACCCTTTCATAGCTGTGCGCCAGGAGTGGGTCCGAGGCGAAGCCGCGGCGCCTGAACATCTTGCGGATGGCAGGCAGCGCGACCTGCTCCGTCGTGCCGGGCGCCACCGTCGTCTCGATGAGTATGAGCGCATGGGGCATCACGTAGCGCCCGATGATCTCGAAGGATTCTTCCAGCGCCGTCATCTCGACTTCCCCTTGATGCACGTTCCCGAGAGCGTGCTTGCTGTAGTCAAGCTGGACGTCGACAACGACGACATCGGCTGCGGCGAGGATGTCATACACGTACGTGGCCGCCAGGGTCTTCTTCTCCAGCACGCACCGGCGTATCATCGGGTCTACTTCCCGGTCCTCCGCCTTCACCGGAGAAAGGCCCTTGTTCAGGGTCGGGATTTTCCAAAAACTGCGCACGCTGGGCCGCTGCATGCCGATCACGAACTTCGAGGGCCGGCCCGTGCTCTTGTCGACCGTATCGGCCACGATCGCCGCCATCACGGCGCCGACAAAACCGACACCCATGACGACCACAATCTCCAGGCCCTGTCCCTTCGCCTCCGAGACCAGTCTCTCTACCCTGGTTAGTTCTTGACGGTAATCCTCCGGCGAGGGCAGTGGGTACTGCGTACCGTCAGGACTTAAAGAAAAGGTGCGCTCCATGAGGCCTCCGGTCTTCTATTGGTTGCGGCGAGTGGACGATCCCCAAGAAAAATGCGCGCAGCGGTCAACCGATGCGCAAAGCTACCGCCCCCGGAGCAGGCTGCCCGGCTCCGATGTAATATACGAAAGCACTAGAAAATAACAGACTAATATCTTAACCGCTGCGTAAGGCAGTACGTATTGTATTACAAAACCCCAACCACGGCAACATTATTGTTTGTGCCCCTATGCTACGCCTTTTACTGTGGACTTCCAGACGAAAACGCGCCGTTCGGCGCAAAGATATTATCGACCTCGGGAAAATTAACATAAATTTTATAGCGGTGGATAGGAGGCTTAAACTGATTCGCTCGAAACGATAAAAAACGGACCGCCGTCAAAGGCGTCTACGACGAGCGTCATCCCCCGAGGCGCTTCCTGATTATCCCTAAGGCCGCAAATCCTGCGCCCAGCAGAAAAAGCGACCCCGGAACCGGAACGGGATCGGAGTTCTCATCGTGCCTTACGAGGTTTCGGCGCCTCCATGCCTCGTCCTCTTTAAGGCTCAGGTTGATGCGAGGCCACTCGAAGTCCGTGGGAGGAAGACCCGACGGAGAAATGCCAAGCACGTCCGGCCCAAGACCGGGCTTTCTCTGGAAATCATCTATATTCCATGTAAAGTATTTCTGCGGCGCTTGAGCATATATATCCGTGTGGACGGCCTGTTCATCGGCGGAGCCTCCCCAATAGAATTGCGTGGATGGCATTGCCATCCCCATCAGGACAACAAGAATCGCGACAATCCATGGCATCTCTGTTTTCTCCGCCCTTTGGGGCTCTTTGCCGGCTTATGCTGTCTCTATGCTGCGTGCAAAATCAGGTTCCGAAACAACGGACCAGATAGAGCGGCATAAAACCGCTAACACACTGCCGCAATCCCTGTCATACCCTGAGTTTCCCTTTCCCCGAGTGTCAGTGTGTGCTAAATATAGCAATGTCCCACAATGCTGTCAACAACATTTCAAGAAAAATTCCAGGAGCGCAAAGAAAATTCATGGGCAAACGCTCAAATGCCCTTGTGCGTTGTCCCCATTATGGAGTAAACTCTCCCCGTGCCCCCGTAGCTCAGGCGGATAGAGCACAGGATTCCTAATCCTGGCGCCGCGTGTTCGAGTCACGCCGGGGGCATATTTAATATCAAGGGGTTACGAAAGGCTTCTCGCCGCACACCGACCTGAATAATCAGGTTTGCCGCCATTGGCCCACCTATTTTTTCTCCTCACGATCCTGCAAGACGGCTCGTCGCGCATGTGACGATCAAGAGCCCCTATGCCGAGTGGAGGATGTGGTAATTCCTACGCAAGATTTTAGTTGCAATCTCCCCCTAGAAACTGGTACAAAATTATAACCATTGGAACGACTGGAATGTTTAACAATCATGCGATGGACCGGGATGAACCGGTGATTGCGATCCTTCTCGACAAGCCCTACGGAATAGTCAGAAACCTCAAGGAAATGTCGATGGTTCTTCCGGCTCGGGCGCGCAGGCGGAGGGGAATGGAAACGGGAGCCGAGGAAAGAACCGGGGATCGATTGAGGGTGAAAAAGGAGGTGAAAAAAAGTACTGATGCGGGTGTTTGGCGCAATCGAATCAGTGGACGCCAAAGTCGAGGTGCAATAGTCGAGACGAGGGCGTCGGATATTCACGTTCGGTCCCTTCGGGTGCGTTAAAGCCTTCGTCTAAAAGGCGGGGCGTTTTCGTAAGCGAAGGAGACGCAAAAAAGAATAGGGGAGGGATGAAGATGAACGGCATTGTGAAGGTAAGTCAGAGGGTGCTGCTCGTATTGATTGCGCTCGTTTTTGCCGCAACAACCGTTTTTGCCGCTCCGCCCATGTTCAAGGTAGCGCCAAAGGGCAAAAAGAAGATCAGAGTAGGCGTGATTGATTTAAATGCAGCCATCGAGGTCTCGGCCAAGATCAACGAGGCGCATTCGAAGAATGCGAAGGCGAGGGGATGGCAGCTGGAGGTCTTCGATCTGAAGGACAACTGGGCCGAAACAGGAAATGCGTTGGACAACATGGTGTCGGCGGGCTATGACGCCATTATCATTCCCTATTCGTCGCCAAAAGCATTCCCCCAACAGGTAAAAAAAGCCTTTGACAAGGGGGTCGCCGTCATTACCATAGCCGCCATGGGAGCGGATTATCCCGGCGTCGTTGCAGACATCGGTCCTTTGCAGGGGACCTGCGGCGCGATCGTTGCCGAGGCCCTTGCCCAGAAACTGTCGATGGGCGATAAGGTCGTGGGAATGTACATCCCGGCGCTGGACAACCAGGTAGTAAAGTGGCTTGCTGCGAAGGGCATCTTTGAAGGCTATCACCTCCCGGTTGCCCGGGAGCTCTTGTACCCGCTTACCGGGGACCCGTTTCAGTGGGGTTACGACCAGACCAAGAACGTCCTGCTGGGAGACTCGAAAAAAGAAATAAAGGGAATATGGGACACTTTCGACGGTTTCGGCACTAATGCCGCCAGGGCCGCTCACGAACTTGGACGCGATGATGTTCTGATCTCCACGGTGGACGACACCTCGGCCTCCCTCAACGCGATGGCAAAGCTCCCTACCATGTGGGCTGCAAGCGGATGGGCGTGTATGACTAAAGATATCAGCGCCAAAATATTCGAATTATTGGATAAGGTATTCAAAGGCGAGGCGGTGCAGAGTCAAAAGATCATCCCATTCTCGCCGATACTGGTGACCAAAGACAACCTTCCGCCCAAGGGATACTACGTGAACCCGTGCGGATACAAGGGTCCTCCGGATTACGCGGCGAAATAGGGGAATGGACTTCCCGCCCCTTTCTTGGCCTTCCCGGGAAGGCCAAGAAAGGGGCGGGAAGCATCGCGAGAAGCCTCGAGGTTGACAAAACAACGGAGGAGATCACACCCGAACGCCCGCTTTTTTACCGGGCGACTGTTCCCCTGGGCTTAGGACCGAGGATCAGGCGGCGATGGTAGTTGAATGGACGATCTCCAGCCTCGGTCTTTTTGTGGAGGCGCCGCCCTGCGCTATCCTGTTCGTCTCGGCCTGCGCGTTTTCGAAAGCCGGCCAGGCCTGAACCCAGGCAGATAAGGGGACGAAAACCGATGAAGCGCATCTCGGGCACCGGGGATTGCACGGAGGCCCTTCGATTGCAAAAACTTCATCACAATCGATACACAGAAAAACATCTTTCAGCTTCATGATTTCCTCCGCATCACCAACTCTCATCGCGGAGCAGTTGTTCATTGAGGAAGTCTTTTGCACGGCCGGCTTCCAACATAGACCGGGCACAAACTCCCTCTTTTAATATAATCGTAAACTCGCGAGTGCGAAAGGGAAGGCAGGATGCTTTGCCCGCCCTTCTGTGGTAGAATCAAGAGGGAAGAGACTAAAAGGGCGCGGAAGGAGATGAAGAGGAGGCGTGGTTATGGATCGCATCGGCAACACTATCGTTAGGGCGCCGCAATTAGTATGGAACGACCCGAGAGAGATGGAATTGCCCTTTCCCGCAGGATGGGAGGTCGAGGTTTGCAACTTCTCCGGCCACGACCGTCCTGCCATGAACGGAGACCAGATAAGGGCGGCCGTCGCCGCCCCAGTGGGAATGCCGCCTCTCAAGGAGTTCGCCGGGGGCAGGAAGGAAGCGGTGGTCATATTCGACGACATAACCCGCCCCCTCCGGGCGGCGAAGATAGTGCCGTACGTCCTGGAGGAACTGGCCGGGGCCGGGATCCCGGATCAAAGGATCAGATTCATCGCGGCCGTCGGCACCCATGGACCGATGGATAGGATGGCCCTCGCCAAGAAACTGGGAGAGACTACGTTGGCAAGGTTTGCGGTCTACAACCACAACGCTCACGACAATTGCACCTATGTGGGGACCACGAGCCGTGGAACGAAGCTCCTCGTAAACGCCGAGGTGATGCGCTGCGACCTGAAAATAGCTATCGGCGGCGTGACGCCTCACACGATGACCGCCTTCAGCGGCGGAGGCAAAATGATCCTCCCCGGCGTATCCTCCATAGAGAGCATCGCGACTAACCATTCGCTCCCCGTGGGGAACTATGAAACAAACAGCAGGCGCCTCGACATGGAAGAGGTTGCGATGCTCGCCGGTCTGGACATGGCGATTGAATGCCTGTTCAACCGCTGGGGAGAAACGGCGGCCCTCTTTGCCGGCGCCGAGATCCAGGCCCATGAGTCGGCAGTCATGGAGGCGCGCACCCACTACATTTGCCGGAAGGCGGAAAATAAAGACATAGTCGTCGCAAATATGTACGCAAAGGCGATGGAGGCGCGCATAGGCATAAGGACCTCGGAATCGTTCGCCCAGAAGGGCGGCTCTCTCGTGCTCATTGCAAATGCGCCCGAAGGACAGACCTCCCATTACCTCCATGGTCCATGGGGTCGCCTGGAGCCGGGGGGCAGAATAAAAACGCGTCCCACCCTTCCTCCCAACGTGGATCGCATCATAATCTATTCCGAATACCCCGACATAGCGGGCTTCGCGAACCTGGAACCGGCCGAAAAGGTTTTCCATTCGAGCAGTTGGAACGACGTGATAAAGACGCTTCAGGGGATTCACGGAAACAATGCGAGCGTCGCCGTATACCCCAACTCCGATATCCAGTATTTCGGTTGACGTCGCTTACGGGACATTCGGCATTAGCGGTCGGCGCCAGCCTACGGGCCGCCGCCCCCGCTGCACGCTCCGCAACGGGCCCCCCAACCGTAGGGGTCCTGACGAGGAGCAAGCCCCCCCGCTGCAACCCCACCTCATTTTCGTAGCGGGGTGAAGAAGGGCTCTCGCGTGAACAGGCCGCCACACTCCTTTGCGGTCGGAATCTGCTGCGAAGGGAAGAGTTTGGGCGCAAGGATCGCGGCAGCCCTTCTCCTCGTAGTCATCTCGTTGGGCAGCAACGCGTTAGCCTCCGACCCCTGCGGCAGCGAGGCGACACAGGCGCCTTCCCCCAACAGCAAAGCCGCATACAGCCTCCTCCTCAATGACGACGTCGCCGCCTTTGAGCAGTCGCCGATCGAAGCCCCGACAACCGCTGAAGGCAAGGCCCAATCGGAAGAAAAAAGCGAGACAGAGAGTCCCTTCTCCCTTGACTTTCCAAAGCTTATCCTGAGAGACGCCTGGTACGTTCTGACCTCACCGGTACGATGGGACGCAAAGGACTGGCTCACGGTGGGGGTCGGCATAGCGGGCATTGCGGCAGTATCGCTGGCAGATCAGTCTATACGCACGCAGGTGCAGCACATCCGGAGCGGTTCCGCAAAGGACGCGGCATCGCAGATTCGCCAGTTCGGCAGCGGCTACTCATACGCGACGTTGGGACTCTTCTATGTCGGTGGTGAGATTTTCAACGACCCTCCTGCCAAAGCGGTCTTCATTGACGGCGCTGCTGCAACGCTCGCAGCATCCGGCATTATTACTCCTGCCTTGAAGTATATGGTTGGTCGCGCCCGCCCGGGCGCCGACCAAGGCGCGTATTACTTCGCGCCTTTCCGGAACGGCAACGCCTCTTTCCCGTCAGGCGAGACGACCCAGGCCTTTGCCCTGGCATCCGTGATCGCCGCGCACTATGAACCCTACTGGGTGAAGGTATCTTCCTACGGCATCGCCAGCCTCGTCGGCATGGCCCGCATCTACGAGCATGGCCACTGGACCTCGGATGCGCTTGCAGGGGCCCTCATCGGCGCCTCGGTAGGCGGGGCTATCGTCCATTTCAACGAAAAAAGGCGAAAAGCAGATAAAGAAGAGACCGGCATCTTCATTACGCCGCTTCTTGCGCGAGGTACGGGAGGCATAGCAATCACCCTGGTGAGATAAGGGGGGATGAAGCAGCGAACCCCCATCACCACTGAATGAGGCTGCTTGCCCAGGTGAGCCCGCCGCCGAATGCGGTGAGAACGACGCGCTTGCCGGAACGGATGGTCCCGTCCCTGACGGCTTCGTCGAGCGCTATGGGGACGGTGGCGGAAGAGATGTTGCCGTAACGTTCGATGGTCGAATAAACCTTCCCCATAGAGACCTTCAATTTCTTCGCCATGCCCTGGATGATTCTGATATTTGCCTGGTGGGGAATGATTACGTCTATGTCCTTCATGGTGCAGCCGCCCGAGGCGGCTGCCTCCTCTGCCGCCTCGGCGAACCTCCCCACCGCGACCTTGAACGATTTGTTCGCCTCTATCAACTTGAGCAGGTGGAGCTTCCCGTCGACGCTCTCGTGGGAGATAGGCGTCGTCATAGAACCGCCCCCGGGCATCAGAAGCGTGTCGCCGTTTGCCCCGTCGGAATGAACGTGCGTGGAAACGACTTCGTGTCCGACGTCCGTTTCGGCGAGGACAACGGCGCCGGCCCCGTCTCCCCACAGGACACAGCTCTCCCTTTCTTCCCAGTTTACGACCCTTGTCATGACCTCGCCCGCCGCCACGAGCGCCATCCTGTTAGCGCCGCAACGTATAAGCTTGTCGGCAATATGAAGCGCAAAAATAAACCCGGAGCAGGCCGCGGTGACATCAAAAGAAACCGCATTGCGGCAGCCGAGCTTCGCTTCGAGCCAGTTGGCGCCGGCAGGGCAGTGGGTGTCAGGGGTGATGGTGGCAAGAACGATAAGATCGACGTCGTCCTTCCTGACGCCCGCCGCTTTCATGGCGCGCTCGCAAGCGATCTTGGCGAGGTCGGACGTTGCCGTCCCCTTGTCCGCAATCCGCCTTTCTCTTATGCCGGTCCGCGTATAAATCCATTCATCCGACGTATCCAGAAATTTCTCGATGTCGCGGTTGCTCAACACCTTTTCCGGCACATACGAGCCGGTCCCTATGATAGCTGCTCTCCCCACTTTAGCCCTCTTTCGAAAAAGACTATATCCCGCCAGTAAATAGAACAGATGAAAGGCGGGTTTGTCAAGCGGCGGCGAGCGGCTGCTAATTCATCGCCTCTTAAATGGTTGACGTTGGCCTCCTTTCCCGTTCGGCCTGGCATTGATCCGGCAAATAGCGTAAATATGCAGAGTCTTTATCATGACGGATATTTTTGCCTTGACAACATATCTAATTGGACATATTATAGCATTCAAGAAGATCGGGCAATCGGGAGGGGAATTCCTTGACTCAGGAGGAATGATGGAGACGATCAGGGAACTCATCGAAAAGGCTGCCGAAAAGACGCCGAAAAAAACTCTCTTCATCCTTAACGATCATGAGATTGCCTACGAAGACTTCCTCCTGGCGGTAAAGAGGGTTGCAAACGGCTTCCTCTCCCTGGGGGTAAGGAAAGGCGATAGGGTCGCTATCCTCCTCCACAACTGCGTCCAATTTCCTTACGCATGGCTTGCCGCAAACATGATCGGCGCGGTCATGGTCCCGGTGAATGCCCGTTTCGTCGACAAAGAGGCGCTGCACGTCCTAAATCATTCGGAGGCAAAGGTCCTGGCAACCTCGGAGGCGCACCTGGGAATGATCGGGAACATCCGGAACCAGCTCCCGGCCCTCGAGACAATCATCAGTATAGACGGCCCGTCTGAAAACGTCCTGTATTTCGGAGATCTCCTTGAGGCCTCCCCTGACCTCGGACAGGTCGCGATAGACGGACATAGGGACCTTGCGGCAATCCTCTACACGTCCGGAACGACCGGGACCCCCAAGGGCTGTATGGCGACTCACGATTACTACGTCAATCTCGCTTACATGCAGGCCGATCTCTTCGGCCTTTCCAGCGAAGACCGGGTCTATACGGCGAAGCCTTTTTACTACATGGACCCGCAGTGGAACACGCTCATGGCCATGACCTGCAACGCCACGGTCGTTGTCTCGGAGAAGTTCAGCACGGGCAGGTTCTGGGATGAGATCAGGCGCCGCGATATTACCTGTTTCTATTGCATCGGCTCGATGACGTCCTTCCTTTACAACATGCCGCCGTCCCCCCTCGATAAGGAGCACAGGCTCCGCGTGGTCCAGACTTCGGGAATCTCCTCCCGTATCCATAAGGCATGGGAGGAAAGATTTAATGTCCCGGTGTACGAGGTCTACGCATCCACCGAAACGACGGTCGACATTGCGGCGCCTATCGGGGCCGACCGCAAGGCGGGGACCGCCTGCATCGGCAGGCCTGTCCGGTACAGGGAGGCAAGGATCGTCGACGACAACGATATGGAGGCGCCCCGGGGCGCGGTGGGAGAGATAGCGCTGAAGAGAGGGCGGGGGATGATGCTCGGCTATTACAAGGACGAAGCTGCGACGGAGGAGGCGTTCAGGGGGGGCTGGTTCCATTCCGGAGACCTCGGCTATATCGACGAGGATGGCGATTTTCATTTTGCGGGGCGGAAAAAGGACATCATCCGGCGGGGAGGAGAGAACATATCGGCCGCGTCAATCGAGCATGTGCTCATGACCCATCCGGATATCCTCGATGCCGCCGCCATCCCTGTCCCCGATCAGATCAGAGGAGAAGAAGTCAAAGTCTACGTAGTGCCAAGGCCGGGCAGCGCGTTGACTTATGAGGAGATACTAAAGTTCAGCGAGGAGAACCTTGGGGCCTTCAAAGTGCCCCGTTACATAGAGTTCCGGGACAGCCTCCCCAAGACCCCTTCGGAGAGGGTGCAGAAAGAGAAGCTGAAGAAGGAAAGGGAGAACCTCGCCGAAGGCTGTTTCGACAGGCTTGCGGCGAAAAAGGAAGGGTGAAATGATCGTCGATTTCCGGATCATCGGCACGGGAGAGAGGTTCTTCCCCGGAGGATACGAGGGTCTGCCGCCGTTTATGGCCAGGTACAAGGACTCTATGACTTCCATCGGCTCACGGAGCAGCCCTTCGATGCCTTTCTCACGGACATGAAACAGAGCGGCGTAACAAAGGCCGTGCTCCAGGCCGAATATACCTACGGCGACGTAGAGGCGCTCAACAGGGCAGTCGGAGAAACGGCGGCGGAACATAAGGAGACCCTAGTCGGATTTGCAGGCATGGACCCGCTTCAATCGGAGGACCCGGTCCGCGATCTCGATCGCCGGCTGCGGGAATGGGACCTGAAGGGACTCAACCTCCAACCCTGGGTGCAGGGTCTCTATCCCAATGATAAAAGATACTACCCGATCTACGATTACCTGCAGGACAGGGGCTTGCCCGTTGCCATACACGCCTCGATCAACTTCTCCACACACAGGAGCATCGAGTACGGCCGCCCTCTGTTTCTCGACCATATCGCCTGCGACTTTCCCCGGCTCATTATTGTCGCCAACCACGGCGGCTGGCCGTGGGTGGCGGAGATGGCGGCCGTGGCGTGGAAGCACAGGAACGTTTACGTCGAGATAGGCGGCGTTTCGCCCAAGTACATAGCGAAGCAGGGAAGCGGATGGGAACCCTTGCTCGCCTACGCGACCGTCCTCCAGGACCAGATCCTCTTTGCCACCGATTCTACCGTTCCCCACGCGCGAGTGGTGAAAGAGGTCCGTGAGCTGCCGCTGAAGAATGAGATCATAGAGAAGTTGCTCTACCGGAATGCGGCGAGGATACTGGGTTGGCAGGGCGATACGCCGGGCTGACAAGGAGCGGCGGCGCCCGTCAGGACAGGCGTCATAGTCACAAGGAGCACGGGGAAATAAAAAGAAATAATAAAGGGGGAATTATGAGGAATGCGTCTATGATCCTGGTATTGGCCCTGTTTTTCGCGGCCCTTTTTACCTTTCCCGCTGCGGCGGCGCCGGTCAGGATAGGCGTCCCCGTCGTGATGAGCGGCATAGGTGCTTTTGCAGGAGCGGCAGAGAAGAACACCATGGAAATGATGGCGGCCGAAGCGAACCGCACCGGCGGGATCAACGGGCGGTCCATCGACATTATCGCCTACGACACGGAGGACAAACCGGACCTCGCGGTCGCGGCAGCGAAACGGCTGATTGTCAAGGACCAGGTCGACGCAATGATCGGTCTCGATATGGTGATCAACACCATGGCGGTAATCCCCGTTGCGGAGCAGTACAGGGTACCCCTGATCGCCCTGTCCCCGTCGCTTATGATCGTGAAGCCCGTGAGGAAATGGGTCTTCAAGGCGCCGGCCGACGACTCTATCATTATCAGAAGCATGCTCTCATACATGCAATCGAAGGGCGTGAAACAACTCGCCGTCGTCACGGCGATGGACCCGTACGGGGACGGGGCGCGTAAGGAGTTCCAGGAACAGGCGCCGGGCCACGGGATCAAGATCGTTTTCGACGAGCGGTTCGCCATCGAGGATTCCGACATCACCCCTGTGTTCAACAAGATCAAGAGCACGGGCGCCCAGGCCGTGGCCTGCTGGACGTCGAGGCAATCGATTGTCACGACTACCCTGAACTACCGCCAGACCGGCCTCACGCTGCCCCTCTTCCACAGCACCGGCTCGTACAACCAGGACACCATCACAGCCATCGGCAAAGGGGCCGAAGGGATGAAGACGGTCGCGGTGAGGTTCTTCGACATCGAGAACATCCCCGACAGCGACCCCCACAAGAAGGTCGCAATAAGCTATCAGAACATGTACAAACAGAAGTACGGGAAGGATGCCAACCAGTACGGGGCAAATGCGTACGACGCGTTCAACATGCTCGCGGCAGCCATAAAAAAGGCGAGGACCGATAAGGAGAAAATGCGGGACGCTCTCGAACAGACGAAAGGATACGTAGGGGTCAACGGCACCTTCACTTATTCCCCCACCGATCACGCGGGGCTCTCCGGCGATGCCGCGATCGCGTATGAGGTGGTCGGAGGTCAGTGGAGAGTAGCGAAGTAAGAGGGGGTCCATTATGCTGACCCAGGTGGTGCAGGCAGTTTTCACGGCCCTTTCCGTAGGGAGCATGTATGCGCTGATCGCCATGGGCATTACCCTCGTCTACAGCGCCACCAGCATCATTAATTTCGCCCAGGGCGAGTTCGTCATGCTCGGCGGGATGGTCATGGTAACGCTGTATGGGGAGATGCACTGGCCCCTCTGCCTGGCGGTCCCTATCGCCATAATCGTGGCGGTCGTCGTCGGCATGGGACTCATGAAGGTCGCCTACCGGCCGGGGAAGAGCACCTCCCTCATCTCCGTATTCATCGTCGCCCTCGGGGCGTCGCTCTTCATCTCCGGTTCGGCCGGCAACGTCTGGGACCACTCGATCCACCGGTATCAGCCGTTTTCGGGAGAGGTCCCGATCCAGTTCCTCCACGCCACCATTATGCCGCAATCGCTCTGGATCATCGGGGTCACCGCGGCGCTGGTGCTTCTGCTCGGGCTCTATTTCCGGTTCACGATGCTGGGAAAGGCGATGAGGGCCTGCGCCATCGACCGCACCGCCGCGAGCCTAGCAATC
>CAVTDX010000068.1:0-6789 GCA_963733345.1 uncultured delta proteobacterium
CGGGACCTTGAAGAAGTTGGCAATCTGCCGCTTGGACAGGTAGGGGCGCTGGTGTTTGAGCCAGACCTCCGGATAGTCGCCGTTCCATCTGAAAACGCCGCAGGGGCGCTCGGGCGACACCCATGTCTCCTGTTCCCGGCGCATGGCGAACTGAATGGTCCGGTCCGCTTCCTTGAAGCCCTTCTCCGCATCGCCGTGGGTCAACTTCGCCTCGTGCATGTGCAAATAGGGGAGAGAGAAATTGTTCTCGGGGAATGATTCGGGACGCGATAGAGACGCGCCGGGCTTGAGGGCCTCTTCTATGTCGAGGTTGAAGGGCCGTTCCTCCCACTCTATCTCGACGAGCTTCAATGCTTCGTTCGCCATGTCATCAGTATCGGCGACAACGGCCGCGCCCACAGGCATGCCCTGCCAGTAGCCCACCCTGTTGAGCACCGGCTCGGGGGGTTGACCTGCGCCGCCCATGTGGCCGCTCAGGTCGGCGCGTTCCGGAAGCGCCGGGTCGTCGTAGCGCAAAACGGCCCTCACGCCGGGCATTGCTTCCGCTTTCTCTGTATCCATGCTCTTGATGCGGGCATGGGGGTAGGGGCATGTGAGGATCTTCGAATAGAGCATGCCGGGGACCTGGACGTCGGAGGTGTAGATTGCATAGCCGCTTGCCTTCTCGTAGCCGTCCTTCCTTCTTACGCGTTTCCCGATAGCTGCGTACTCGGAGAGGGGATACGCATCCGCCCTCATCGGGTGCTCGGGAGCGATGATTTTTTCTCTGTCCATCTTATTCATTGAGGCCTCCATGAAGGTTTGCGGGCGTGATGAATCATGCATTCCGTAGCGTAATTCATTCAAATTCTTTGAATATTTTCTCGAATTCCGAGATGTCGCCCTTTATGCGATAGGCGTGCTCATCACTCTGGTATTGGCGCTTCTTCACCGGCCTCTTCAACAGCAATAGCATTTTTTATCAACTCCCGTGCGGCGTCTGCTGTGCGAACTTGGTTCCTTCCCATCTGATCTCGATGTTTCTCATATCCTGCTCTTCTGTTATGGTGCGAAAAGGCGCGTCCTCCGAAGCTGGAGGGTCGCCACATTTAATAAAAAGAGCCCTGCCCATATTACAATATAAGCGGTAAAGCCTTGTCAACAGTTTTCGCTGGAGCAGTTGCTGCATTGCGATAGGATAGTCTTCTCGCACCCACGTGTAAAGCGCGCCGGCACAAGAAAGCATAACAAGGGTGCGGGCGGACCTACAGACCAAGGTGATGATCGCCATGTTCTCTTGTTTGGCTGCCAGTCGCTTCCTGGTGGTCGCAGATTTTTCAGATGCGTGCAGCCGATAAACCATTCGACGGCGACGCCACGAAATTTCGCATTGGCATTGAGGCCCTCAGACTCGGTTTGGCCCACGAGCCCAATCCCTACTTCAGCCTGTCTATAGCGAGAGTAGATCCGCTTCCCCATCAGCTTGAGGCGGTCTACGATTACGCTCCTCGACGTGGTGCAGAGGATGGATAACAACGCGGTCGACCTGAAGGCAAAGGAAAAAGGCACAGAGTGAAACCGAGTAAAATCAAGGAAAAACTGGCGGAGAGAGAGGGATTCGAACCCTCGGTACGGGTTTAAGCCGTACACTCGCTTAGCAGGCGAGCACCTTCGGCCTCTCGGTCATCTCTCCATGTGGAGCATTATACTTGCTCATCCGCAAAAAATCAAACCGACTTCGAGGTTTTTAGGGCTTCACGCCTTCGTTTCCTCCGCCATGATCCTCGCAAGGGCCGTTGCGAAGCGCGCATTGTCGCGGCGTCTGCGGAGCGGCAGATGGATCACCTCGCGACCCTCGTCGGTCTTGAAGGTCTCTGTCAGGATATTTCTTTGCAGGAAACGCGACCGGAGATCGCCGACCGGCGACGCTGGAGCGACAAGGAGAAAATTGCACCCCGCATCGATTGTACTGATCCCTTTGATGCGGCCCAACCTCGCGGTCATATAGGCTTTCTCGGTTGCCAGAAACTCGGCTGTCCTCTTCGGGAAGCTTTTGTCCCGGAGCGAAGCGAGGGCGCCGGCGACCGCGACCGCGCTTACCTGACCCGGGTCTATGATGCCGGCGACCAGGCCGAGGATCCGTTGGCTGCCGATGGCGTACCCGAGGCGCATGCCGGCAAGGGCGTGGAAAAAAGAGAAGGTCCTGAGGATGAGAGCATTGGCGGAATGGAGGGCCGCCTCCACCGGGGAATCGACCTCGGCGAACCCGGCTAGGGCCTCGTCCACGACCAGCGCCTTGCCCGATGCGTCGGCGACCCGAGCGATCTCGCGAAGGGTGTCAGCGCCGAGGACCGTGCCGGCAAGGGGGTGAGGATTCGGGATGAGGAGCATGTCGGCGTCTTTGAGCCGGGAGAGAAACTCCTCCGCATCCGGGATGAAGCGGCCCGCCCCGGTCAGGGCAACGGACACGACCTGCGCCCCGCGCTTATCGAGCAGCCGGGCCCGCCACGCAGGCAGGGGGGAGGGCGCGAGGACTTTTTTGGGCTTGAGCGAGACCAGGATAGATTCAGGATCTGGGTTGAGCCGTGACCGAAGAGGATGTTTTCCGGCGGGATGCGCTCCTTCCTCGCGATGAAGCCCCTCAAGTAGCGGGTCCGGGGGTCGGGGGGGAGGTCGGAGGCCTTCAACGCTTTTCTCATCGCGTGCTTCGCCTTGGCTGAAGGGCCCAGGGGGTTTGCCGGGAGCGTAAAATCGAGGACCTGTCTGGTTGAGACGCCTTTTGCTTCGGCGTAGTCGTATATGTCCATGCAAATAGTATTGGACCCCTTTTTGCGCTCCTGTCAAGCGAAAGAGGCGCCCATCTCCGTATGGTTCTCACCGATGTCTCTTATCCGGTACGGGCGGACGCGCACGACTTAATTACAATACAAGGCGGGCCTGATCGTGCTTGCCCGGAAGGCCGCATTGGACTACGGCAGCCATCACAGGCAACGTGCGTTTTTACGTTACCCGACCATCTTCTTGTCGAGCACACGGTACTGTATCGCTTCCGCCACATGGCTTTCGTCGATGTCCGCATGCCCCTCGAGATCTGCTATCGTCCTCGACACCTTGAGTATCCTGTGGTAGGCTCGCGCAGAGAGTCCGAACCTCTCGACAGCCCTTTCGAGCAGATCTTTCGCAGCGCCATTTATTGCGCAATATTTTTTTACCATCCGCACGGTCATCTGGCCATTAGCGCGGACCGATCTGCCATTCAGCCTCTCCTTCTGCCTGTCGCGCGCGGCCGTCACCCGGCCGCGGATCGCCTCCGAAGACTCCTCCTCCGCATCGAGGGAAAGCTCCCTTATGCTCAACGCCGGGACAGCGATCTGCAGGTCGATCCGGTCGAGCAGCGGCCCCGACACCTTTGTCCTGTAGCGGTGTATCTGCGCGCCCGAACAGATGCAAGCCCTCCTTGGATCCCCATAATACCCGCAGGGGCAGGGATTCATGGCGGCGATCAGCATGAAATTCGCCGGAAACGCGACAGCCTGGGAGACGCGCGAGATTACGACGTTCCCGCTTTCGAGCGGCTGGCGCAGCGAATCGAGGATGTTTCTCTTGAACTCCGGGAATTCATCGAGAAAGAGCACTCCGTTATGCGCGAGGCTTATTTCCCCCGGGCGGGGCATGGCCGCCTCCCCCGATGAGTCCCGCATCGGAAATGGAGTGGTGAGGGGCGCGAAAAGGCTTTTCGGACACGAGGTATTTTTCCTCGCTCAGGAGTCCGGCTATGCTATGGATTTTGGTCGTCTCTATGGCCTCGTCGTAGGTCAGATAAGGCATGATAGTCGGTATTCTACGGGCGAGCATGGTTTTTCCCGAGCCGGGCGGGCCAACCATCAGCACGTTGTGGCTTCCCGCAGCCGCAATCTCGATGGCCCGTTTCGCGTGGGCCTGTCCTCTGACATCCGAGAAGTTGAGCCTCTCTTCCGCCTCCGGCCTCGTCTCCACGACCGCAACGCCCGCAAAACTTTCAAGCTCCCCATCGCCTCGAAGGTAATGGACGATATCGAGGAGGCGAGAGGCCCCATACACCTTTATGCCCTTTACCACGGCGGCCTCTCTTCCATTCTCCAGGGGAACTATCATGTAGGCGAAGCGCTCCTTTGCGGCGAGGACCGCCATGGGCAGCACGCCTCTCGTCCCCTTGATTCTGCCGTCGAGTGAAAGCTCCCCGGCGACGAGATGGTTCTCGACCGCGGCCTGAGTAATGACGCCCATGGCCGCAAGCAGTCCAAGGGCCACCGGCAGATCGAAAGAAGAACCCTCCTTTCTCACGTCGGCAGGGGCGAGATTTATGGTAATCCTGTCATTGGGGAACTCGAAGCCTGCGTTCTTTATCGCGGACCTTACCCGCTCCCGGCTCTCCTTGACGGACGGCTCGGGGAGGCCGACGATGCTGAACGACGGCAGACCGTGGGATATATCTACCTCCACCTCGATCTTTATGCCGTCTATCCCGTGAAGACCCGACGTAAACACCTTCGATACCATGGCGCCCCCTTCGGCGGCCCACGCCTTTTTTTGAACCCGCGGTGCCTGATCGCGCGACGCTAGGAGTTTTTCTTCCTCGGTCTCGCAGCCTTAGCCTGCTCTATCATCCTGGCTATCTGCCTCGTTTCCTGATCTCGCGTCCTGCCGCACACGAGCACGCCCTCCGGGGACGCCGCGACAATCAGGTCCGATACGCCGATTACCCCTACAGGCACGTCCTTCCCGAAGATCACGCAGTCTGTCGCGTCCAGGCAGACGGCGTCGCCCCGGAGGCAATTCCCTGCTTCGTCCAGCTCCATCACCCTCCGAAGCGATCCCCACGCCCCCACGTCGTCCCACGCAAAGTCGGCCTTGACCATCAGCACGTTATCGGCCTTCTCCATCAACCCGTAATCGATGGATATCCTCTGAAAACCCTTGAAGCCCTCTGCCACCTTTCGGGAATCGCCCGCTGCCGCGGCCGCTTCTATCGCCCGAAGCCCCTCGAAAAGCCCCGGCATATGCCGCTCTATGCCCGCAAGCACGACGTCGGCGCGCCACACGAAGATGCCGCTGTTCCAGAAGTAGTGGCCGTCGGCCAGATATTCGGCCGCTTTTGTCTCATCCGGCTTTTCGACAAAACGGCCTACCCGGAAGCACGACGCCCCTTCCACGACGCCGATCTTCTCTTTCGCGTATATGTAGCCGTAGCCTGCCTCCGGTCTGGTAGGCGTAATGCCTATGGTGACCAGATAGTCTCCCTGCCTCGCGCGCTCGACAGCCGCAGAGGCGCATGCGACAAAGGCATCCTTATCGGGGATATATTGGTCCGCAGGAAGGGCCACCATGACAGCCCCGGATCCCTGCGGCGAAGAAGAAGGGCGGCGAAGCCTATACAGGGCGCCGTATCTCTCCCTTCCGGCTCGACAATGAACTGTTCTTCGGAAAGATCGGGGAGCTGTCGGCGCGCCATGCGGACATGGTCCTCGCCGAGCACCACAAATATATGCTCCTTGGGCGCGAGGCCCGCGAGGCGCTCGACGGTCATCTGGATCATCGTCTTGTCGCCGATGAGCTTGACAAAGGGCTTCGGCGTCCGGGCGGTGCTGAGCGGCCAGAAGCGTTCTCCTTTCCCCCCGGCCATAATGACGCAATAGATACGTTCCATTAAAGACCCAACTCCTGCCCCGTAAGGCCGAGCTCGTTCAGGACGCGAGGCAATACCGACGACGCGCTTCCTTCGAGAAAACAATCGGCAATCGATGACGTAAACGGCGTTGGCGACACATTGATCTCGATTATCGCTGCGCCCCTTTCGCTCGCCATTAAAGGCAGTTCGGCGGCCGGGTAGACGACGCCCGATGTCCCTACGATAATCATTACGTTGCAAGAGGCCGCCTCCCGGCTTGCCCTGATGCTTGCCGCCGCGGGTATCGGCTCGCCGAAAAAGACCGCGTCCGGCTTCAACGGCTTTTGGCACCGGCCGCATACGGGATAAGGCCGCGCCTTTATCGATTCCTGGGTAAACGGGCCCGTATAAGAACAGCCAAGGCAGACGAGACGCCGATGATTTCCGTGGTATTCGATGACGTTCACGTTTCCCGCCAGTTGGTGCAGCCCGTCGACGTTCTGGGTGATGACCGCGTTGAGTAGGCCGGCCTTTTCAAGAACGCCCAACGCCCTGTGCGCAGGCGAGGGCGCTGCCCGAAGGATCACGTCCCCCATCTCCCTCAGCATGTGCCAGACCTTTTCCGGGGACCTTAAGAACGCCCGTATCTCCGCATACTCGCCGGATCGTATTTCTCCCAAAGGCCCTGGGCTCCGCGAAAGGCAGGGATGCCGGCCTCCACGGAAATGCCCGCTCCCGTAAATGCTACCGCGCCTCCGCGCTCCCTTAAGAGCCGCGCCCTTCCTCATACCTTGCTTCCATTGCATCTCTCCGGTTAGGGCGCCCGCTTGTTAGGGGATATCGCCTACGGCTTGCGATCCTGCCGCCCGGTCTTCGATCCGCAGGCCATATCTTTGAAGGCAGGCAGCATGCCAAACCGTCGGCCTTCCTCGCCGCCCTCTTGATCGCTTCCGCGACCGCAAATTCACCGAGCAAGCCCACACGGTTCACGTCTCCCCTTACCTGCCCCAGGGAGGCGGCAAACACCAGATCACCGTCAAACGTCGTATGGACCGGGGCTACGGTCTTTATGACGCCGGCCTGGGACATTTGGGCGACCTTCGTTATTTCCCTCTTGTTAAGTTGGACATTCGTGGCCACTATTACAAGCGTCGTGTTATCTA
>CAVTDX010000069.1:0-76648 GCA_963733345.1 uncultured delta proteobacterium
TTTCTTCTGATTCGGGAGGGGCAAGGGCGGCGAGGTGGGGGAGGGTAAGGCCGATCAGGCGCCGCTTTTTTATCTTGCAGACCGACCGCTCCAGCTTTGACCGGTAATGGGACGGCTGGATAATAGTTAATCTCATGCTTCCGGTATGGTAAGCGAGTTGGAAAGCTTTGTCAACCGGAGGGGCCAGACGCAAGTGGGCGTGGAGGCCGGTTTAGGCGACGGCAGAACATTTCCGCAAAAAATATCTTGACCCGGGCGCAAGCGGCGGAATAGAATGGAGGTGTTCGATTCCAGTCCATCAGGAACAGGGAAAAAGCGTGCAAAACACAGAAACCGCGGTGAAGCCGTGGTACAGGCCGTGCTCGAGGTGTGGGAAGAAAGTTTTTTCGGACCTACTCGACAGGGAGGGCATGTGCGACTACTGCCGGGAGGTGACGTCGATGAAGGCTTCGGTCAGCCGGCGCAAGAAAGAGCCGAAAGGGAAACGTTAGCCGTCCGCAAGCTAAACGCCGATCGCATCGGCTATCAGGCCGGGCTCGTTGCAGTCGCAGATCGCTTAGACTTCGGCCTCCCGGCCGCCCCGCATCTTACTCGTGGGCGTCGCCGGCCGCCGCCCCTCCCCACAGCTCCTTGAGGCGCGCATCCCTGCCGCAGTTACAACGATAGAATTTGTAGCGGACCGGGTTTTTTTTATAGTACTGCTGATGGTATTCCTCGGCCGGGTAGAATTGCGACGCCGGCGCGATCTCGGTATAGATCGGTCCGGAAAAGCGCTTCGACTCCTCCAGTTCCTTCTTTGACCCTTCGGCGAGCTTTTTCTGCTCCTCGTCATGGTAGAAGACGCTTGAGCGGTACTGGTTGCCGACGTCGCAGAACTGCCTGTCCTTCACGGTAGGATCTATGTTGCGCCAGAAGACGTCGAGGAGCCTCGCGTAGGTGATCTTTGAGGGATCGTAGACGATCCGCACCGATTCGGCATGGCCTGTGCCGCCCGCGGAGACCTCTTCGTAAGCGGGGTTCTTCTTTCGGCCGCCCGTGTAGCCAACCGTCACGGATACGACCCCCGGCAGCCTGTCAAAGGCAGGCGCCATGCACCAGAAACACCCGCCGGCAAACGTTGCCGTCTCCACGCGGCTGCCTTCGTCTTCTTTCCCGGCGGCGCTCCCGGACGCCGGAGAGGTTGTCAGCACAAGGAGCGCCGACAAGAGGGCGCATGTCGTCGCAAGCGCCAATGGGCCTCCTTTTTTCTTATCCGTCACTATAATGTAAGTCGGGAATTGTTTTCCCGCCGCGCGGAATTTTTTTCCCACTTCGGAAGGGCGGGCAAGAAGCGTCCGGAGAGTTTTTCCCCTGCGAAACGGGCGTTTCCACACGATGGCGCGATGTTTTGTGCGTGGCCGCGATTTTGCTTAACTCTCCCTCATCTCGTTCATGAGGAGCAGATCATGATTAGCGGAGTCAGCAGCATAGGGGGAATGAGTCGGCACAGATTCGCCAGGCCTTGTTCAACAGATTGGACGCCAATGGAGACGGCGTGATCGACAAGACAGAAATACGGGCGGCCCTGGAAAGCGGCAAGAAAACCCCGGCCGGCGGGAATAACGGCGCCTTCGCGGCCCAGATATTCGCGAAGCTTGATACGAACAACGACGGCGTGATCAGCCGGAGCGAGTTTGACGATGCCTTCTCGAAGGCCCAGGAATGCTCGGGCTCTTTCCTCTCCGGATCGACCGCATCTCTTGTCAATTATCTCGCCTCGGGGACCGGCCAAAAGGCGACGAATGGACCGGCCTCGGTGCAAACCAACGCGGTCAACACCGTTTTGAAGAACTATCTCGCTCAGTGCTCACAGTTGGCCCGTCAGCAGGCGGCAGCGAATTTTTCGGCGGTCGTCTAGGGCATTTTGCAAAAATAATCCCCGTTTGAGGGTCGAGCCGGCGTCGTCGCGGCTACCGGTTACCCACAAAGACTTTTCGAAAATGAAACCCGTAGACATGAAACATCATTGCCATGGGCAGTAGCCGTGGACGCCTCAATAAGGACCAGAAGAGGAGCTTCCAGTAATAGAGCCGGGCTTCGTCCATTATGCCCAACAGGACGAGCGCCTTGAAAGGCGCATCGAGGTAACGGAAGTTATACCGGACGTAGCGGAAATGGAAGCGCCGCCTCCTTTTTTCCAGAGGCTTGTACTCTCTGAGAAACGCCTTGACCCTTTCGTAGTACATGCCTGGAGAGTAAATGCCGTTGACTATTTTCCTGTAGCCTTCGTAGAGCTTCTCGTACCCCATCGCGGGGACAATGTTTGTTGAGAAGTCGGTGTTGTCGCCGCTGATCCCCTTCCTCAACCTGCCTTCCTTCTGAAGCCGCTCGTAAAGGCGACTGCCGCCCGGAGCGTTGAGCATGCCCACCATGGCGGTCACGATCCCGCTATCCTGAACGAACCTGATCTGTCTTTCAAATATGTCGGAAGAATCATTGTCGAAACCTACGATGAACCCGCCGCGAACGAGCAGACCGACCCGCTGGATCCGCCTTACGCTCGCAACGAGGTCGCGGTTCGTGTTTTGAACCTTGTTGCACTCTTTCAGGGACAGGTCGTCCGGCGTTTCGATGCCTATGAACACGGACGTAAAACCGGCCCGGATCATCTGCCTCATCAGCTCTTCATCGTCAGCCAGATTTATCGACGCCTCCGTCGACAATTCGAAGGGGTTCCTTCTGTTCTTCATCCAGTCGATCATGGCGGGGAGGACGGCGTCCTTGATTTTCTTTTTGTTGCCTATGAAGTTGTCGTCGACGAAAAAGACGCTGCCTCTCCAGCCGACGTCATAGAGCGCCTCCAATTCATCGACTATCTGCCGGGTGCTCTTCGTCCGCGTCTTGTTGCCGTAGAGAGTGGTGATATCACAGAACTCGCAACTAAACGGGCAGCCCCTGGAATATTGAAGATTCATGGCATAGTATCTCTTCATCTTGATGAGACGCCAGAGAGGGATTGGCGTATTCTCCAGGCCGGGAAAATCCTTCGACTCGTATAGGCGCCGAGCCTCTCCCCGGGCAAGGTCCTTAAGGAATTGGGGCAAGGTGGCCTCTGCCTCGTTGAGCACGAGGTGGTCCACGTCCGGGAAGTCGTCGGGGGCCGCGGTGAAGAGCGGTCCACCCGCTACGGTCTTGACATGCAATGCCCTGCACCGGGCAATAATCTCGTTGGCCGATTCCTTTTGGACCGCCATGGCCCCGATAAAGACGTAGTCCGCCCATTGGATGTCCCGGTCCCTGAGGCGACCGGCGTTCATGTCGATGAGTCTTTTTTCCCACGCGGCGGGGAGCATTGCGGCAACGGTAAGGAGACCCAAGGGGGGATGGAGGGCCTTCTTGGATATGAACCGCAAGGCATGCTTGAAGCTCCAGAATGTGTCAGGGTATTTGGGGTATACGAAAAGTATGTTCATTTTCTCCCTTTTTTCACGCAACGGCCTTTCCGTCAACGGGGTCCGCGACCCCGCTGCATGGTCTGTTTGAGATTCTGCGCTTGCAATCTGCGTCCGTAGACGCACTCTTGGATATTTTGGATCCTACCCGTGATGGCTATGCGGCGTGTCTAAGTCAGACTACTTTGCCCAAAGGATGATGCAACCTTCGTACGCCGTTCAGACTCTATCACGTACCGCATCCTGCCGTCAAGCTAAGACGAAGCGGCAGGCGCAAAAAGCGCCCGACCCCAGGACGCCGGATCCTGATTGACATCCGTCGCGTTCCGTTGTACAAAATAGGATAAAGAAAGAAGCGGCGCGTTCAGGTGCAGCGAAGCTCAATAGGGAATCCTGTGAAATCCAGGAGCGGTCCCGCCGCTGTGATCCCGATTCCGGGTACCTCGGAATGAGCGTCTTTTGCCTCGCAGGGCCACTGTTTGCGCATATCGGCGACGGGAAGGCCGGCAAGGGACCGGGAGAGCCAGAAGACCTGCCTGAAACGTGAAAGAGTTGCCTTCCCGCGGGTGGAAGGCGGGGACCAAGTAAATCAGGGTGCAATCCCCAGGCGTGATGTCCTGGGGATTTTTTTTGGGCGCGTAAGTGCGGAGCGAGGGATGGGCAAACTAGTATTCATTATAGGGGGCGCCAGGAGCGGGAAGAGCTCGTTCGCATTGCGCAAGGCATTGGCGGAGTCGGATGAAAAGAGCAGGGTCTATATTGCGACCGCCCAGGCCCTGGATGAGGAAATGGAGGAGCGGATCGAAAAGCACAAGATGGATAGGGGCAGCGCCTGGGCTACCTGTGAAGCGCCGCTCCATCTGGGGCGCGCCGTGAGGGCCGCATGCGGCGTCTATGCAGTTGCGTTGATCGACTGCCTGACCCTTTGGCTTTCGAACCTCCTGTGCAGCAACCTCGACCCGGGAGAGGCAGAGGCTGACTTTCTCGACGCCCTGGGCGGCCCGGACCGGCCTATCGATATCTTCGTCGTTTCGAATGAAGTCGGCATGGGGATAGTGCCGGAAAACGAGATGGCAAGGCAGTTCAGGGACGCGGCGGGCAGGCTCCACCAGCGCCTTGCAGGGTTGGCGGACGAGGTCTACCTGATGGCAGTCGGCATACCCCTTAAAATCAAGTAGGGGGACGGCATGAGGACGGCGGATTGACCGGGGAGGCCCGGGCCCCGATTACGGAGGAAAACGCAGTGAACCAGGAAGGATGGAAGTCCATAGAGGCGACCATGCGGAAGATCGAGCCGTTAAAGAAAGAGCTCATGGAAAACGCCCAGAAGAGGCTCGACGACCTCACGAAGCCTCCGGGAAGCCTCGGCAGGCTTGAGGAGTTTGCCCGCCGGATCGTCGCCGTCACCGAGCAGGCAATGCCGGTCCTTGGCAAGAAAATCGTCTTTACCTTCGCGGGGGACCACGGCGTCGTCGCTGAGGGAGTCTCGGCGTACCTGAAAGAAGTGACGCCGGAAATGGTTTTTAATTTTCTGAATGGGGGCGCGGCGATCAACGTACTTACCCGTCACGCGGGGGCGGAGGTCCTGGTCGTCGACATCGGAGTCGACTATAAGTTCGAAGAAACGCCCGGTCTCGCCATACACAAGGTGGTGTCCGGGACGAAGAATATGTTGAAAGAACCGGCCATGACCAGGGGTGAGGCGGAAGAGTGCGTGAATGTGGGCATCGAGCTTGCTTCAGCCTATGCAAAGAAAGGATATCGCCTTTTCGGCACGGGCGATATGGGCATCGGCAACACGACGCCGTCGAGCGCCATCGCCGCCGTGCTCACCGGCAAGCCGGTCGCGGAGGTAACGGGCAGGGGCACGGGCATCACGGACGCTGCTCTCGCCCATAAGATCGACGTCATCGGGGAGAGCATATGCCTTCATAAGCCCCGGCCGGACGACCCGCTGGACGTGCTCGCGAAGGTCGGCGGCGCCGAGATAGGGGGGATAGCCGGACTGGTCCTCGGGGCAGCGGCGGTCAGGGTCCCGGTCGTGATAGACGGCCTCATCTCGACGGCAGGGGCCCTTGTCGCGTACGCCCTCGAGCCGAAGACCGCCGAGTACATGTTCGCGGCACACAACTCCGTCGAGAGGGGCCACAGGGCGATGCTCGACCGGATGGGGCTCAGGCCCATCCTGGACCTCGATCTGAGGCTCGGCGAGGGCACGGGCGCCGCCCTGGCCATGATGCTTATTGAAGGCGGTCTGAAGATATACCGGGAGATGGCGACGTTCGGCGAGGCAGGGGTCTCGGGCGAGGTCCAGACGCATTAAAGAGCGCGAGGCGAGGGCAAGGCTGGAGAGAACATGGCGAAGGCTCTGATGATACAGGGCACAGGCTCCGGCGCCGGCAAGAGCGTTGTCGTTGCGGGGCTGTGCAGGATCTTCCGCGATGAGGGCGTGAGCGTTGCACCCTTCAAGGCGCAGAACATGGCCCTCAACTCCTACGTGACCGCGGACGGACGGGAGATCGGGCGGGCCCAGGCGCTTCAGGCTGAAGCCGCGCGCGTCGAGCCCGTCGTCGACATGAACCCCGTGCTGCTCAAGGTGTCCGGGGAAGCGGGGTGCCAGGTGATCATACACGGCCGACCCATCGGGCACATGGCGGCGCGGGAGTATTACGGCATCAGGGAAAGGGCCCGGGAGGCGGTGCAGGAGTCGTATAGGCGGCTTTCGGGGAGCTTTGACCTGATCTTTATGGAGGGGGCGGGCAGCCCCGCCGAGATCAATCTCATGGACGTCGACATTGTCAACATGTCTGCCGCGAAGCTCGCCGGGGCGCCGGTGCTCCTCGTGGGGGACATCGACAGAGGCGGCGTCTTCGCCTCCCTCTACGGGACCGTCAAGCTTCTCGGCAGGGACGCAAGGCACATCAAAGCGTTCATCATCAACAAGTTCAGGGGAGACCTCGACATGCTCAAATCGGGTCTCGACATGATGGAAGCGCGGACGGGCAGGCCCGTGATAGGCGTCCTTCCATTTGCGGCGGACCTGGGCCTCCCCGAGGAAGACAGTCTTTCGTTGAGGAACGGGACGATGTCCAAAGGAGAGGGCGCGATCAGGATCGTCGTGGTGCGGCTGCCCTATATCTCCAACTTCACCGATTTCGACGCCTTTCTCTGCGAGCCGGACGCGCAGCTCCATTATTCCGTCAGCCCTGGGGACATTGAGAACGCCGACATGGTGATCATCCCCGGCTCGAAGAGCACTGTGAAGGATTTGCTCTTCCTGAAAAACGCCGGGCTTGACCGCAGCATCAGGAAGGCCCATGACATGGGCGCGCAGGTGGCGGCTATCTGCGGCGGCTATCAGATGGCGGGCAGAAAGATCTACGACCCTCACGGCGTCGAAAGCGCTCACGCAGAGGTGGACGGCCTCGCTCTCCTGGACATCGAGACCACTTTCGGAGAGACGAAGACGACGTGCCGGGTGGAGGCAAAGATCGCTCGAAGACCCGACGCCGGCTTTCCGGCCGCCTGCGAAGGGGAGCTGAGGGGCTATGAGATCCACATGGGGGAGAGCAAGGGCGATATCGGCCTCTTCGCGATAAACAGGCTTTCCGGTCCACCGTCGGGCGCACTCGTGCCGGACGGGTCCAGCCGGGGGAACTGCTGGGGCACGTATATCCACGGCATTTTCGACAACGACGGGTTCAGAAGGGGCATTCTGAACGGGCTGAGAGAGAAGAAAGGCCTGAGGCCCCTCCCCGGACCCGTCTCTTACGCGGCGGCGATTGATCAGGCCCTCGACAGACTGGCCGACCTGCTGCGCCTGCATGTCGACATGGGCTTTATCAGGAGGGTCCTCCGTCTGTGATGGCGTCGGCTCGCCCCGCATGCGCGTTTTTCCTCGACCTCGCCGTCGGCGACCCCCCAAGGGGCGCCGCATCCCGTGAGGATCATCCGGCCGGCGCCTGAGATCGCGGCCGGAAAACGAAAGATTGCTAATAAGGAGATGGCGGACCTATGGCTAAGGCGCCTGACGGGGGGCGCACACTCGGGCTTACGGCAAGACCGCCGTCGATCCGCCGACAGTTGGGGAAGTGAGAAGAGAAATATTGCTCCTTCTGGAGGAATCTCATGCGTGAAGGCTACGTGCAGGTGTACACGGGAAACGGCAAGGGAAAGACGACCGCGGCCCTCGGTCTCGCCCTCAGGGCGGCAGGGGCAGGGATGAAAGTTTTCATCGCCCAGTTCATCAAGGAGGAGCGGTGCAGCGAGCACCTTGCTCTGGAGCGGTTCGGGGAAATGGTCGCCTGCCGGCAGTACGGCCGGGGCTTGATCATGAAGGCCCCCAGCGAGGAAGACATCGCGGCGTCCCGCGAGGGTATGCGGGAGATCAACGAGGCGGTCCGCTCCGGAGCCTATGACGTGGTTATCCTTGATGAGGTAAACGTAGCGGTCAGCCTGGGGCTCGTCGGCGTGGAGGAGGTCCTTGCCCTGATGCGGGAGAAGCCTCGCTCCGTCGAGCTGGTGCTCACGGGGAGGAACGCCCATGAGGCGGTCATAAAGGAGGCCGACCTGGTCACCGAGATGCGCGAGATCAAGCATTACTACCAGAATGGGGTGGGCGCCCGCCGCGGCATCGAAAAGTAGACGTCTCCGCTCCGGCTTACGCCACGGGCGCCTGCGCCGGCAGACGGGGAGAGGCGCCGGAAAAACCCGATTCCCCCCAGGCGGAAAACTCCGACGATAAGGGCTCTTTTTAACAAAGCTCAGGCCGATTCGGCTGATTTTCGCGTGCGTCCTTCGCGCCTGAGCCTCATGAAACCGGCAAAGCGCGTCTGTGCCCGAATCCATCCGTATTTTGGCATGACCCATGCAGTTCGAAGGGCATGACAGTTAAAATTACCCGTTAAGGATAAGGAGGTGAAAACAAATGAAGAGAATATTTACTTTCGTTCTGGCGGCATTGATCGCTCTGACCTTCTCGGTAGTTGGTTTTGCCCAGGAGAAGCCGGCAGCAGGAACCGATCAGGGAGCGGCCGCAACGCAGCCTGAGAAGAAGGCCCCTGAGAAGAAGGCCAAGAAAGCCAAGAAAACCAAGAAGGCCAAGAAAGCCAAGAAAGAGGAGGCGCCTGCCGCCGCCCCTGCGGCTGAAGCCCCCGCGAAGTGACATGACGTCAACAAAGAGGGGGGGGAAGGATCGTCTCCTTTCCCCTCTATCTGTCTTCAGTCGTCTCGGTTTTGCCTCGATTTTTGTGTTTCCGCATCTTTGTCAGCCTAAAAAGAGCGCCGCATGCCTGCTTGCCGTCAAAGGGGATCATTCCTTTCAAACCAACCCGTCGATTTTCTTCGACTCCTCGACCTTGGGTAAGCGGTCGGCGGGCCGCGCCCACCAGACGTAAAAAGTAGGCAGCAAGAAGACGCTTATGAGAAGATCGGCGATCAATCCGCCCACGATGACGATGGCAAAGGGCCGTTGCGCGTCGGAGCCGATGGCGTGGGACATGGCCGCAGGCAAAAGACCCAGCGTGGCGACGAGCATGGTCATCATGATCGGCCTCAAGCGCCGCGTCGCTCCTTCGATAACGGCGTCCACGATCGAAAGACCCCTCGCGCGCAACTGGTTGATATATTCAACCATGATGACGCTGATCTGGACAGAGACACCGAACAAGGCCATGAGCCCTACCCCCGACGAGACGCTGAAGCGCGTGCCTGTCACGAGCAGCGCGAGGAGGCCTCCGATGCCGGCCACGGCCACGTTGACCAGGTTGAGGCAGGCCCACTTGGCGGAGCCGAAGGCGCCGTAAATGATCATGAATATGAGGAAGATCGTCAGGGGCACGATGACGGCCAGCCGCTCTTCAGACCGCTTCTGGCTTTCGTACTCGCCCTCCCAGCCGATACGGCAGCCCCGCGGCATCTGAACTTTCGAGTTGACTTTCTCGATCGCCTCTTCCACCGCGCCGCCGAGGTCGCGGCCGCGGACGCTGTATTTGACAGCGACATACCGCTCGTTGCCTTCGCGATAGATTTCGGAAGCGCCGTCCCGCTCCTCGATTTTGCAAAGCTGCGCGAGGGACACGCGTTCCCCGGTGGGCGCCGGGAGGCGGATGTTCTCTATTGCTTCCCGCCTGTCCCGGTACTGCGGCAGATAGCGCAGCACCAGGTCGTAGCGCGCCTCGCCCTGCAGGACCTGAGTGAGCGCATTGCCGCCCACGGCGGTCTGAACGGCATCCTGCACGTCGGCCACGTTGATCCGATAGCGGGCCGCAGCCTGCCGGTCTACGGTTATGTTCAGGTTGGGCTGGCCGAGGACCTGGAAGACCCCGAGGTCTTCTATTCCCTTGATCCCGCGCATGACGCTCACTATTTGATTGGCTTTCTCCTCGAGGACTTTCAGGTCATCGCCATAGACCTTCGTGGCAAGCTGTCCTTTTACCCCGCTGACCGCCTCCTCCATGTTGTCTGCAATCGGCTGGGAGAAGCCCCATATCACACCCGGGATTTTATCGAACTCCCGGTTCATGGCGGCTATAAGCTCATCCTTGTTCTGGTGAAATACCGGACGCCACTCTTCTTTTGGCTTCAGGCCGACGTAGTACTCGGTGTTGAAAAAGCTCGTCGTATCCGTGCCGTCATCCGGACGCCCCGTTTGACTCGTGCATTCGGTGACCTCGGGAAAAGAGCAGAAGAGGATTCGGGCCTGATTCATTACCCGGATGCCCTCGCTCGGCCCGGTGCTGGGCGCGAGAGTGCCGCGCGCCCAGATCGCGCCTTCATCCAGATGAGGGAGGAACTCCGATCCGATCACGCCGCTCGTCGCCAGATAGAGACTGCCGCACAGGGTAAGGGCCGCAATCCCGACCATCACCCCGCGATGATGGATGGACCAGGTCACGGCCCGCCGATAGTGTTCGGTGAGCCAGGCGAGGACGGGATTGCGCCAGTCGCGGATCTCTTTGCGGAAGAGGAAGCTTGCGAGGACCGGCGCCACGGTCATGGAGAAGATCACTGCGCCCAGGAGGGCAAATGCCACCGTCCAGGCCATCGGCCGAAACAGCCTGCCTTCGACCCGCTGGAGGGTGAAAATCGGAAGATAGGCGGTGATGATGATGGTGATGGCGTAGAAGACGGGCCTCTGCACCTCGTGCGCCGCGGCCCGGATCCTGTCCTGTACGGAGGCAGCCGGGTCCCTGTGGCCCAAGTGGCGGACGATGTTTTCGACCATCACGACCGCGCCGTCCACCACCATGCCGAAATCGAGGGCGCCGAGGGAGAGAAGGTTCGCAGGGATGTGACGCAGGTCGAGACAGATCGACGCGAACAACAAAGAAAACGGGATCGTGAGGGCGACGATCAGCGCGCCGCGGACATTGCCCAGGAAAAGGAACAGGACAATCGTTACAAGGATGAAGCCCGCCGTCAGGTTGCGCAGCACCGTATGCGTCGTGAAGTGAATGAGATCGCTGCGATCGATGAAGGGGACGATCTTCACGCCCGGCGGCAGAATGTGATCGTTCAGTTCCTGCACTTTCTCGTGGAGACCTTCGAGGACCTTCTCCGCATCGGCGCCCTTCCGCATGGGGACCCAGGCCGAGACTACATCGTCGTTGTCGATGATCCGCCCATCCTCGCGGCGGATCGCCCTGGCGAACTGGCCGAGCCGGATCTTCGGACCTTGCGCCACGACGGCGATATCCTTCACCCGCAAGCGGCGTGCCGCCCTTGGTGTAGAGGACCGTGTTTTCGATATCGTGGACATTTCTGACCAGGCCCACTTCCCGAACGTTGATCTGCTGCAGACCGGCTTCGACGAAGCTTCCGCCGGCATTCACATTGTTGTTGGCGAGCTGCTGCTCCACCTGGCCAAGGCTGAGGCCGTAGGAGATCAGCTTGTTGGGATCGACGCGGACCTGGTATTCGCGCGTGGGTCCGCCGAAACTGGCAACGTCGACGATATCGGGTACGGCTTTCAAATTCTTCTCGACGACCCAGTCTTCGATCGACTTCAGCTCCATGACGTCGTAGTGCGGATTGGTGTTATGGAGCGTGAAGAAGTAGATTTGGCCCGCGGGACTCCAGTCCGTGCCCATCTGTCGGCACTACGCCCGGCGGCAAGGCAACCTGGGAAAAGCGCTCCAGGACTCTCTCACGGTTCCTGAAGTTATCTTCCTCGTCGTCGAAGATGAGCTTCAGGTCGGAGAGCCCGAAGAGGGAGAACGAGCGCAGATGCACGACGTGCGGGATGCCGTTCATCACTATTTCAAGCGGGATTGTGACCTGCTGCTCGATTTGCTCCGCCGAAATCCCCGGCCACTGGGTGATGATCTCCACGTAGTTGTCGGCCACGTCGGGATATGCGTCGACCGGGAGGCGGTGGAAGGAGACGACGCCGATGCCGAAAAGCAAAAGCGCAAAGACCAAGATGAAATAGCGCTTGTTCAGCGCAAAATCGACGATCCGACTGATCATCACTGTTCCACGGTGTTTTGCATCGGCAGGGCGTTTGCGACCACCCGATCTCCCGGCTTGAGGCCTGAAACAATCTCCTCCATGTTGCCGGCAAGCATGTTCCCGCAGGCGACCTCAAGGTGCCTGAAGCGTCCGGCGCCCGTCGGTGTGTAGACCCACTGCCGGTCGTGCAGATGGAGAATGGCGGTCGCCGGAACTGCGGCACGCGTTTCAGGCTGCCTGCCGTAGAACGTCGCGGTGGCAAACATCCCGATGCGCATCAGCCCCGGGTTGGGGACTTCCAGCCGGACCTTCGCCGTGCGGATGGAGGGATCCAGGATCGGCAGGATGTTGTCGATCCGGCCTTTGAACGCCTTGTCGGGGTAGGCGTTCAGATGGATATCCGCATATTCCCCGAGATGCACCGCGTCGAGATCGTTCTCGTACACGTCGCACATGATCCAGACATACGACAGATCCGAGATGGTGAACGGGTTGGGACCTGACAGCCCCTGGACGCCCGCCGCGTTGGCGACCTGCTGGTCCGTGATCACACCCGATATCGGAGCGACGACGTCGACGATCCCCGACGGATGGTCCTTGTCCACACCGAGAAGCCGCAACTGATTGGTTGCCGCGTCCAGATCCACTTTGGCATCCTGTTCGGTGTTTTCGGCTTGCTCGAGAGCGCTTTTCGCGATAGCGCCCTTGTCGTAAAGAATCTGCGCCCGCTCGAGCTGCTGACGCGCCAGGCGCTCATCGTTCACGGCTTTCAAATAAATCTGGTAGGCGCCCGAGACATCGTTGCTCTGAACCCTCAGAAGCAACTGGCCCTTCTTCACGTGGTCGCCCAGCCTTGCGTTAATTTCCACTACCCGGCCGGCAGCGAGCGATATCACCGGCACGGCGCGCGCTATATCGGGCTGCACCACGCCCGTAACATTCAGGGCGGGCGCCGCTTTATGCTCGACCGCTGTCGCCAGCGGAAACCGTTCGGCGTTGTCCACCTTGAAGTTATTGGAGTCGAAGTCAGGCTCGACGACGGCCTTGGGCGGCGCCTGCGCCTTCGGGTCGCTCTTGCCCTCATTGCAGCCCGGGAGGAGCAAGCTCAAGGGCAGGCAAAGGATTCCCGCAAATATGAGGCAGGCAAACCTGGTTTTCATTCGATGACCTCCTTGCCCACGGCAAGATTGAGTTGAGCTGCGGCGGAGAGATAAGACCCGACGAGGTTCAGATAAGCGATCCGCACAGTCCGGTAATCGCGCTGGGCATCGAGAAAATCGAGGAGGGATGCCCCGCCCCGCTCGTAGGAAAAGGTCACCGTGTCGCGGACCGTCGCTGCTTGTTCGAGGTACTTATCCTTATACGGCTTAAGCAGGACCACCGTGCTTTCGAGTGTCGCATAGGCCGAGTCGACATCGCCGTAAAGCAGCGCAACAGTCGCATCCCTCAGCCTTTCGTTGCGCCCGATGTCCAGTTTGGTCCGTAGCTTCTCCCCCTGGTTCCTGTCGAAGATGCGCAGGGGGATGCTGATGGATACGCCCACGTAATCGACGATGCCGGACGGCGCAGGCACGGTGCTCTGCGGAAGTCGTCCCGCGTCTATGCTTACGGTCGGGTCGGTCGAGCCATTCGCCTCGGCAAGCTGATAATTGGTCTTGGCCTGATCGATTGACTGCATTGCGGCTTTGAGGTCCGGCCTCGTCTCGAGGGCGATCGCGCGAAACTCCGAGAGGGGCGAAGCCGGCCCGGCAAAGTCAAAGGGCCCGGCCACGTCGAACCCTTCGACGGGCGTCCGGTCATTCAGCAACATGAGGAGTTGGATCTTCGCCGTCCGGAGGTTGACCATGGCAGTCTGCACGTCCGATTCATACTGGACGCGCTGAAGCTGGAGGCGGTCCAGGTCGATTCGCGCGATATCGCCTGCCTTGAATCGTTCGCCGCTCACGTCGAGCACGTGGTCGTAGTAAGCTATGTTCTCTTTGGCCAAGGCCAGGACCGCCTTTTGCTGGAGGACCTGTATGAAGGCGCTGCGCAGGGTGAAGAGAAGCGACCTCTCCTGATCGGCAAGCTGCGAGACGGCGACTGCGGTCCCCTCCTTTGCGCTCTCCCACCGCAAGTCCCGCTTGTGCATACGCTCGAACGGATAGCTTAAGGAGACCGACGGCTGCGCATCCTCGAGCGCGCCGTACGACCTGAATGGGTGAATGTAATCCGTTGACGTGGTGAGGTCCGGGTTGGGGCGGAGATGGGCCGTGATTTCCTGTGCCCTGGACTCCTCGATGCCCATCCGTCCGGCAAGCAGCGTGGGATTGGTCGCCTCGAACTTTTCTCGAACCTGCCGCCACGTCAGGGCTGCTTGCGCGAACGACCCCCGGACGGGGCAGCAGACCATTGCAAGCCCCATACACAGACAGAACAGGCGACGTCGCATGTTGCCTCCTCGAATCGGTCTTTTTCCCTTTGCAATAGGCTTCTTTGGGCCATTAAGGACCCGCGAACTCGCGGATCGCAGTCCCGGGTACGACTACATAGGGCCGCAACGTATTAGGATAACCATTATCCGCAGCCGGGTACACCTCTCTTTCGGGTATCGGGTGCCTCTCTTTCGGGTATCTCTTTCGGGCGCCTCATTTGCAAAACTTTGGCAAGTCAATGATATTATTTTTTTACCGGCATTGGAAATCGCTCAAGCGATCTCGTTGCGCTCCGACGGGTATATTCGTATAATGACAGGGAGAGGTCGGGGAGTCATGAAACCGCTTGCCCGTTTACTTGCCTTGCAGGAAAATCCTCGCGCAGTGTTGGCCTGCGCCGGCCTTCTCATTGCGGTCATTGCCGTTGCGGATTGGCTGAATACCGTAAACTATTTCGGCTTTCTTTACGTATTCCCCTTGCTGCTGGTCGGGACCGTCCTTCGAGGCTGGCAAATCGTTCTGACCGCAATTTTCTGCACCGTTCTTGCCGACCTTTTTGACCCGTTCGTGTTTAGCCCGGCCACGTCCTTTCCGCAGGACGCGTTGCTTTTCGTGACGCTCGCCGGAATGGGCTTGTATTCCCGCGAGATAGTCGTGCACCGCCGGCAGGAACAAGAAAGCCGCCAAAGGATCGAAAAGGAGGTTGCGGCCCGTCGTGAGGCGGAAGAGCAACTCCAATTTCTCATCCAGAGCAGCCCGGTCGCTGTTCTCGTCATGAGCGCACGGGGAGAGATTCTTACCGGAAATTCAGCGGCAGACGACCTATTTCGAGTCGGAGCGGGAGAGCTGGTCGGGAAAAATATCTCACGCTATATCCCGGCCCTCGGCCGCGTGCCTTCCTGGGAGGACACGGCGCAAGCCTTCCGGACCGAGATGCAGTGCCGCGGGAAGCGAGACGATGGGGAAATCTTCCTGGCCAATGTTTTTTTTTCTACTTACAAGACGGCTATGGGGCCCCGCCTGGCGGCCCTTGTGGTAGACGCCTCCGAGGATTTGCGGGATCGCGCGGAATACGGCTTCGAGCAGCTTATGGCCGGATCGCGGATCCTGGTGGGCGCCGTTTCTCATGAGCTGGGCAATGTGTGCAGCGCTATTGCCGTGATCTATGAGAATCTCGCACGGAGCGCAGATCTCGCGAAGAACCAGGATTTCGAGGCCCTGGGCGCCTTAGTCGAAGCGCTGAACAAGATCGCGTCTTTCGAGTTGAGAAAGAGCATTGGCGGTTTCGACGCTAAGATCGTCGATCTTGCCGAGATTCTCGACGAGGCGCGCATTGTCCTGGAGCCTTATTGCGCAGAATCTGATATCGAGTTGCACTGGAACATCCCTGATAAGCTCCCTGCGGTCCGGACCGACCCTCATAGCTTGCTGCAGGTGCTCCTTAACCTCACAAAAAATAGCCGGCGGGCGTTGGAAGGCGCAAACTTAAAGAGGATCGATGTCTCTGTTGCCGTCGGAAATGAGATTGCGTCTATCAGGGTTTGCGACACCGGACCGGGCATCGCTCGGACCGAGAAGCTCTTTCAGCCCCTGCAGAAGGGCGCGGAGGCCGCCGGACTGGGATTATTCCTTTCCCGCGCTTTTATGCGTTCTTTCGGGGGCGACCTTCGGCATGAACCCGATGCGCCAGGGTGCTGCTTCGTCATCGAATTGGCCATAGGCGGAATCACTTCAACGGCTGGCGGGTGAGCGGGAGAAGGATGCAGCTCATACGACTCTTACTGGTGGATGATCACCCTCTCTTTAGAGAAGGATTGGCCCGCCTCCTGGCGTCGGCGCCCGATTTCGAGGTGGTTGGCCAGTGCGGCGTTTCAGCCGAGGCCCTCGAAGTACTGGGCCTTTCTGCGGTCGATGTAGTGCTTCTCGACTTTGACCTGGGCGACGAGAAGGGGAACCACTTCATGGCATCGGCGCGTCAATCCGGATATACGGGCAGGATACTCATGGTCACCGCCGGCATGAGCGCGAAGGAAGCCGCCGCTGCATTGAAGCTGGGCGCATCGGGCATTCTCCTCAAGCATAGTTCTCCCGGCGCCCTGGCAAACGCTATCCGGCTGGTCGCACAAGGAGAGTTGTGGGTCGACCGGAAAGTCATTCAACAAATGGCTGATGCCCTGCAAGACAACCAACCGAGCCTCCGACGCACTTTTACGCAGCGGGAGGACCAGGTGCTCCAGGGTATATTCGAGGGACTCATAAACAAGGAAATCGCGGCAAAAATAGGCGTGTCCGAGGATTCGGTGAAAGCAACGCTCAAACAATTATTTCTCAAAACCGGCGCTCGAACGCGCAGCCAGCTTGTCCTCCTTGCGCTCGAAGGATCCTTCATCCCGGGTCGCCGCGACGCCTCCGGTTCGACGTGAAAGCTAACATGAGCGCCCGGTGGAAACAAGTGCAGCGCCGGATCGGACCGACCGGGCGTGATGGGCGTCAGCCCCTTCGCATCGCTAAAAACTTCGGAGCGCGGCCCATTATCCCGACTTAAGGGCGCCGCAAGCAAGCTTCGACAAATTATCTGTTTGTATACAGATATTGCTTGACATTTGTATACATTAGCGTTTATATTGATGAACGTGAAGAGCCAAACCGCGCGCGAGAGGATGTCTTATAATTTCAGGGAGAAAAAGTCGTGAGAAGGATGAGATTGGTTTTACTTATATCCGGACTGGGCAAGCTGTCGGTATTGACGGCAGCGCTTGCTCTCCTGTTCCTGGGTGGGACCGCTCATGCAATTACGGTCGATTATACCGTGTCCGGTTGGGGACCGACGTCTTACCCCGCGCCCACCACGCCGCCGGCGGGCGCACCCTGGGGCCCCAGCGGCTACCCTGGCGATACCTTGCAATTTCAGACATACAGCGGCGTCCTCAATCTTACGCCCGGCGTCTCCATTCTACAGATCAGCACTCTCTTGTGGACGATTAACTACACCTACGGAGGGACTGCGACCGACTACAGCCAGAGCGCTTGGAGCGATCTGACGTTCAGTGTGAACGCCCCCCTCGCCATTTCCTTCGCCTCGGGACCTACCGGTTCTCTCGGTCAGACCGGCACTCTTTTAAGTACCTGGGATAACGACTATCTCACTATAGCGAGCGGCTCGACGACTTCGCTGATCGTTCAGGGGTACGAAGTGGATATCACGCCCCTCGGAGTTGCGACTACCCCGGGGACGAGCTTCTCGGGCAGCGCTCCCTGGGTTCAGCCTTCGATGGACATTATGGCGACATTTAATGTTTTTCCTGTCCCCATACCATGCGCTATTTTCCTCTTTGCTCCCGGCCTGGGACTCCTCGCAATCGGCAGGAGGCGGAAAAGGTAGGTTCGTTCAGAAGAAGCACGGGCAGGACCGGTGATCGTCCTGCCCTTCTTGTTCTCAAAAGCTCATCATTGCCGCTTCCCCCGCGCTCCACTATCCCTCGAGGACGAGGTAGAACGTATTCTTTCCCGCCGTATCATGAGGAGGGCCTGTCCCTAAAGACTTTCGAGAGAGGCCCCTAAAGCGGGGAACGCCGGACGGGGCTTGTATACAAATATGTTTTGACGTTGTATGCAAATCTTTTTTTCCACTTGTATACAAATACTCTTGACAGTTGTATACAATGGGGTCTATATTATGAACATGAAAGGCCAAACAAATGAAATCTTATCCAAGGGGGTTTCACATGAGAAGGATGATCCTGGCGGCGGCATTATTCATGTTCTTGGCGCTCTTCGGTTTCGGCTCGGCGCATGCTGATTACTCTTTCAGTTTTGTGGGTACGGATAGCAATGGATTGGTATGGGATCTTACAGGGGTCCTGCAAACTACGGTGATAAACGGCCAAACTTATATTACAGGCGGCAATTTGCAAGAAGCCGCGGGTGCAGCTTATGCTTACAGCGGTACTGATTTTACGGTGCTGGGATTGTCGGCGCTCCCCGCCCTTCATGGCGTACCAGGCTCTGGTGGCGCCGATTTCATCGCCGACAACATCTTTTATCCGACATCTAATCCCGTTTTTAGTGGTGTCGGGATAACTCTTGAGAACTCTTCCGGACCGACTATCACTTCAGCCAACAACTCGCCCCCGCCGGCTTCCGGAGCGCCCTATGTAAATATATGGGCCGATGGTCCTGGCCAGTATCAATTATTGTATGACAGCCCAATGGACGGCAGCGGCAACGGCTATACTACACCGACAATTGAAGCCATTGTCAATGTCGCCCCTGTCCCCATACCCGGCGCTTTCCTTCTATTCGGCCCCGGCCTCCTGGCTCTCGCCGGCATAAGGAGGAGGGTTAGCAAGTAGGCATTATTCACTAAACATCGCGGGCAGGACCAGTGATCGTCCTGCCCTTTTTGTTTCGCATGCCTTCTTTGCTCGTCGAGGGGGCCGCTTAAGCCCCAGCAACTGCGCGACGCTATCCCTTGAGGACGAGGTAGAGGGTATTCTTCCCCCGCTGTATGAGGAGGAGGGCCTGTCCCTTGTCGCCCAGCTTCGCCATCTTCGCCTTCATGTCTTCCGCGCCTTTCACAGGCTGACGGTTCACTTCGAGGACGATGTCGCCCGCATGGACGTCGCCCTCCTCGGCGGGACTTCCCGGCCTGACGGCCGCGACGACTACCCCCTGGTCAGGCTTGAGGCCCGCCTCACGGGCAGCTTCCGGGGTCAGGTCCTTTAGTTGAAGTCCCCATTTGCCTGGCGACGGCGCCTCATCGGCCTTTTGCGGGGCGGCCTCATGGGCGTTCAGGCTTGCAATCGCCACGCCGAACGTCGTCTCCTTCCCATCCCTTATCACGCGCAAGAGGACCTTCCTGCCCACGGGCAGGCCGGCAACGAAGGCCGCCAGTTCGTGACTGTCCGCTATTTCCTTCCCGTCGCAGGCTGCGATCACGTCCCCGCGCTTGATGCCCGCTTTTTCCGCGGGGCTCCCCTGCATCACCTCGCTCACGAGAGCGCCCTTTGTACTTTTGAGGTTGAGGGATGCCGCCAAATCGTCGGTGATGTTCTGAATGTTGACTCCCAGATAGCCCCTGGTAACGCTGCCTTTTGATACGAGTTCAGGCAGGAGCGTCTTGGCGGTATTTATGGGGATGGCGAAGCCTATCCCCTGGCCGTTAGGGATGATAGCAGTGGCGATGCCGACCACTTCGCCTCTCATATCGAAGAGAGGGCCTCCTGAGTTTCCCGGATTGATGGGCGCATCAGTCTGAATGAAGTCGTCGTACGGACCGGCGCCGATGATCCTGCCCTTTGCGCTCACGATGCCGGACGTGACCGTGTTGGTGAGGCCGAAGGGGTTGCCTGCCGCAAGGACCCAATCCCCGACGCGAAGCGCTTCCGAGTCGCCCAGCTTGGCGGCCTGGAACAGCCCTTTTGCCTCAAGCCTGATGACGGCGAGGTCCGTCTTGGGATCGCGGCCTATGACGCGGGCCTTGAATTCGCGTTTATCGCTCGTGGTGACGGTAATCTCCTGCGCCCCTTCCACGACATGATTATTGGTGAGGATAGTGCCGTCCGCGTCGATGATGACGCCGGACCCGGCCCCGTGGCTCTTGAACTGATGGGGCTGCCGGGGCGTATCGCCGAAGAACCGCTTGAACATCTCGCCGAAGGGGCCCTCGTCCAACGGGAGCTGATCCGGGAACCCGGTCTTCTCGATCTTGGTGATCTTCACATTGACGACCGAAGGTCCGACGGCCTCCGCGAGATCGGCAAAGGACGGAGGCGCGCTGCCTTCCATTGCCGCCGGCCGGGAGTCGCATAGACGCGCCCGGCGGGGCTTGCCCACGGCGCAATGAGCATGCCCGCGACCAGAAATGCCAGCGCGCCGGCAAATAATGCGGGATACCTGAAGCGCCTTGCCAACAGATTTTTCAACCTATCCATTATGACCGTTCCTCCTTGTTGTGATAGTTGGCGGACCGGCTAAGAGACCTGAAGGTCCGCCTTATCGAAAGTTAGTATAAACGAAAAAGATTAGAATAAAATTAAAGCAAGATTAGAATCTTCTTATCGCGCGTCTGCGCTTGGGCCTCCTTTGCGGGCGGAAAGAAACTGCCTCGGTCACGGTTGCGCTGTCTCTTCAGCATGCTGCGAAAGCGGGAGCCATACCCTGAAGACGCTTCCACTGCCGGGCTTGCTTTCGATCTCGATCCGCCCGTCGTGAGCCGCTGCAATCGATTCGGCTATGGAGAGCCCCAGGCCGGCGCCCCTTGAGCCTGCGAGCGGGCATCGGCTGACCGGTAGAAACGCTTGAACACCCTTTCTTTTTCTTCTTGCGGAATGCCTATCCCCGTATCCTCCACTCCGATGACCGCGAAGCGGCCGCTTCGCGCTATGGTGATCCGCACTGCGCCCTTTGACGGGGTATACTTTACGGCATTGTCGACGAGGTTGAAAAGAAGGCGTTTGAGGTGCATGAGGTCTCCGGGGACTTCGAGGGGCTCTATGCGCCCGAAAGCCAGGCTGACCTCTTTTGTCGCCGCGTGCGGACCGAGCCGCTGCAGCACCTCTTCCGCAACGAGAACAAGGTCTACGCCCGTCCGGTCCATCCTGAGGACGCCTGCGTCGGAGCGTGCGAGGAGAAGGAGCCCTTCCACCAGGGCCGATATCCTCATGATCTCCTCCAGTGCGCTCTTCAGCACCTCCGTATACTCATCGGCGCTCCTCTTCGAGCGAAGCGCCACTTCTATCTCGCCGCGCAAAATGGTGAGGGGCGTTTGCAGCTCGTGCGAGGCGTCGGCGCTGAATTGGCGCATTTCGGCAAAAGCGCTTTCAAGCCGGCCGAGCATTTCGTTAAGGGTGTCGGCCAGCCTGTCCAGCTCGTCGTTCGCCCCCGTCTTCTCCAGCCTCGCCTGGAGCCGACCCGCCTCGATCTTACGCGCCGTCTGCGTCATTCTGTCCACGGGGCTCAAGGCCCGGCGGGCGAGAAACCATCCGCCCCCGCCCGCAAGGGCCAGGGCGAAGGGGAAAAGGGCAGCCATGACGAGGAGAAAGTGAGACAGGGTCCGGTAAAGGCCCATTTGCGACATGCCTATGCGGAGCACGGCAATCACTCTGCCCGAGTCTATGACCGGCCAGGTGAGGACCCTGACGGGGTACGGTCCTGCATCCCTGACGGTCTCAAAGGAAGCTATGCCGGCTAGGGCGGCTTCCCGCGCCCGGGGGCTCAATGGCGGGACGCGGGCTTCGTTAAATTGGCCGGTAGGATTTGCGCGGGGGTCGAGCCACTCGAAATAGGGGGGCGTCGGGGCGAAGCCGAAAAAGCGGCGGAAGATCTCATCCACGTCGGGAGGGAATCGGCGGCTGTCGGCCGCGCGGCTGGCGGCAAGGGCCTCCGCGACGCTGCGGAGGGCGGAATCCGTATCTTTGTGGAGCGTGTAGCTGACGAGCAGGTACGCGGCAATGCCCAGTATAATGAAAGTAAGGGCGAGAAGAGCGCAGAACCAGAGGGTGAGGCGCGTCCTGACAGAGCGGATGATGAACACTACTCCGCCTTCATCACGTAGCCAACGCCGCGCACGGTATGGATGAGCCTTGCGTTCGGGTCGGCATCGACCTTCTTCCGCAGGTAGTTGACATAGACGTCGACTACGTTCGTCCCCGTATCGAAGTCATAATTCCAGACGTGCTCGGTGATCATGGTCCGGGTCGCCACCCGGTCGATGTTCCTCATAAAGTATTCGAGAAGGGCGAATTCCTTCGAGGTGAGGTCGATCTTGCGCGTCCCCCTCATAACGGTGCGGCGCACAGGGTCAAGCACGAGGTCGGCAAAGCGCAGGACCGGGTCATCGAGGCTGGCGCGGCGACGCATGAGGGCCCGCACCCTCGCAAGAAGCTCTTCAAAGGCAAAAGGCTTGGTGAGATAGTCGTCCGCGCCGAGATCGAGACCGAGGACCTTGTCTTCAATGGTGGCCCTTACCGTGAGAAGAAGGACGGGGGTCGTCGCCCCCTGCTGCCTGAGCCTTTTCAGGACGGCAAAACCATCGAGCTTCGGGATGTAGATGTCGAGGATAACAAGGTCGTACTCCTTGCCTGTCGCCATGAAGAGGCCGTCCTCTCCGTCGTGGACGACGTCGACCGCGTAGCCCTCCTCCTGCAGCCCTTTCTTCAAGAACTTCGCGAGTTTTTTTTCATCTTCGACAATGAGGATTTTCACGTCCAATTCCCGGCGTGCCCTAGGGACAATACACTTATTGTGATACCATAGGCGCGAAAAAACTTCAACGCCGCCCGGTCGGGCGATTTTTGCGTCTGGCTTTGTCGCCGGGGCAGCGTCCGGGTCCTCACGTACACACACAGTACGCTCCGGCCCGGACGCTGCCCCGGCTTCGCGCCATCCATCAAAAATCGCCGCGACCGGCGAAGATGCGGGCTCTCTTCCCAAGCTCCGTCATATCCTTCGCTTGCTCTTGCCCTCGCGCACCAGTCTCCCCTCCCTGGAGGGGAAGAAGGGGTGGGTTGCTTGGTAAGGGGGAGAAGGGGACATCTTAAGAAAGTCAATAACTGCCCTTTTGGAATGAAAAACGGGGCAGTTCACTTTTTGCGTAGTCCCCTCACCATCTCCGTTCCCGCCACATCTGCCTCCTTAGAGAAAGAAGCAGTGTAGCACTTCCTAGGAATAGGACATTTCTATTTTGCACAAATAGGACATTATCATTGTGCGGGAACATAAAAACATTCAGCCGCTCCATTTCAGATCGGGCAGGGGGACGCTCTAGGCGGCCCAACGGGAAGTTCTTGCCATGTTGAAATGCGGCCTCATCCTTTACAACAAAGATGTCGACGCATTCCTGTTCAAACCCGCCTTTCCATGACTGCGCAAAAACTTCAGAACACGTCCAAGCCCTTATAAATACTCCATTTTAGCAGAAAAGCCGTTTGGCAACAAGAAATCGTTCCACAAACCTTACTCCTCTGAGGGTCGCCCAAGGGGGGTGCCAATGACTAAATAACAGTTTACTCGATGATGACGGAAAAAAGTCTGCAGGGGGCAGGGCAAACGTATTTGAGAATTCGCCGATGCATTTGACGGCGGCGCGCTTTTTTTTTATACTGAGGGAAGAAATACGTCGCGAATTTAGTCTTTCCTTATGACAGAGATGAGCACGTTCGAAACTGAATTGAAGAACACCCTTAAGGAGATCGACAGTTTCAGGACGCCGGAGTGTCTTGATGAGGAGATCATCGGATCCTACGCAGAGCAAAACTTGCCGGAGGAAGAGAAGGGGAGGGCGGAAGCCCATTTGCAGGAGTGCCTCTATTGTTTGAAGCGGCTAAACGACGCAAAAGAAATGCTTTACTGGCGAGCCCACCCGGCGGAGCTTTCCCCGGAGTTGGGCAGCCGTTTGAAAGGGCTGCTCCGGCCGGCGGAAAAAAAAAGCAAAGAAAGCGGCCTCGCTGAGCGGTTCTTCGAAAGGCTTAAGGCCGTGGTTGTTTTTCCCGCCGTGCGATGGAGATACCCGGCGGTCGCTCTCGCGGCCGCCTGCGTCGCAATACTGGTCAACCTGTTCGTGGCTAACCAGGAGAACCGGTTCGGCATAGTCCCTCACGTGGACGCCAATTCTTTCGTCAAGGTGCGCGCCCTCGATGCAGGCGGCGCAGTGGTGAACGAGGCGCAGGGCGTGGTACTGGGTCGCGGAGGACTCATAGCGTCCGATCTCTCCAAATTGGCAGGCGCGAGCGCAATCCGGATCGCCTCGAGGAATGGAAAGACCTACCGTACAACGCGCCTATGGAGGGACGACGAGAAGAACCTCGCGGTCATGAAAATAGACGATGAATCGCTTCCCTCCATCCCGACGGCGGATATAAGCGAGATCAGCATCGGCCAGGCCGTCTTTCTTGTCGAGGACGGGGCGGGGGGAAAAAAGGACTTCAAGGAATCGATTATCAGCGACTTCAAAGAGGCGCCGGGAAGACGTAAAAGCAGCTCGATACGGTACATACAGCTTGCAACGCTCTCTGCCGATGTGAGGCAGGGCGCCGTAGTCGACAGGCAGGGAAAGCTGATAGGTCTTCTTATCACGCAGGAAAAAAGGATAAGCCTGGCGGCGCCGATTGCAGGCGCCGAAGGGATCGCAAGAGAAGGCAGGGCAGTTGCCTTAAGCGAGCTGAAAGACGTGAAATTCACCGCGGAGGCGCTCAACCTGTATCTGAAGGGAATTCTCGCCCGCGACGAACAGCGGTGGGAGGAAGCGGCGGGCCTGCTCAGGAAGGCAACCGAGCTCAGTCCCAACACGGAAGGCCCTCGTCTGGAGCTGGCCTATGCGTACTATAAAATGCGGCTCTATGATCTGGAGGCCCGGGAGTACGAGGAAGTCCTGAAGATCGACCCGGAGAATGCCGATGCTCTCTTTGGCTTGGCATCGAACCTGGAGACGAGGGGAAAGTACGGGGAAGCGATAAGGACGTACGAAAAAGTAGTCGCCATCGACCGGGACGACGCGGACGCGCATTATCAGCTCGGCCTGGCATATTTGGCCCAGGGGAACAAAAAGAAGGCTATGGAGGTCTATGACGGCTTGAAAAAGCTTGACCGGGGGTATGCGGAGATGTTAAGGAAGTTGAGCAGATAGCTTAACGCCAAATCGCCTTCTTTGCCCCCTCTTTGTCGGCGCCTCGTCGAGGCCCCGATGGGTCTTTGAATGCGACTCGGCATCACCCGGACATCGTCCGGCCGAGCAGCTTTCTTGCCCTCTCCTTTACCCGCGCATACCTCGACGCCACGGTCCCCGGAGAAAGGCCCAGGATATCGGCAATTTCCCTGTCCTTGTACCCTTCTATCTTCATTAGGACCACCTGTTTTGTCTCGACAGGCAACCCATCGAGCACTGTCTCGATGATGCGCAGTTGTTCGCGCTTGGCCACGCCGTCATACGGCTCACGGTTCCCGTCGTGCACTCCCGGCGGCCAGAACTCCGCCTTACCGGGGGTCCTTCCCTGGTCGAGAGAGACGGCGTCGTCTCGTTCCTTTCCGGATTTAAGATAAGAGAACGCTTCGTTTGTGGCAATCTTTCGGAAATAGGCTAGAAACTCATATTTGTTCGAGCCGCGGAATTTCTTCAAGCCTCCGTTGAGCAGCCTCGAAAAGGTGTTCTGGATGATGTCTTCTTTCTCCTCCAGAGAGAGGTTTCCTGGCTTGCGGCCAAGGATGTTCATGGCGATAGGGGCATACTCGGCGAAAAAAGCGCTCCAGGCAGTTTCGTTGCCCGAAAGACAGCCGAGGATGATCTCTTGCACGTCGTCGATCATACCAGGCTATTTTACAGCGACGGCGGAAGATTTTAAACAGCAATCTGTCCTGCGGAGACTTTCCTCAAGAAACCTTCCCGATGCTTTCAGGCAGATCGATGCACCGGTTCTTTCGAAACGGGACGTCGATATGCTATAATTCCCTCACGATCTCTACGGACGGCGGGCAAAGCTCTGCGAAATGAAGGCCGGGGAATATCGCCGGTGAAATGCCCGACCCGTCAATCCGGGAAACGAGAAAGCTCCTGGAAGGGGGCCGCAATGGGCGTCAGTGAAGCGTCGCAGGAGAAGCTCGAACGATACGGAAGGCTCCTGAAAGTCGGCCAGATCATCACCTCCGAGATGAGCTTCGATATCCTCTTTCCCCTTGTCGTCGAACAGACCAACAGCATCATGGATACCGAGGCAAGCTCCATATTCCTTTATGACGGAAAGACGAAAGAACTGTGGTCGCTCGTTTCGACCGATCTCAAGAGAAGAGAGATCAGGATGCCCTCAACCCGGGGCATAGCGGGATGGGTTTTTCAGAACATGGCGCAGGCTGTCGTGAACGACGCCTCCAATGATCCCCGTTTCAACGCAGCCGTTGACGCCAGAACGGGCTTCCGTACGAGGAACATGCTCTGTGTCCCGCTCGTAAACAGGCAGAAGGCGTGCATCGGCACCCTCCAGGCGCTCAACAAACGCCGGGGCGGGTTTACGGACGATGACGTAGAAGCGCTCGTCTCGCTGTCGAATTACGCGACTGTCGCCCTCGAGAACTCACGGCTCTATGAGGACCTGAAGGCGATGAACAAGGCAAAAGACAGGGCGATGAGTCACCTCTCTCACGAGCTGAAGACTCCGCTCGCCCTCATTTTGTCGGCGACCGGAGCCGTTTCGGCAAAGCTGGGCGGCAGCGGCATCGGCGGAATTGAGCGGAATATGGCTATGGCGGAGAGGAACGTCCGCCGTCTTCTTCGCGTCCAGGAGGAGATCGACGAGATAATGAACGAAAACGCGGCAGAATATCAGGCAACGATCTCGCGGTTGATCGAAGACGCCTTTCATTTTGTCGAATGCCGGAGGGGAGCAGACGCCGACGCCTGCGGCAGCGCACTCGCTCTCGTTTCCGATTACATCGGCTCTATCTACAAGACCGACCGGGAATCGGTGGAGAATATCTCTGCCCGCCAGTTCCTTCACTCTATCTGCGAGACCGCCCGGCGCCTCATGGGCGAGCGGGCGGTGGAGATTGCGGAGGACCTGGCGGATGGAGCGGAGATCATCGGGAACCGGGACGCTCTTAAGAAGGTGTTCGAAGGGGTCCTGCGGAACGCCGTCGAGAACACGCCTGACGAGGGGAGCATAGAAATGAGCGCGCGTATGGACGATGCCTGTCTGGTGGTCGAAGTCCGGGACTTCGGTACGGGCATCACGCCGGAGAACCAGAAGCTCATCTTCACGGGGTTCTTTCACACGCAACAGACCGATCGTTATTCTACAAAAACGCCGTACGCCTTCAATGCAGGCGGCTCGGGGGCCGACCTCCTCAGGGCAAAGGTCTTTTCGGAACGGTACGGCTTCGCCATCCGCTTCGAGAGCGACCGGTGCGCCTTCATTCCGGAAGACACGGACGAATGCCCGGGCAGGATCTCTCGCTGCTTGCGGGTCGCCGACAGGTCGCAGTGCTTTGCTTCCGGGACGACGTTCTTTGTGACGATTCCACTGGAGCATATGGGCGGCGCGCCCATCCGCAGTCCCCTTTTCTGTTGACTTTTGCGCCTTGGCGAGCGAATAATCATGAATACGACGCGAAGGTCTTTTTTCTTTTCGTGGTCCGTCTTTGAGCGGTCGAATCCTGTTGCTTGAGCCGTAAAAGGAGGAGCATATGTCGAAATCGGTTTTGGACGAAAAGAAGATCCTCGCCGTAGACGATGAGCCTGAGGTTCTTGAGATGCTCAAGGAAGAGATCCTGTTGGTCGCCCCGAAGAGTATCGTGGACACGGCTGTCGACTATGAAGAAGCATCGAACCTTCTGGGCGCATGGACATATAATCTCGTTATCCTGGACATCATGGGCGTCCGCGGCTTCGATCTTCTTCAGCGCACCACCGCCCGCCCCTTTCCGATCCCTACCATTATGCTGACCGCCCATGTCTTCTCGCCCGAAGCCCTCAAGAAGTCGATAGAATTGGGCGCCCGGGCATACCTGCCGAAGGAGAAGCTCGCGGTCCTGGTCCCATTCCTCGAGGACGTCCTGACTTATGAATACGGCCCTGCATGGAAGCGGCTGCTGAAAGAGGTCGAAGGAGTCTTTGCGAAAGGATGGGGCCCTTACTGGCGGAAGCCCGATTCAGCCTTCTGGGAGGAATTCGAAAAGAAGATTTCCGAATGAACTCTCCTTGAGTGCAGCCATCCATTGCCCCGCGGCTTTTCGCGCTAAAACCCCGGCGCCTTCGCGGGCTTTTAGCCTGAGCACCGGCCGATATAGCCGGGTCCCGGCAAATTCTCGAATCTTTTTCCGTCCGCCGCCGTTTACCGATATCTGCGCGTACCAGCTAAGCATTTGCCGACCGTCGTCGACATTCTTTTCGGCGCCATGAAAAGGCGGGTCGCCGATGTCGAGGCCCGGATCGGCCCTTAAGGCGAGCGCAATATCGTTGCGGCGCCAGGGGCCCCTAGGTTCATTGCTTCAGGGACTCAAACAGCTTGGACAGAGTCTCTTCTTGTCCAAGCCCGGCGTCAGGCCGCCCTCGGGCGCCTCGTCGGTTTTTGTCGAAAACGGGTGGTTTTGGTCGAGACAGGCCCGCACGTTAGGGGCATCGATGAAGCGGGAAAGCCTGTTGAAGGTGTGGATCCCGTTGTTGCGGCCCTCGTGGCGGGCAAGGACGTAAAGCCTCTCCCTTGCCCTCGTGATGGCGACGTAGAGCAAGCGGTGCTCCTCCTCGAGGCCCTCATCGTCATGCGTTGTGTAGCTGGAAGGCAGGACGCCCTCGACGGCGCCGATGAGGAAGACGTTTCGCCACTCAAGGCCCTTTGCCGAATGAATTGTAGAGAGAATAAGGGGCCTCTCCCATATCGTGTCGTGAAAATCCTTTACGCCCCTTTCCGGCGGCTCTATGGCGAGGTCGACGAGGAGCTCCCGGATGGAGGAGTACCTTTCGGATATCTGTGCTACCGCCTCCAGGTCGTTCTTGCGCAGGCGCCAGTCGAGGTCGAACTTCTCTCTCATGACGGGTTCGTAGTAGTCGATGACCGCCCGGCATTTTTCACCCGGGCTCGCGGTTCTCTGTGCTAAGGACAAAAGCTTTCCAAGGCCGTAAAGGCGCTCAGCATACGCGCCGCCTGCCCGGGCGTGCTTTTCGACGACGTTCCCGATGATGAAGTCAAGCGCCGGACAGCGGGCGATTTCTCCGAGGAGTCTTTCCGCCGTCTTCGGGCCTACGCCCGGCACGAGCAGGAGCACCCGCATCCAGGCAAGCTCATCCTTGGGGTTTTCGAAGAGCTTCAGATGGGCGACGACATCCTTCACGTGGCCGGTCTCGTAAAATTTAAGCCCCCCATACATGGCAAAAGGGATATTCCTTCTGGCGAGCTCCGTCTGGAGAGGGATTGTGATGTAGGCGGACCGGAAGAGAATGCACTGGTGGGAAAGCTCCATACCCTCGTCATAGAAATCCTTCACCCGGCCGGCAACCCACGCCGCCTCCTCGAACGCGTCCTTGAAGTAAATCAGGTAAGGCTTCTCGCCGTGTTCCTTCTTAACCGCCCTGAGGCACTTCTCGTACTTGTGCGACATGTTGTCCAGAACGGCGTTTGCCGCGTCGAGAATGGCCTGGGTGCTCCGGTAATTCTCTTCCAGCTTGATGATCCGGCAATCCGGGAACTTCTCCGGGAAGCCCATGATGTTCAGGTGGGAGGCGCCCCGGAAGGAGTAGACGGACTGGGCGTCGTCCCCCACTACGAGGATGCGCCGGCGCCCCTCTGCCAGGCGGTAGGCGATTCGCGCTTGGATGACGTTGGTATCCTGGAACTCGTCCACCATGACGTACTGATAGGACGCGGAGAGCCGGCGCCGGATTTCGTCGTTTTCGAGGAGCAGATTCAAGTAGAGGAGGAGATCGTCGTAGTCGAGGCACTGGGAAGCGATCTTGTACTCCATGTACTTTTGCCTGAGCGCTTTTATCTCGTCGAGGTACTGGCCGAATTCCGGGTAGTGTCTTTCCAGCACGTCCTCTATCCTCATCTCTTTGTTCAGGGCCATGCTGATGATCTTTCTGAGCATTTCCTTTCGCGGGCGCCTCTTCTCGTGAGCGTAGAACCCTAGCTGCACCGCGCAGCGGTGTACCGCCTCTTCGGCGTCCGCCTCGTCGTAAATCGTGAAGCTGCCCGGAAGGCCGAAATAGTCGCTGTACCTGCGCAGCGTTTTATTGGCGAAGGAGTGAAACGTGCCTCCTTCCACAGCTTGGCACCTGGGGTCGCTCCCGGCGGCCCTCGATATCATCGCCTGGGCCGCGCGCCTGGTGAAGGTGAGGAGGAGGATCGATGAGGGGTTGACGCCGGTTTCGACGAGGTAGCGGACGCGGAATTCTATCACCCTGGTCTTGCCGCTCCCGGCGCCCGCAATGACGAGCACGGGGCCCTCGATGCTCGTCACGGCCTCGTATTGCGCGTCATTGAGCTGTTGTCTCATTTCCCGGCTCATCTCTTGTCAGTGATTATAACCCAGCTCAGCCGGGGTATTCTACACTCACGTCGCGGGCGAACAACCCGCGCCTCTTCACCGGAGCGACTTTCCGGTTTATAATTACTCCTATGGCGGGTCCTGATAAGGAAAAGGCGTTGCGGGAAAAGATGGAGCAACTGGACATCCGGGAATCGGACATCTTGGAGCGCTTTGTCCGGTCCGCGGGCCCGGGAGGTCAAAACGTCAATAAGGTGTCTACCTGCGTTTACCTGAAGCATGTTCCTACGGGCATCGAGGTAAAGTGCCAGGCGGAGCGCCATCAGGCCATGAACAGGTTCCTGGCGAGAAGGCGCCTGGTGCAAAAGATAGAAGACATGATGCTCGGCAAAGAAAGCGAGGAGCAGCAGCGCATCCAAAAGGTCAGGCGGCAGAAGAGGCGCCGCTCCAGGCGGGCGAAGGAAAAAGTGCTGGAGCTGAAGCGCTTGCAGACTGAAAAGAAGAGACGCAGGGCGAAGCCCGACGCGTCGGACTATTAGAGGGACGGGTCGGCTCGTCATTAACCGATTGACAAAAGCGGGGTATTTTTTGTATCATTAAAACAGACGCGGGAATAACTCAGTGGTAGAGTGCAACCTTGCCAAGGTTGAAGTCGCGGGTTCAAATCCCGTTTCCCGCTCCATATCGGGCGGCATAGCCAAGTGGTAAGGCAGCGGTCTGCAAAACCGTTATTCTCCGGTTCAAATCCGGATGCCGCCTCCACTAAACAGTCTGAACCTGGAAGCTAAAATCAGATTCTTGGGTGTGGGTCTTAAAACAGGTTTTGGCGTCTTCCAATCGCTGTTTCCTTCTTCGTTTCAACGAGATTCCGGTCGATTCAACAGTCGGTCGATTTTCAGCGGAAGGGCCATGGACATACAAAGCCGCGCTTTAACGTTTTTTCGCCTGTAGAACAGCGCGCAAACAAAATATCCGGAGGTCGGGGATGGGACTAGGCTACATGGGTAAGATGTTGTGGGTGGACCTAACGAAGAAGGACCTTAGGGAAGAGGCCCTCGACGAGGAATTGTGCCGCCGCTACATCGGGGGGTACGGTCTCGGCGCCAAGATATTGTTCGATCGTCAACCTGCCGGCGTAGACCCTCTGGGCCCGCGCAACATCTTGGGTTTCCTCACCGGCCCCTTCAGCGGCACTCATGCGCTTGGGGGCTAAGGTATGTCGTCGTCGGAAAATCCCCGCTCACAGGAGGGTGGGGCGATGCGAATTCAGGGGGCAGTTTCGGACCCTACCTCAAATACGCCGGCTACGATGCAGTATTCTTTACCGGCATTTCTGAAGAACCCGTCTATCTCTTTGTCGACAACGGCAGAGCGGAGCTGAGAAGCGCTGCGCGCCTTTGGGGTAAAGACACATTTGAAACCGAGGATATTCTCAGGTCGGAGCTGGGCAAAGACGTGGAAGTGGCCTGCATAGGCCCGTCAGGAGAAAAAGTCGCCCTTATCGCCGGGGTCATGAACAATAAAGGGAGAACGGCTGCCCGCTCGGGTCTTGGCGCCGTCATGGGCTCGAAGAAGCTCAAGGCCGTTGCTGTAAAGGGCAGGATGAAGGTGCCTCAGGCAGATGAAGCGATGGTCAAAGAACTCCGCAAGAGATACCTGGGCAAATTGACGGGTCCTTTTGAAATGTTCAAAGGCATCGGAACGCCGGCGATCTTCGATCATGCGGCGCCGGCGGGGGATACTCCAACGAAGAACTGGTCGGGCACGTCCAGCATCGATTTCCCGGATTTCCCGGAAATCGGCTCCGGCCCCGTGATGGAGCGCCAGTCAAGGAAATATGCATGTTATGAATGCCCGGTCGGATGCGGCGGACACATGAAGGAAGGAACCGGGGAATACAAGTATCAGGCCGGCGCCCATAAGCCGGAGTACGAGACCCTCGGCATGTTCGGCGCCATGTGTCTCAACAAGAATATCGAGTCGATCATTAAGGCGAATGACATCTGCAATCGCTACGGCGTCGATACTATTTCCGCCGGGACCTGCATCGCCTTCGCCATTGAATGCTACGAGAGGGGGATTGTCTCTGCGGCCGAGACAGATGGGATAGAAATGACCTGGGGCAACGACAAGTCGATCGTCGCCATGCTGGAGAAGCTGGTCAGGAGGGAAGGCTTCGGGGATATCCTCGCAGATGGAGTGAAGGCGGCCTCAGAGAAAGTCGGCAGGGGCGCCGGCGAGTATGCGATGCACATTCAGGGTCAGGAGCCGGGCGCCCACGATCCCAGGTACGGCATGGCCTGGGGGATTTCGTATAGGCTGGATGCCACCCCCGGCCGCCACACGCAGGGGGGCGAAGGGCCCCATTGTCCCGGCGTTATGCCCGAATTCGATCGGACAGCCGTAGCGGGCAGAGGCGTGCCCCATAAGATAGGGGCCTGCATTTCTCATGTAATGAACAGCGTAGGCATGTGCATGTTCGTATGGGGCTGTTTACCGCACGTCAACGCCTTCATGGAGTTTCTCAACGCCGTCTCGGGCTGGAATCTCGATGTGGCCGAAGCGCTGAAGATCGGCGAGAGAATTGCCAACATCAGGCAGGCCTTCAACGCCCGTGAGGGCATATGCGCTCCCGGCTTCAAAATGCCTGGGAGAATGGTCGGCAATCCGCCCCATAAAGGCGGCCCGCTTGCCGGAATAACGATCGATGAGGAAGGCCTGGCCGCGGAGTTTCTCACGGCGATGGATTGGGACCTCGAGACTGCCAAACCGAGCAGGAACAAGCTGATGGAGTTGGGCATGGAGGAGGTGGCAAAGGCGCTTTGGCCGTGAACGGACCAAGCATCGAGGCTGATGCGGATCCACCTTTCCACGGGGAAATATGCTATACTACTACCGGTGAGGACTGTAAGCACCAACAGGAAGGCGTTTCACAACTTCTCGATAGAAGACAAGTTTGAGGTCGGCATCGCCCTTTCGGGGACCGAGGTGAAGGCCCTCAGGGAGGGGAAGGCGAACCTTAACGACGCTTTCGCCAAGGTGAAAAACGGCGAGCTTTTCCTGGTGAACGCGCACATCAGCCCGTATTCGTGCGGCAACATTTGCAACCATGAGCCGAAGCGCGACAGGAAGCTCCTCATGCACCGGTTCGAGCTGAACCGGCTCTACGGGAAGGTGAAGGAAAGGGGCTATACCCTTGTCCCGCTGAGCATGTACTTTAACGACAGGAACAAGGTGAAGCTGGAGTTGGGCCTGGCAAAAGGGAAGACGTTCGTCGACAAGCGCCACGACATCAAGGCCAGGGACGATAAGCGCATCGCCGAGCGCGAAGGACGGTTGAGATAATGGGGGCGAATGGTCTCGACAGGGAAAGAAGGATCAAGGAGGCGTGCCGGGGTTCTATCTGCCCGTAATCAGGTGGAAATAAACACAAACGCAGAAACAGACTACGCACTGGCCGCTTAAGCCGGCCACATCCGCTGGATTTTCCTCCCGCTTTTAGTCCAACCGGGTGTAATGCAAGTGGGATAGCCTTTCTCGATGCCTGTGGAGAAAGGCGAAACCAATCAGGCTTAGGATGAGAGGAAACCGGTCAGCGGGTGTCCTCGATTCCGAGATTTAATTCGCTGACTACGCACGTAGTCGCCTTAGGTTCTTGTTCTCTGGACGCGGGTTCGATTCCCGCCGCCTCCACCATTTGATAATCCGATACAATGCTCCGTTGTTATAGGAATAACGCAGGGGGAATACTCACCTGTTTAGAAATGAATTGAACCTGAAAAAGGAGATTCTGCGATGACAGGAGTGCAAAGCGGAGAATTCAAGTTCCCTTCGATAGCGTCCGTCGTTTTTGGCAGGGGTTCGGTTCAACGGCTGCCGGAAAAGGTGGAGGAGCTTGGGGCAAAGCGTGTCCTGGTGGTAACGGTGCAACCGGTGCTGACCGAAACAGACCTGGTGGAACGGGTCAAGAGCGCACTGGGCGTCTCCTATGCCGGCGCCTTCGGCGGCGTCCTGCAACATGTGCCGCGCCAATGCGTCATAGAAGGCGCTGAAATGGCGAGGGAAGTGGGCGCCGATATGCTGATATCGGTGGGCGGGAGCAGTGCGGCAGACGCCGCCAAAGCCATAAACCTGGTCTTGACGGAGGGAGACGGCCTACATCGCTTTTTCGATAAATTTGATCGCATGGGCGATGTGCCGGCTTCTCAGTATGAGAAGATCAAAATCCCTCAGATCTCCATTCCAACCACTCTATCCGGGGGCGAATTCAGGCCGGTCGCCGGCATCACAGACACGAAGCGGAAAATCAAGGAAAGTATTTTTAGCGCCGGCCTTGCTCCGAAGGTCGTCATTTTGGACCCTGAGATGACCGTCTTCACCCCTAGGGAATTATGGGCTGCAACGGGCATGAAGACTCTGTCGGACTCATTCAGCAAGGTCTGTTCCATGAACCCCCTGCCTTTCTCCGATGCCCTGCAACTGGATACGATCCGGCTCATCAACCGCTATCTCATGCCTTCCCTCGGCGAGCCTCTTGATTTGGAGGCCCGGTCAATGCTGTTGCATGCATCCTGGGAGAGCGCATATGGGGACAGCGCCGACGGCATGGGATTGGGCATCATCGCCGCGTTGCGCCATCAAATCGGCGCCGGCTACGATGTGCCCCACGGTGTGGCTTCGTGCATAATTTTTCCGCATGGTCTCGATTTTTACAGGCCCCTGATAGATGATAGCCTCGTTGCGATAGCGAGGGTTCTCGAACTGCCCGTTAAGGCTCCCGGTGCGACCGCCGACGCCGTCGTCCACAGGGTCAAGGAACTCATCGGCGAGATAGGATTGCCTACCCGGCTTCGTGATGTCGGCGTGCCCAGAGAGGCGCTTGAGGCAATCGCTGCGGCAAGCTTTCAGGATTCCATCGTTCGTGAAACCCTCACGAAATTGGATACAGGGAGATTGCTCGATGTCTTAGAGGAAGCATGGTAACTCAACTCCCGACTCTATGTTTCTCTCCCTTTGGCTAAATCATGTCGGGTCCGGGTATTCAAAGAACCCCCTCTTCGCCTTCCTGCCCAGGTATCCTGCAGCCACATACTGTTTCAGGAGGAAATGGGGCAAAAACCGCTGACCAAGGGTCTTGTTGAAATGTTCAAGCGTTTCCAGGACCAGGTCGAGTCCCATCTCGTCGGCCCAGTGGAGAGGACCTCCCACGCCGTTCTGGTCTGCGGGAAATCCGGTCCCCAAAACCATAGCCCGGTCAATGTCTTCAGCCGTCGCTATCCTCTCCTGGAGGCAATAGACAGCCTCGTTCACCTGTCGCAGAATCAACCTCTCGCGGGAAAACTGAGTATGACTGATCCCGGTCTCCTCCTGGATTCTGTCTAACGATCTCCAGGAATTCCCGGTCTACTCTTCCGTCAGCATAGATGCCCTTGCCGGATTTGGCGCCGAGACGACCCGCCTTGCAGAGTCTTTCGAAAAGCAGGGGAAAAGGGAAACGCTCCCCATAGCCCTCGTAGAGTATCGGGAAGGTATGAAGGCCCACGTCGATGCCTACTATATCATTGAGTGCAAGCGGGCCCATAGGAAACCCTGCCTTTTTGAGGGCCTCGTCGATCTCCGTGGGTGTTGCAGCGCCCTCCTGGGCGGCCAGCATGGCTTCTCCGGCATAGGGCATCAGGATGCGGTTCACGAGGAACCCCGGACAGTCGGCCGCACGGATAGGAGCTTTCTTGATGGCCCTCGCGAGATCGATTGCCAGACGGACGGTCTGCTCCGACGTCCGCAAGCCTGGAACGACTTCGACGAGCCGCATTACAGGAACGGGATTGAAAAAATGAAGGCCCAGGAACCGGTCAGGCCGGGAAACGGCACCCGCCAGGCGGGTGACGGAGAGAGTCGAGGTATTGGTCGCAAAGATCGTTTCCGGAGGGCAAATACTATCCAACCTTTTGAAGATGTCGCTCTTTGCCGCGGGATCTTCAAAGACGGCTTCCACCACCAATCCGGCGTCTCCAACTTCCTCCATTTGCGTGGCCGCATGGACCCTTTGGAGGACCTGATCCTTCCCGGTGGGCGTGAGTCTGCCCTTTTCTACGCTCCTGGATAGGTTTTTGTCTATCCTTTCGATGCCCTGCCGGACAATGGGCTCGGAAACATCCAGAAGAATTGCCTCAAATCCCTCTTGGGCCGCTACCTGGGCGATCCCTGCGCCCATAGTCCCGGCGCCCACGACTGCAACTTTACTTATCTGCACGTTTAAGCTCCTTTCAAAATGATCTCCCCCGGGGTTTCGCGACCCTTCTTCAGGGGGCGTTTTTCTTCTCCAGGATGGCTTTGAGCCTTCGTTTTGTTTCGGGATTGTCGAAGCTCAGGGCCGACAGCGCCGCCTCCCGTTATTTCCGTTCCTCATTGCCCTGCTACGGCCCTTCCGCCAGCCCTTATATGCGCTCGACCACTTTCTCGAGGCCGGGAAGCTTACGGCTGGCGACGATAACATCGACCCCAGCCTCTGCGAGTCCAATCGCGATCGCCCTGCCGATGCCCCGGCTGCCGCCCGTAACGAGCGCGACCTTGCCCTTGAGACTCATCTCCATTTCTCCTTTTCATCGCAGTATTTTCGTTTAATCCCTGAAAGGAATAAAATGAAGCCGTTGCTTTGTCAAGAAAAAACATTCCGGAGTGTTCCTGAGTCGCCGCCCCTCACGCATCATCAGGCCGCCATGCGGGAAGATAATCCTTGAGTGTTGATATTTTCTTAGATAGAATACTGCGGTCAAGGAGGAGGAAAGGAATGGACAAGAGAGATCCAATCATAGTATCGGCAGTGAGAACGGCTATCGGCGACTTTGGAGGCGCCTTCAGGGATGTCCAGCATACCGATCTTGCGAGCCACGTCATGCGCGAGGTATGCGGACGGGTCGACAACTTTCCGAAGGAAGAGGTTGGAGACGTCTACTGGGGAGTGGTAATGGTCAGGAGCGACGAAAACGGCCTTGCCCGGTGTGCGATGCTCCAGGCCGGCCTGCCGGTATCTTCGTCTGCCGTCCAGATGAATCGCGCCTGCTGTTCATCCATGGAAGCCATTCGCGTGGCCTGCATGTCTATTCGTCAGGGAGAGTCGGACGCCATTGTTGCGGGAGGCGGCGAGAGCATGAGCAATGTCCCTTATTCGATCAAGGGCGCGCGATGGGGATTGAAAATGCGGCACCAGGTGCTTTCGGACGGAGTTTGGGACGGTCTTTCCGATCAGTACACCGGACTCATCATGGGTCTGACGGCCGAGAACGTTGCCGAGGAATACGGCATATCCCGGAAAGAGCAGGACGAATTCGCCTACAGGAGCCAAATAAATGCGAAGAAGGCCCTGGAGACGGGGCGTTTCAAGGATGAGATCGCGCCTTTCGTGATACAGGGAAAGCATGGAAAGCCTGATAAGATTATCGATACGGACGAGCATCCCCGTCCCAACACCACCCTCGAAGGACTCTCGAAATTGCCGCCGGCATTCAAGGAGAATGGGACCGTGACTGCGGGAAACTCCTCGGGAATCAATGACGGCGCATCGGCCGTCCTGATAGTGTCCAGGGAACTTGCGGATCGACTAGGTCTGACAAGGCGGTGGAGGGTAGTAGGGGCGGCGGCGGTCGGCGTCGAGCCGCGCATTATGGGCATCGGTCCCATCCCTGCCGTGAGAAAGCTCATGAAGCGCACCGGCTACTCGGTCGAAGACATGCAGCTTGTAGAAATGAACGAGGCGTTTGCGGCGCCGTCTATTGCGTCGGCGCGCGAGCTTGGCATAAAGACCGAAATCCTCAATGTCAACGGAGGCGGTATCGCCCTGGGTCACCCCATAGGGAATACGGGATGCCGGCTTGTTGTCACTCTCATACACGAGCTGGAGAAACGGGGTCTGGAAAGAGGCTTGGCCACGCTCTGCGGAGGGAGCGGGCACGGCATGGCGGTCATAATCGAGAAAGATTAGCGCGAGCGAATATATCGAGGGGCGTCGAGATCGGTCTTCGCGACATCCTGAGCGTATTCCAGGTTACGGTGAGGCTGCTCCCCGCCATGGCTGCTACGGCGATGAGAGGGTTGAGGAGACCGGCGGCGGCGACCGGGATCGCTAAGGCGTTGTAGAAAAAGGCGAAAAAGAGGTTCTGGCGGATTTTCCTGCTTGCCAGTCGGGAAAGTTCGATTGCCTTGAGGGGGCCTGCGAGGTCCGGCGAGAGGAAGGCGATGTCGGAGGCCCCTCCTATGAGGTCTGCCCCGGCGCCGAAGGCGCAGCCCACATCGGCGCATGCCAGGCCGGGGCCGTCGTTGATCCCGTCCCCCAGCATCGCCACGCGGCGTCCCCGGTCCTGCCGGGTCCTGATCAGCGCGGCCTTCCCGTCCGGCAGCGCTCGCCCCTTCCAATGCCTGATCCCCACCGACCGGGCGACCGCTCCCGTCGTCGACTCGGCGTCGCCGGAAACCAGCCAGACTTCTATGCCTCTCTCGTGGAGGAGGGCGACCGTCTCCTCCGCCTTCTCCCTCACGCGGTCGCCAAAAGCGAGCATGCCCCGCGTCATGCCGTCCCAGGCGAAGAAGACGCACGTATTCCCTTTCGCCTCATGGGCCTCGGCCTTTTTGTCGAGGCCGCCGTCCGGCCCCATCCAATTAAGCGCCATGAGGGCGCGGTTTCCGATATAGATCTTTTTCCCCTCCACAATCCCTTCGACGCCGAGTCCTTCGTGCGTCTCGAAGCCATCTGCCGGCATTATCTCGACGCCTCTGCGGCGCGCCTCATGGACGATCTCCCTGCCCAGGAAATGGTCGGAATGGACCTCAACGGACGCCAGCCATGAAAAGAGCGCGTCGTTGTCGCCTTCCTTGTATAGTATCTCCTGCAGCGAGAAAGGTCCCTCCGTGAGCGTACCGGTCTTGTCGAAAATGACCGTATCGACGCCGTGCATCCTTTCGAGCGCCGCCGGGTCCCTGACAAGCGCGCCGAAGCCGAGGGCCAGGCCGACGGAGGCAACCTTGACTAATGGGATTGCGATGCCGAGCGTGCACGGACAGGCAACGAGGAGCACCGTCATGCCCCGCAAGGCGGCCTGGCCCACAGGGGCGCCCCACCCCCAAACGGCTAAGCTGCTTGCGGCTGCGACGGCCAGGATGACCGGGAAGAAGAGGCGGCTGAACCTGTCCGCGAGAAGCTCGTGGGCGTCCTTCCTTTCGAGGGCTTCTTTCACTGGCGGCCGTAATCTGTCCGACGAGGCTATCGTCCGCGGTCGCCATCGCTTCGAGCGTTGCCTGTCCGTCCCGAACGGCGCTTCCACCGGTTACGCGGTCGCCCGGCCCCTTCACATGGTACGCCGCCTCCCCGGTCAGGAAAGTTTCATCGACGGTTATATTGCCGCTCACCACCAGGCTGTCGAGAGGCGTCCTCTCGCCGGCGTCCACGATGAACCGCTCTCCGGGTCTTACGAGATCTGCCTGCTTCCATGCGCCGCGCAGACTCCTGACCTTACCCCGGCAGAGATCATCGAGCTCCGCCGTCCCCCTCTTGATTTGTTGCCTCGCCCGTGTTTCCATGTATCTCCCGAAGAGAACGAAGACGATGAGCATCGAGGCCGTATCGAAGTAAAGGTCGGAAGCGCCGGCCGCCATACGGGCCAGGCTGTAGACATAGGCGGAGAGGGCCCCGCAGGAGATCAGGGCGTCCATCGAGGGCGCCCCGTAGAAGAGCGATGCAAATCCCCGCTTCAGGATAGGCAATCCGGAATAGAAAAGGACGAAGGACGCCATGACAAGGACAGGGTACGAGAAGCTCCTGACTACTGCCTTTGGCACGTCGACCAGACCGTAAAAGACGGCGGAAGCCATCATGATGTTGCAGGCAAGGACTGCGGCGACGGCCAGCCGGATCTGGTTTTGCTTCCCCTGGTCGGCGCCGTTGTTCCCGGCCACGGACAGCCGGTATCCTAGCCGTGCGGCCCTCTCGGCAATCTCGTCGGGGGAGATGATGTGAGGAAAATAAGTCAGACGCAAGCGATCGGAGACGAAAGAGACTTTCGCTGCCGCGATGCCGGCCGTGCGGCGCAACACCTCTTCGATCAGCCAGGCGCAGGACGGGCACCACATGCCTTCGACCGCAAACGAGAGTTCTAAAGGAAGCACGGCGTGCGCATCCGTTGCGGTCGGCTGCGGCGATCCTGCCGAGGGCGACGGGATGATGCCCGATTCGACGCATAACCGGTAGAGTTCCGTTTCGCGGAAATTATCCGGAAGCACGCCTGAGGCTGCGGAGAGGAGGAGAAAGACCTGACGGCACCCGTGACAGCAGAAGCGAAGACTATCCGGTCCGGCTGCATCGCCGGTTGCCTTTCCTCCGAGGGGGAGGCCGCAGAGGGCGCACGATTCCCGGGACCGGGGAGATCCGGGCGACGCCAACGCCCTGTCCCTATCGCGCAGCGCCTGGCCGGTCCGTTCGATCACCGCTTCCGCCCTGCGAGGGTGCGTATGTAATCGACCACGGCCCAGGCGTCCGGCTCGGATATGGTCGTGTAGAGCCGGGGATGACGCAGGAAGCCGAGCCTGATCCGCGCGTAGAGCTGCCCGTCGCCCTCTGATTGCACTCTTGTTGACGCCAGGTCCGTAGGGAGAGGGGAAAAGCTCTGCCCGACCGTGCCCCATCCATCGGCGCGCGGCCCATGGCACTGCACGCAGAAATATCCGTATGCCTGTTTCCCCCGGTCTACAGACCGGGCGTCAACGGATGCGGGGTTTTTCAGCGACTTCGGATCGGCCGTCAGGAGCGCCTGAAAGCCGTCTTCAACGGGGACGGTCCTTTGGTCCGCGGGAGGCATCTCCTTCTTGTAAGTGCGGACCGACTCCTGGTCGTACATGCGGGCGTAGTCGCATCCGGCTGCCATCGCCAGAGAAACGAGCAGCAGGCAGGCGGCCGTGAGCCTCGAGAAACAATGACCGGTTTTCACCGTATTCGGTCTCCTATTTCCGGCTTTGGCGGCGCATGCGCTTCCGCCCTATCGATCGTCGCATCTGCCGGAGGCCGGTTGACATGCTGAGGCTCGGGCGCCCCGGCGTGCTCACTGTAGGGATAAGTAGAGTAGACGGACTGGGCCGGTACATCCCTTATGCTGCCGTAGTCCCAGTCGGGAGGCCCCTTGTCGCCGATGATGAAAAAGGCCAGGAACCCGTACGCCACGAAGAGCGCCGCAATGGCGAAGACGATGATCCACCCGTGAAAGACCATGCGTCGAAACTTCCGCTCCTCATCCGTCTCTGCTTCGGCGCCTGTGCGACCTGTTCCTTTCTCCGTTTCCTGTGCCTCCCTGACGTTCTCTTCCATCTCTTACCCTTGTTAGAAAGGTCCGGAACGAATGCCGATGAAGATCACATAAAAGATCGCCCAGACAACAAACCCGCAATAGAGGAACAGGATGAAGGGCGGCGTGGGGAAGTCCTTTCCCCTGAGGCCGTCCGGATAATCGAATTCCTCGTTCGCCCTCTCGCCCGCGCGCGCCCTGGAATGCCCGTAGCTCCTGAAGGCGAGGTAGATCAGGATCGCTAGAGCAAGCCCGAGAAAAACGGATAGGAGCCAATGCTGGTAGTCCTGAAGAGGGAAAAAGCGCATCGTTACCCCCTCGTCATTTGAAGACCGCGATTCCCAGGGTCGCCGCGAAGGCGCCGCCTAAAGCGGCGACCAACCCCGCAAGGACGTAGACCTGGCGGGGAAACGCGCCTCTCCGGCCTTCTTCCGGAAGTGTCTCTTCGCCCCTGAGGGGCAGATACCTCGCCCGCTCCTGATCGGCGAACTGGCCGCTCCTCATACCCCAGAACAGGAGCGCCACGCTCGCCGCAAGGCCCGCGGTCATCAAACAAAACCATGGAATCAGACCCAGCGCCATTATTTTGTGCCCTCCGATCCTTCATAGGACGCGGGGATGCCTTTTGGGGGTTTGCCCGCGTCCGTCTCTCCGATAAAGTTTACCGCCGCGTAATTGCCCACGTTCCAGATCTTTTCCGACTCCAGCTCCTTCTTGAAGTACATCATCGCCGTCCCGGTAATGCCGTTCATGATCTGATAGTAAAGGATGCCGCCCGTTATCCCCCTGCCTTTGAGGATAGTGAAATTGAGTGGAGGAGGGTAGAGATGCCTTTCAGCCGGACCCATGCCGTCTCCGATCGGACCGTGGCACCCGATGCAGAAGCTCTGGTAGATGCGCTTCCCCTGGGCAAGGCCCTGATCCGTCGTGGGGTAGGGGTTAGGCAGGGTTTTCCATCCGTCGGGGACCCAGGAATGAAGCCAGTCGATGTTCCTGTCCGGACCGGCTTCATAGGCCGAGGTTGCCTGAGTCTTCCAGTACCGCTGCCGGCTGACCCGGATGTCGGCCATCCTAAAGCCCAGGGATTGCTTGTAGGCGATGAGGGCGCGTATCTTCTCAGGGCCGAGAAACTCGAAAGCGGGCATGATCGACTCCGGCCTCGTGAACCTCGGATTCGTAAAGTGGGCGAGATGCCAGTCATCCGGACGCTCCCCTCCTTCCTGGGAGAGATCGGGCCCCGTCCTCTCCGTGCCGAGGAGGTGGGGCTGGTCGGCAACATAGTCGCCGGCGCGGGCAACGCGCTCCGCTCCGTGGCCCCAATCTATGGAGCGGATGAACTGGGTGTGGCAGAAGGTGCATCCGTTCGCGATATAGAGTTTCCTTCCCTCCTCCTCGAGGGCGGTCCTCGGGCGGTATATATCGGAAGGCTCGTCGGGGATCGTCATCCAGGGGAGGATGACCGCTATGAGGAGGACCGCGCCAAAGACGATTAGTCCCCCGATGACAATGAGCCCTACGGACATTCTCACGACTCTTCCTCCCTGGTTCCCACACGCTTGCTGTAGAGGCTCATGCGGATGTTGTAGAGGCCGATGAAGGCCCCGACTAGAATGAGCATGGCGAAGATGAGCCTGAAGATGAAATAGGGGTGCAGCTCGGGCAGCACCCTGTAAACGGTCTCGCCGTTCAGCCAGTTGTTGCCCTGGATCAGGCCGGCCGCGGTAAGAGAGAGCCAGAAGCCCCCCAGCCCGATGAGGACAAGCCAATACTGGATGTCGGCGAGCTTCCTGCTGTAGAGGGGTCTTCCCGTCAGGCGGGGGATGAGGAAGTAGACGGCCCCGATGCCGATAAAGCCCGAGAAGCCGAGCACGGCGATGTGCGAGTGGCCTATCACCCAGTTTGTCAGGTGCGTGACGCGCTGGATGATCGGGAGGGCCTGGAAAGGCCCCTGGAGGCAAACGATCAGGTACCAGACGAGGCCGGCAAAGACCCACTTCCCCCCTATGTTCGCGTGAAGCACGTCCAGCCTTCCCTTCATGGTCAGCCACAAATTGACCAGCACGGCCAGCACGGGCAGGAGCATGCCCACCGAACCCGTCACCGCGACCACCTTGAGCCAGGTGGGGATGGGCGTCTGGAGCAGGTGGTGCGCCCCGATATGGGGGTAGAAAATGAGGATGGACCAGAAGCCGACGAGCGAGATCGTATGGCTGAAAAGAGGCTTTCCCGTGGCGATGGGGATGATGTAATAGGAGACGGCGATAGCAAGCGGCGTGAGAAAGAGACCTACTATCCCGTGACCGTAGAACCAGGCGAGGATGCCGTCGGCCATCCCGGTGATCGCGCCGGTGTATGGATGCCAGACAGCGTTGCCGAAAAAGTAGATCCACCAGATAAAGATGATGGAGGCAAGGGCGTACCAGACGGATACGTAGAGGGTTTTCTCTTTTCTCGCCCGCACGGTCATGAACAGGTTGCAGAACGTGACGGCCCAGGCTATGAGCACGAGGATGTCGATCGGCCAGATCCATTCCGCATATTCCCGGCTCTGGCTAAGACCGAGAAGGAGGGTGACGCTTCCCGCCGCCACGGCCGCGTTCCACATCCACAAGGTGAGCCGGCCCATAAGCGGGCTGTAGAGGGGAGCGCGGACGAGGCGCGGCACATAGTAGTACATGGCCCCCATCAGGGCAGAGCCGACGAACCCGAAGATCATGCCGTTCGTATGGACCGGCCGCACCCGGCCGAACATAAGCCACGGGACGTTCTTGTAGAGGAAGAGGTCGGGCGCGACCATCGAGGACGCAAGGATAAAGCCGCCGAGGGCGAAGATGACGAACCAGACCGCCGAGGAAAGGAAGAAGCCGGCGATAGTCTTGTACGAGTCATCCATGTTCATCCCTCCAGCAAGCTTTGATCGGGGACACTCCTCTCGGAGAATGGTTGTGGGGACACTCCTCTCGCCGCTTGTTTTTCGGAGGGGTGTCCCCGATCCAGACTTTGTCGGGGTTTCCCCGCAGTTACTCCCCTCTCCCCTCTCAACTTTCCCCTTTCGCCTTTCAATTTCCTCTCCACCTTCCAGCAAGCTTTGATCGGGGACACTCCTCTCTCCCCTCTCACCTGTGGCACCCCAGCCAACAGTCCGTCTGGGCGTACATCTTTTTGTGGCATGTGATGCAGAAGCCCATCTGGAAGTCCAGCCCGGCCAGTCTATCCATGCTCTTAACGTCTCCGTGGCACTCCGAACAGTCGAGCCCCGCCCATGACACGTGGGGTTGATGGCGGAAGAAGACGAACTCCGGGACCCAGAAGACGCGTTTCCACGGCACGGGCTTCCCCGCTTCCAAAAAGGCCTTCTCCTTCTTTATCTCAGGGTGCATGGGTATCACGTAGTCGTGACAGAAAAAACACTTTTCGACCGACGGCATCCCCGCGTCCCGGGAACGTTCCACGTACGAGTGGCAGAAGCGGCAATTGATCTCCTTTACCCCCGCGTGAACGCGGTGGCTGAAAGGGATAGGCTGTTCGGGTCCAACCCTCAGGGCCGGATAAGCGCCGTAGAAGAAGAAGAGGAACGCAAACAAGAGACCTCCCACGAGCAGCCAGATGCGCCCCGATTTCATAGCGGCCCTGCCGCCTCTTCTTTTTTCCGCATCGGCCATAGTTTTCCGCTCGACCTCAATTCGCTTATCCCCTTGGCTTCTCTTTCGCTTTTCACGGTTTCATGCTCCCTTCGCTCTCGGTGAGGAACTTGTGGAACAACGGGTCCGATACGGGGAGCACCGGGAAATGCGACAAGAACGTCGTGACGCAAAGCCAGACCAGGCCGAAAAACCCTGCGGAGACGAGTATTTCGAGGATGCCGAAAGGAATGCCCGGCCTGGGCGCCCAGAGCGACGGCGCGACGAGCAGGAACCGCTCCATCCACAAGCCGGCCAGTATCATGCAGGTCAGCGCGATCATGGGGACGCGCTTTATCTTGATTTTTCTGCTGAGCAGGGTAAAGAAAGGGATGAGGAAGACACTGAAGAGGACGGCCCAGGCCCACCCTTTCCACGGATCGAGCTTAGTCCTGAGGATGACGAACCTTGTCTCCTCCGGCAGGTTGCCGTACCAGATCACCAGCAGTTGCGCGTAGAAAAGATAACCGGTGAAGATGGCGAAGCCGAAGGTCAGCTTCCCCAGGTCGTGGAATTGGCGAGGAAAAAGATATCTGTCGATGCCGAGCCTGTTTTTCGCCGCCAGCGCAAACAGGTAGATGGCTGCTACAGCCGAATAGAAGGATGCGATGAAGTAGTAGCCGGGGAAGAGGGTGCTGTACCACTCGCTGCTGAGGCTCATGATGAGGTCGATCGCGAGGAGGGAAAGGATAAAGGCGTAGGCCGCGGGCAGGACCGGGGAAAGACGCCATTGGGCGCGAAAAAGGCCCGACCAGGGATATTCGGTCCCGACCCGGGGCCGGCCGTTTCTCAACCACGCCCTGTCCGCCTCGACCGAGTAGTAGACAAACAGGAGAGAAAGCACGGTAAGGGCGAGGAGGCAAACCCCTTCCCTGGCGAACATGAAGGGCGCATTCAGGAATGCCCCTTTTTCTGGGACGGGTCTCGCTATCCACGGGAAGACCGTCTCTCTCCCGGCCAGGAACCCCCAGAAGAGGAGGAAAGAGACGGGAAGATAGGCGCTGAAAGCCTCTGCCAGGCGCTTTATCGGCCTTCCCCATACGGCCTTCGAGAGGTTGAGGACCGCCGAGAAAATGACGGCGCCGAAGGCGAGGCCCGCCCAGAACACGTAGTTGACCGTAAAAACTTGCCAGGCCCTGAGCGCGTACCGGCCTGAGGCGCCATAGAGAAAAGCCGCGGCGCCGGCAACGGTGAGGGTCAGGGAGACGGCAATCCAGCTCACGGGCGCTTTCGCATAAATATCCCTCTCATCGGGCGGCGTCAGGACGCACCTCCTCGGCCCCGTGCTCTTTCAGGAGCTTTTCGAGCTCCTGTGCGCCTTCGGCGGCCACGCTCACGAAGATGCCGAATTTGCGGCCCGAGAACTCGCGGCTATAGCCGGGGTTCGTTCCCGGCTGCGGCAGGCCCGAGCAGAACACCCAGGAAATGAAGGCGAAAAGGGAGGCAAAAAGAATCGTGCCTTCGAAAGCTACAACTACCCAGGGGACCCAGGCCAGGACCGGTTTCCCCCAGACGATGAGCTTAAAGCTGAGGTGCGCGTAAACGGCGAGACCGACAAGGCCGCACCCGCCCATGATGCCGCCAATGAGGGTGAAGACGCGAACCCGGCTCGGCTTGCGCGTCACGACCTCCTGCATCTCGGGGAGGCGGACCGGCGAGAAGGCGTCGGCTATGACATACTCCTTTTCCTTCAAAGTCTTCAGACAAGCGAGGAATTGGTCCACGTAGGGGAAAACGGCGAGGACAAGCCGGTCACTCCTCACGGTAGAATCCTCCCTTGCGCATGGGCATGCCGGCCTCTTTCTTCACCTCCGAAATCGGGATGGAAGGCAAAAACTTCGCGAAGAACATGAAGGCGAAAAGGAGGAAACAGAAGGTCGCCAGCGTCCAGGCGAGCTCGATCCAGTTGGGCCAGTAAAAGCCCCACTGGTAGGGGAGATAGTTCTGCGCCAGGGACTGGATGACGATCATGAAGCGCTCCCACCACATGCCGATGTTGACGATGATCGAGATGACAAAGAGCATAAGCGGCGAGGTGCGGACCCTCCTGGAGAAGAAAAACAGTGGGACGAGGACCACGCAGAATACAACGAGCCAGAAGATCCACCCGTAGTAGCCGGTGGCCCTGAACCAGAAGGTCTGCCTCTCGATCACGTCGCCGCTGTACCAGGCCATGAAGTTCTCGACGGCATAGGAGTATCCGAGAATCGCGCCGGTGAGGAGCATCGTCTCGGCGATCAGCTCCAGGGTCCTTTTCGTGATGATGTTCTCTACCCTGAAGATGCGCCGCATCGGCACGAGCAGGGTAAGGACCATGGCAAGGCCGGAATGGATGGCCCCCGCGACGAAATAGGGTGGAAAAATTGTGCTGTGCCAGCCGGGCTGAATGGGAAGGGCGAAGTCCCAGGAGACGACGGTGTGCACGGAGATCACCAGGGCCGTCGCGAGGCCCGCGATGAGCAGGTAGGAAGCGGCGTAGTGGCGCCACTGGGTAGCCGACCCCGTCCAGCCGAGAGCGAAGTAGCCGTAAATCTTGCGCCAAAGGCCGGTCGCGCGGTCGCGGATTATCGCCAGATCCGGGATGAGACCTGTATAAAAGAAAATCAGACTCACAGTGAAGTACGTCGAGACGGCGAGGAAATCGAAGATGAGGGGCGAGATGAAATCGGGCCATATCTGCCTCTGGTTCGGATAGGGGAGAAGCCAGTAAAAGATCCAGCTCCTGCCCAGATGGATCAGGGGGTAAGAACTGGCCAGGGCGATGCAGATCATGGTCATCGCCTCCGCGCTCCGGTTGATCGAGGTGCGGAAGCGCGCCCGGAAGAGGTAGAGGATCGCCGAGATAAGGGTCCCCGAGTGGGCGAGGCCGATAAAGAATATGAAATTGGCGAGGAAGATGCCCCAGTTGACGCCGGGCGGCCGCAGGCCCGTCGAGCCCATGCCGGTTGCGATTTCGTAGCCCCACGCGGTGAGACCGTAGAGGCCGGCGAGCAAGAGCGCGAAAGCGAGAAACCAGAAGACGGGTGACGGCTTCCGGAGGGTCCCGAGGATTTCATCGTCCGCTTCCTCGAATTTCACCGCGAGCTCAGGTTCTTTTTCCGGCATCATATCTCCCGGGTGATCTTCTTCAGGTAAATTACGGCGGTCTTTGTATTCAAACGACCGAGGACCTGGTAGCCCCTCGCCTGGTTAAGGAGCTTCGAGACCCTGCTCTCAGGGTCCATGAAGCTCCCGAAAGCGATTACGTCGGCCGGGCATGTCTGGGCGCACGCCGTGGTGAATTCCCCGTCCCTGATTGTCCGGCCCTGGCTTGTCGCGACCGTCTTTGCCTGGACGATGCGCTGAATGCAGAAGGAGCACTTTTCCATCACGCCCTTCTCCCGTACGGTCACATCGGGGTTGAGCTGCCACTCTAAGGGATGGTCGCGCTTCCACGTAAACCAGTTGAACCTGCGCACCTTCCACGGACAGTTCTCGTTGCAGTCGCGCGTCCCTATGCAGCGGTTGTAGACCTGGTTGTTGATGCCTTCAGGGCTGTGCTGGGGGGCAAATACCGGGCAGACCGACTCGCAGGGGGCGGAGTCGCAGTGCTGGCAGAGCATCGGAAGGAAACGGACAAACGGCTGCTCCTGCTCGAAATAGCGTTCGATGTGGAGCCACGACATCACGCGCCCGAGAAGAATGTTCTTCTTCCCGGCGAGCCCCACGTTGTTCTCGGCGTAGCACGCCACCACGCACGCCTGGCAGCCGATGCACCGGTCCAGATCGATGACCATGCCCCACCGGTAGCCGACGTGCTCGTGGGCCGGATAAAAATCCCTATCTTTGCGCCACCCTGAAGGCAAAGGAAGGGTGATTTCCGGGGCGCCTCCCAGGGTTGCGCGATATTCGGCCAGGGTGATGCTCCTGGCCAGTCTGCGCCCATGCTGGTAGGCGTTGCCGTCCGTATTGGCAACCGCGACGAAGCGGCCTGTCTTCTCGATCGTGACCCCTGCGACCGTCCCGATCAGCCCGCCCGCCCGATCGAGCTGCCCGGTCAGGAGGTCCCTTGGGTCCCCCGAGGCGCCGTCGGCGACGTACCGACCGAAGGCACCGGCGTGATCGTGGCCGATCGGCATGGCGAGGGCCCCGGCGGGGATGCCCATATATGGAAAGGCAGGGGCCTCGACCGTTTTGCCGCCAGCGCGGATCGCGACCATGTCCCCCTTTTGGATGTTCAGTTTGTTCGCCGTCTCCGGATTGATCTCCACCCAGCCGTCCCAGGTTATCATGGTGACCGGGTCCGGCATCTCCTGCAGGAAGGGGCGGTTCGCGAGGCGCCCGTCAAAGAACTGGATCGTGGGGTAAATGAAGAAATCGAAAGTATTCTCTTTTTTTTCGTCCCCGGGCCGGTTAGGCGCCGAAAAGGCGAAGGACGTTCCCTTTGTCCGGCCCGGCGCCTCATTTTTCCCCTCCTGCCAGGCGCCCCCGCGTGCGAGGCTTTCGAGCCAAAATGCTTCGCCGGAGGGACCTCCCGGCCGCGCCCCGGCTTTCTGCGCCCAGGCGCCTCTCAGGACTTCATAGAAATCCTTCTCGGGGAATCTCGCCTGTCCCGAGGCGGCCCTTCCCAAGGCAAGGAGGATATCCCCCAGCGGCCTCGTATCGAACGGGCGTCCCATGGCCGGCTGGAGAAGACCGGTCACGGCTGGCTGGGGGCTGTAATCTCCCCAGGATTCGAGAAAAGTGTCGGCGGGCATGACGAGAGCGGCGAATTGGCCGGTTTCATCGGGAAAGCTTGAAAGGTTTATTATCACGGGGACTTTCTCGAGGGCCTTCTCGATGCCCCAGGAAGCAGGCAGGCTGTACACGGGGTTGGCGCCGTAAACTATCAGTGCACCTACCTCTCCGGCCGCCATGCGGTCGACCAGCGTCTTGATGTCGGAGGCAGGCGCGGCCTCGCCGAGGGACATCGGGCGGGAAAAATCGAGAAGCTGCCGGCTGCCGGGCGACACGGCGCACAGGAGGTTGGCGGCAACGGCCGTCTCATAGGCGTCAGGGTCCTGAAAAGCCATCCCCTGGCTGAGGGCGAGAGGTTGCCGGGCGCGGGAAAAATGCTGGGCCAGGGCCGTTATGACGTTCGCCTTTACCCCTGTCCTTTCTTCAACCGCCTGCGGGGTGAAGGTCGAAATGGCCGACGGAAGCCCGGCGTCCTGGATGTGTGTTCCGCCTTGCTGCGCCAGTACGTGCAGCAGGCCGAGGGCCACATAGCGCTCGCCGCCCGGAGGTACGGACACCCAGTAGTCCGCATTGGCCCCGGTCATCGAAAGCCGCGGTCCGACGTAGACGAACAGGTGCTTCCGGTCCTGCTTCGGTGAGTGAAAAGCTGTGAATTGACGGGTGAACCGGACGTTCGAGATCCAGGTCTCGAGGAAATCCGCCCCGAAGGAAATGAGGAAATCGGCCTGATCGATACGATAGTCAGGTATCCGGTCGTCGCCGAAGACGATCTGATTGGCTTTCCGCAGGGCCTCGTACGCAAACGGCTCGTAGACGACGTACTGACCGCCCACGGCGTCCGCCCAGCGGCGGGCAAGGTCTGCTTCCGAGCCGGTCATGAGGTGGGACATGAAGACGACTTTCCGCCGGGCGCCCCTCAAACCGTCTGACGCCCTCTTTACGGCCTCCTCCCAGGAGATGGGCCTCAGCTTGCCATTTAAGTCCCTCGCCATCGGCCGGCTGTACCTGTCCGGGTTGTAGATGCCCTGGACGGACGCTTGCCCTCTGGGACAGAGCCTGCCCGCATTGACCGGGTGCTGCGGGTTCCCCTCCACCTTGATGATGTGGCCGTCCCTGTTCTTGACGAGAATGCCGCAGCCCGCGGGACACTCCCTGCACGTGCTGGCGTACCACGTCGCCTCGCCGGGGACGATGTCTTCAGGCTGGATCACGTACGGTATGAGGCTGCGGGCAGGCCGGGAGCAACCGGCAAGGGCGGCCGTTCCTGCAAAGCCCAACGTTTTGAGGAACTGACGACGGGAGAATTTCGCCATTGCAGGAAACCTATACATCAGGCCCGCGCCTTGCAAGGACGGGCGCGCAATTATTGGGGCTTAAGCGCCCCCTCGACGGGCAAAGCCACGACCGCTTGGCGGTGCCCGGCCTCCCCGCTCAGCTCGCTTCGCTCGGTTATCGCTGGCCTTAAGCGCCCCCTCCACGGAAAACCGCCTGTTTTAGCTTACGTGCGGCGTTGCCTTGAAAACGGGCGCCGCCATGAATAAGCTACCTGAGAGGGGCTTATCGACAAATGAGCTATTCGGGCGCCGTCATCGCCGGTCTCGTCGCGACGCTTATTTTCTGGGTAATCACCAGGCTCACGACAATGAATCTCATGGGCATGGAGCACTACCTCGGCGCGATGTTCACGGGAAGCAGGAACGAAAGACTGGGGTTCGTCCTTCTCCTCGCCGGGGGCGTCGTTTCCGGCCTCGTCTATGCCGCCCTATGGTGCGCGGACATCGGGTGGATCGGCTACCGGTTCGGCCTCCTCTTCGGCGCCGTCCAATGGTTGATCGTGGGGCTTTTTCTCGGTTTCCTGCCGGCGGTCCACGCCGGCATCCGGGGAGGCCAGGCGCCTGCCCCCGGCTTTTACATGACCAATCTCCTGGGCGGATGGGCCTTTCTCGCGGGCCTCGTCAATCACGCGATCTTCGGCCTTGCCTTTGTCTACTTTTATCAGTTCTTCAGGACCAGGTACGGGTAGGGTAGGGCGCATCTGCCGTAAACCCTTGGAATATGGTATATTACGGCAGTCCCATGAAGAAGAGGATCCTATTTTTTACGCACAATATTCAGGCCGAAGTAAACCCGAACGGCTACAGGATCCAGCAATATTTCCCTTATTTCGAAAAGAGCGGGTTCGAAGTCGGCTGCCTGACCACGAAGGCGGGCGTCCCGGCCCTTGTTGAGGCCCTTCGCCGCGCCGACGTCGTCCTCGTGCAGCGGCTCCTCCCTAACCTCGTAAAACGGCGCATCTTAAGGACATTCGGAAAGAAAATCATATTCGATTTCGATGACGCGATCATGTACGGGACAAGGAAGGAAAGCGCAACGAGGAGGAGAAGGTTCGGAAGCATGACAAGGCTGTCGGACGCGGTCTTCTGCGGGAATGATTTCCTCGTGTCAGAGGCGAAGAAATACAGGAAGGAAGGCGTTTTTTACGTCCCCACCGTCGTCGACACGGCCGATTACCCGGTAAAGGAGCATCTCCTTGCCGAACACCCCGTCGTCGGCTGGATCGGCGGCGCCTCGACCCTCCGGTATCTTTCCGACATAGCGCCGCTTTTTGTCTCACCCCCGGGCAACGCTATTTTCAAGATAGTGGCCGACAAACCGCCCGCGACCATGGGGGCGCGGACGGTTTTCGAGAAGTGGAGCGGAGAGAAGGAAAAAGAGATGCTCCTCAGCTTTGACATCGGCATCATGCCGGTGAGGGACGATATCTGGTCGCGGGGCAAGTGCGGGTTGAAGCTGATACAATATTGCGCCGCCGGTCTCCCCTCTCTCTCGCACCCTTTCGGGGTTTCACGAGAAATCATAGAAGAGGGCATGAGCGGGTTCTTAAGGCGGGACATAGAGGGATGGCGCGAGGCCATAGATCGCCTCATGCACGATGCGGCCCTGAGAACGCGCATGGGCAGAAGGGCGAGGGAGATCGCGGAGGAGAGGTATTCCCTTCACGTCTGGGGCCCGCGAGCAGCGGCATTAGCCGACAGCCTTTAGGGGCCGGTCAGGCGAAACGATCCTGCGCGCCGATGAGCGCGGAAAAAAAGGAATGATCGAATGAGCCTTCGCTTTTTCCTGTTCGCCCTGCTGGCGGCGAGCATGGCCCTATCGACCGGCGCCTGCGTCAATCTCAAGGTCCAGCTCGGCGTCCCGTCCGAAGAGCCCCTGAAGGAATTCATCCTGGAAGGCGCGGAGACCGGCAAAGTACTTGTAATCCCCATCACGGGGTTTCTCTCGGATACGCCGAAAAAGGGCCTCCTGGACGAGCGGCCGAGCCAGGTCGGGGAAGTGGTCTCCCGGCTGCGGCGCGCGGAGAAAGACAAGGAGATCAAAGCGGTGCTCCTCGAAATCGACTCTCCGGGAGGCTCGATTACCGCCAGCGACATCCTTTATCATGAAATCATGGACTTCAAGGAGCGGACCGGCGCGAAGGTCGTTGCCGCCCTGATGGACGTCGCCGCGTCGGGGGGCTATTACGCGGCCCTTGCCGCAGACCGCATCGTGGCGCATCCTACGGCTATCACGGGATCGGTCGGGGTCATCCTGATTGAGCCGAAAATCGCGGGACTCATGGACAAGCTCGGCATTGCCGTAGAGGTAAACAAGTCAGGCAGCGAGAAAGACATAGGGTCTCCCTTCCGTCCGTCTACCCCCGAAGAACAGAAGATCATGCAAGGGCTTATCGACGATTTGGCCGGCAAGTTCCTCGACCTCGTCGCCCTCCGCCGCCACATAGGACCGGAAGAGATGGCAGGGATCGCGAGGGCCCGCATCTATCTCGCGCCCGAGGCCGTGCAGTTGAAGCTCGTAGACTCCGTCGGATACCTCACAGACGCCCTGAGCCAGGCCAAGGAGCTGGCGGGCCTCCCCAAAGACGCCAAGGTCGTTGTCTATCGCCGCGCCAAAAACGCGAACGACAACCTCTACAATACCTCGGCCGCCGCCTATGGGGGCGGAGTGCCGCCCCTCATCGAGATGGGGCTGGAGGGGGTTATCCCGCCCCTGACTCCTGGCTTCTACTATCTGTGGCTGCCTGGCGCGGCGGTGCGCTGAACGCTCTCTCTTTTCTCTTCCTTCTCTTTTCTCTTCTCTTCTCTCTTTCTTGTCGTTTGGACGACGGCCTGTTCGGAATCGCGATCTTTGGCGCCGGGCTGCGCCGCGTGACCTCCGACGTACGTTCAGTACGCCTCCGGTCTACGCGGCTCACAATGCATCCACATCTTGAGCATCCCTCCATGAGGCCGTCGTCCCCCCGATCCGGCATCGAGCACAACCATGATCGATGCCGGAAGGTACGGTGGGGAAAGCGGCCGTTTCTAGGAGTATTTATTCCGCATCACCCTCATTGCCGTCATTCGGGGGAAATTTTTTATCGGTCTTATGCGTCCTATCCGTCCGAATAGTCCTGTTGGCAAGAAAAGCATTCCGCCGCTCGCATTCAGGAAGAAACTGCCGGCCGGGTCCCGGTCCGGCCGACCGCGCCCGCTCTACCGACGGGAGATAATCTAAGTTGCATCAGATGCAAAAGGTGGGCTTCACAACTCTTTCATGCTGTTTATGAAAGCCAGGTGACGAATGCCGCCTGAAATGTACTTAAGCCTTCGGACGGGTCTCCACGGCATAGTCGACTGTGTTTACCTCGTGGACTTCCGGAACAGCCTCTTTCAATAGCTTTTCAGCCCACAGACTGAGGGCATTGTGCCCGCATCAGTGAAGCCGGCCGCCAAAGATTCGCAGCGTGACCGTACCTGTCTTTTCGTCGACAGAAATCAGTTCGATCTCTCCCTCGGCCAGTTCTTCCAGCCGGGGGTTCAAATGAACGATCTCCTCTTCAACCCTGTGCCTTAGGTCCACGTGCTGCCTCCTCGAACGATGGCCCGGGTATTTACCGCTTGCCTCTTGTTCTCTCAAGACGTCAGGAACATCATCAACATGAGTATACACTTCCACGGTCTGGACGCCAGAGACGGAAACGGTATGGATCGCATCATTTTTTTCCAAGACCCTGCCGGAAGCGTTTTTGAATTCATCATCCGAGAACTCTTCAAAGAGGATCTGAATGCTCCGGACCGAGTAGTCTGTATGCTTCTTGAGGATAGTCAGGAGATTCATAGGTTGCCTCTGTAAGATAGTCTCGCGCTATTCTCCAATCACCGCCTCTGCCTGTTATTCCTTGAAGGGATGGCGGTCCGGCGCCTGAACTTTACCGGCCTTACCGGTTGGGACCTCTCTCCATAGGATAGGGTTGCCACCGTTCCAGGGGCACTCGCGGCAATACGGTTGGGTTGACACAACTCATTGGCCATCTCCCGCGCAGGACCAACGCGATCTCGCGTCCGACTCGCCGTCGGGTCTCAGGCCCCATACGGGTCGAGGCTGAGGCTACGTGGGGGGTAATAATCACATTCGACATCTTCAGAAGAGGATTATCCGGGGCCGGAGGTTCTATCTCGAGGACATCCAATCCGGCTGCGGCTATCTCGCCGTCCTGAAGGGCCCGGATCAGCGCGACCTCGTCAATGGTTGGACCGCGACCTGTATTAATAACGATGGCGGTGTCTTTCATGACCCTAAAAGCATCCGTTGATATCATATGATAGGTTTCATCATTAAGGGGGGGGTGCATCGAGATATAATCGGAACGCTCCAGCAACTCGTTCAGAGATACGGACTCGACCCCTTCCGCAGTCATTTTTAATTCAGACACATAGGGATCATTGGCAATAATATGAAATCCGAAAGGTATTGCCCTTCGGGCCACGGCTCTGGCTACATTGCCAAATGAAATCAGGCCCAAGGTCTGCCCCCATAATCTTGGAATTCGACTGAGGATAGGTCTTCCTTTAACCCATTCGCCTTGATTCACCAATAAATCCTGCTCCTTAACCCGTCGGGCGGCAGCCAGAATGAGCATTAGGGCTTGATCTGCAACCTCCTCGATAAAAACATCCGGGACATTGGTCACCACAATGCCTTTATCCGTAGCAGCATCCACATCCACCTTATCCACACCGACGCTGCCTGCACCGATGACAATACACTTATCCAGTTGAGAGATGATATTCCCGGAGATGAGTATCCCCGGGGTGGTCATAATGGCGTCCGCATCCTTGGCGCCTTTGATAAATTCCTCTTCGTTTTCAGCTACTACTTCATGTATCTCAGCGATAGGCGACAAGGCTTCGAACTCCCATGGCATAGCGCTCGGCCACATCCCCCTTCTCCCTGTACCGGGTATTTGGGCAACCACTTTCTTCTTTTGAGTCATTGATCTATCTCCTTATTTAGTTGGAGCAGATGGCTCCCTTCAACGACGTGGCAGTTGGTCGCGACCCTTAATAATTACCATTATCAATGTTGTATTGCAAGAAAAACGTTCCGCTGTCCATTTCAGGAAGTACGCATCAACCGGATGAATCATATTCGCGCTTCGTTTTTACAGTGTCTGCCAGGTGCGTCGAGAAGACATAAGCGCAGGGGTGGGGACCCATCCCTCCCATCCTCAACAACGCTCACCCTCCCCGCCAGAAAAAGCCGCATCGCCTCAGGGGAATATGGGGTCAAGGGGGGCATTGCCGCCAACTGGTCTCCCAGTCTCACATCAACATCTACCAGATACTCCGCCATGTCTTGAATATCCTCAGAAGGACCGCTGCTAAAAGGCAGAGCACCCCCATCCACGCGAGAAACAGACCATTCTTTCGTGACATTTTGTGCGGGCGGCGGGTACGTTGTTTCATTCCGTCCGTTCTCCTTTACCGGCCTGCCCTGTCGGCTTTTCCGCTGCCATCTTCCTGTCTTCCATTATCAGAGAAGTGCCGCAAAATTACAACAACTATTTCACGCTTTCCGTTAAAAGGACGGTATCGACGTACATTCGATGAGAAACGTTCTTTCAGAAAGATAGACGTGGTTTGTTCCATCTACAGGGAGGGACGGGGTCGGGGACGTAGTTACGCCCATCCGGTCTCGTCGATAAAGATGATGTTATTCGGAGGCCCTTCCAGCACTCCCATGATCTCAGGGACTTGTGTCCAGTGGAGGAAAGTCCAGCCCGCATCCTCCCACCGCGCAATAGCTCGCCGTTGGTCGAAAGTGCCGTAAAAAAAGCGGGCCTGTCAGCGGCGTTCCCCGTGGCGCGTCGTCACTCATGGCTGCCTCCATTATACCAAGTGGCGCAGATTGCAAGCAACAGCCTCTTGCAAGGACGGCCCCGGTCTTTTTTGCTATTTCCGCGCATTTTCCCGGAATTTGGTATACACTTTGGCAAAGAGACATGCAGAAAGAAAGGGGTGCGTGAGTATCTTTGACATTATCGTTCTGGGTGTGATCGGCGTATTGGCGCTCCGTGGTTTATGGAAGGGTCTGGCGAGGCAGGCAGTAGGCCTTGCGGGCGTGGCAGCAGGGTACGTGATAGCCATGAGGTTCTATGGGCCCCTGGCGTCGAAGTTTCTGACAGACTTTCGTCCGGCCATGGGTAACGTCATCAGCTTCTTTGCCATCTTCATCGCCTGCATTATAACCGCTTCGATAATCGGATGGATCGCGGGAAGACTCATGAGCACCGCCGGCCTGGGGATCTTGAACAGGATCGGCGGAGGGATACTGGGCGGGGCGAAGGGTTGCCTTATCGTTTCCGTTGCGGTGATGATGCTGATTGCCTTTATGCCTCCGCATAGCAGTGTCTTCAAAGGCTCCGGAACTATGAAATACATTCAGCCGATTGCCGGCATGGTGAGCAGGCTCGCTCCTAAAAATATCAGGACGAGGTATGAAGAAAAGGCGGCGAGAATGGGACGGCTTCCGGACGGGAGAAGGACGGGGTCGGGGACGTAGTTGACTGACGGATTCCTGAGAAATAAGTGCTCTTTTCCAGACGATCCGCTTGTTAAGTCTACAGAGAAAGAGAATATGTTCTTCTTTGAAAGCCCGAAATCCCAATCAGGTCGCCCCAAGATAGCTCCAAATAAGCGCAAGTACCCGATATGCAGCCTTGCAATAGCCTTTCCAGGGCCGCATAGGCAACTTTATCAAAAGAAAATTGTGAGGGGAGGTTCATTTTCTTGACAAAGGCCTTTTTATGGGGGCTCTTCAAAGAACGTGGCGGCGCCCTTTTTTTGGAATGTCGCCTCGCCGGCGCCGCTCAAGAGCCTGGTTCTTCGCTAATACAACCGGGAATTGCGCGGCAAGGCAACAAAGCCTTCGCTTCCGACATGCCTTAGCCTGATTGTTCTTGACTATAGCGTCCTCCAGCCTGAAAACGCTCATTTTACCGATTACATAGATGAGATAGACACCGAAGACCGGACGCGGCGGAAGGGCGACGCCCTCCCGATGGCGCCGTCTCCGATTGCTCTCAAAAAGGCGTTGATCATTTGGAAATGGCAGTGCGATAGCCACATGCGGCCCTACCCTTAGGTGAGCCTATGATCGCAAGATTTGCCGCCATTCATGAAAAGAAGATAAGGCCCCGAGCGAAGAAGGCTCTTATCGGACTCCTCATCTTCTTTGCCGTCTTCACCGTCGCAGGGTTTTTTGTTCTGCCTCCTGTGCTGAAATCCATTTTAACCAAAGAGCTTTCCAAGAATCTCGCTCGGGAAGTGACCATCAGCCAGATCAAGACCAATCCATATACGCTTTCCGTAACGATGAGAGGACTCTTGGTCAAAGATCGGTCGGGCGCCGAGACATTCCTCTCCTGTGATGAAATATTTTTGAATTTCGGGAGCCTCTCCGCCCTCAAAATGGCTCTGATTCTTAAAGAGATGCGATTCACCAGGCCTTACGCAAGGATCACCCGTAACCAGGACCTATCCTATAGTTTCTCTGATCTGTTGGAGAAGAAGGCGCCGCCCTCCCCTGAGAAAGCCAAGCCTTTAAGATTCTCCCTGAACAACATCGGCATAGAAAACGGGAGCATCGATTTCTTGGACCGGCCTGAAAACAGAAAACATACGGTCAGGGAATTGAAGATAGGCATCCCCTTCCTCTCGAATATCCCTGCCTACGTTCACAGGTTCGTCCAGCCTCATTGTTCAGCCAAGATCGATGACGCGCTCTACGCCTTCCAGGGAAAGACAAAGCCCTTCGCCGATTCCCTTGAAACCTCTATTGACGTCGATATTAAAGATATCAATATCCCATACTACCTGGCTTACGTCCCCATGAAAATGCAGTTTAAGGTTGTTTCGGCTTACGCGGATGCGGCGGCAAAGATATCTTTTCTCGAAACAAAAGCAAGGAAGCCTTCTCTCACGGTCGCGGGAACGGTCTCCTTGAAAAACATCGTTGTGAACGACGAAAAGGATAAGCCTTTCTTCAGGCTCTCTCTACTCAATGTCTCCATTGCTCCGTCGGAGCCGCTCTCCAAAATCATCCACTTATCAAGAGTGTCGATTCAGTCGCCCGAAGTCGAAATCCATCGCGACGAAAAGGGAGTCCTCAACGCCCAATCTCTCCTGCCTAAAGCAGGCGGGGAAAAACCGGCTCCGACGAAAATTGCGGAAGCGGCGCCTTTATCTCTGGACATAGACGAGATACGACTGGCAGGTGGAAAGATCTCTTTTTCGGACCTTTCCGGAGTCACACCCTTTGCAACGCGCATAGACCCGATCGACCTCAAGGTCGACCATTTCAGCAACGGTATGGATAAGAAATCAGCCTATGCTCTATCCCTCGGCACCGAAGCCAAAGAATCCGTCAAGGTCGAGGGTGAGTTTTCCCTGGACCCTCTCGGGTCGGAAGGCATGTTTGAGGTTGCTTCTGTTCCTCTCAAGAAGTACAGCCCTTTCTATAGAGACAGCGTTCTCTTTGACGTCGAAGATGGCCGCCTTGACCTTTCAACGCGTTACAGATATGCGAAGGGGCAGAAGGGACCCGAGGTCGATCTTTCGGAGATTTCCCTGACTCTCGATGCTCTTCGTCTCAAGAAAGCCGCGGAGAAAGGAGACTTTCTTAGAGTGCCGCATTTCTCGATCAAGGAGGCGGACTTAAATCTCGCGAAGAGAAAGTTTGCAATCGGAAGCTTCTCCACGGAGAAAGGCGAGCTTCTCGTCAAGAGGTCACGCAATGGCGACGTGAATCTCCTGACGCTCACCCCGCCGGCATCGGCGACCGAAAAGCCGCCCAAGAAACCAAGAGCCGGCGAAAAACCTGTTGAGTCTGAAAAACCCTGGCTTATCTCCCTAAAACAGGTGCTGGTCGATAAGTATACCGTTCGCGTCGAGGACCAGACGACTCCGGCCCCGGTCGACTTGATCGCGGAAAACCTGAGGTTAAGGGGGGAGAATATCTCGACCGCGAAGAATAGCAAAGGAAGGCTTGCCCTCTCGCTCCTTTTGAATAAGAAAGGGACCATCTCTGCTACGGGCGCCGTCGGCATAGAACCCCTTTCCGCAAACTTAAGGATAGGGCTGCAGGGCATTGAGATTGCTCCTTTCCAGTCCTATTTCACCAATGAGGCAAGGCTGACAGTTACCGGAGGGGCTATTTCCACAAATGGAACGCTTTCTCTCACCTCTACCAAAAAAGAGGGAATAAGGGCCGCCTACAAGGGGGCGGCTTCCGCAGCTAACTTTTCTTCAATCGATAAGCCGAGCGGAGAGGACCTGCTGAGACTCGAATCCCTCTCGCTCAGCGATCTGAATGTCGCCTACGCGCCCCTCTCTATCGATATCAAAGGCGTCTCTTTGACCAACTTCTACACCCTCGTGCTGGTCGATCCTCAAGGGAAGATCAATCTCCAGGACGTGCTGACGGCTGAGGAACCGGGGGCGGAGAAAACGCCGCGTCCTGCTCCTCAGAAGATGACAGCCGCCTCTTCGGAGGAAAAAGCGCCTTCGAATAGTATCAAGATCGATCAGGTCGCTCTCCAGGGAGGAAAGATAGACTTCGAAGACAAATCGGTCAAACCGGAATTCTCTACACGTCTCTCAGAGTTGGGGGGAAGGGTGTCGGGGCTTTCTGCCGAGCAAAACACCACGGCGGATGTTGAGCTTCGTGGTAAGATCAATGACTATGCCCCTCTTGAGATTACAGGCAAGATCAACCCTTTGAGAGACGACCTCTTTGTGGATTTGAAGGCCCGCATCGATGACCTGGATCTAAGCCCTGCAACCCCTTACTCCGGCAAATATGCAGGCTATGCCATCGAAAAAGGCAAGCTCTCCCTCGACGTCAAATATTCAATCTCTAAGGGGAAACTCGACTCTCAAAACAACATCTTCATCGATCAGTTCACCTTCGGCGACAAAGTCGCAAGCCCTCAGGCAACCAATTTGCCGGTCAAGCTGGCCGTTGCCCTCTTGAAAGACAGGAAGGGAGAGATCAAACTGGATCTTCCTGTCACGGGAAGTCTGGACGACCCGAAATTCAGCGTCTGGCACGTCATAGTGCACATCCTCGTTAACCTGATCGCTAAAGCGGCTACCTCGCCTTTTGCGCTCCTGGGGGCTGTGTTCGGGGGAGGGGAAGAACTGAGCTATATAGAGTTCGATTATGGAAGCACGGTCATTACGGAACCCAATCTGAAGAAACTCGATACCGTCTCCGGGGCCCTCCAGGATCGTCCCTCCCTCAAATTAGATATCGAGGGGCGCGTGGACATGGAAAACGACAGGGAAGGGTTAAGGCAGCTTCTATTCAATAGAAAAATAAGGGTGCGGAAGCTGAAGGAAATGATGAAGAAAGAACAGCCTGCCGTCCCGGTGGATGAGGTGAAAATCGACCCTCCCGAATATGACAAATATCTGAAAATGGCCTATAAAGCAGAGACATTCCCCAAACCTAAAAATTTTCTCGGGATGGCAAAAGATATTCCTGTTCCCGAAATGGAAAAGCTTATGTTGACCCATACCGAGGTCAGAGAGGAGGACTTGAGATCCCTCGCCTCTCAGAGGGCTATGAAGGTGAAAGATGTTATCCTGAAATCTGGGAAGGTAGAACCTGAAAGAGTGTTCATTCTTGAACCGAAATCCCTTGCACCGGAAAAGAAAGAAAAGATCAGGGCGAGCCGTGTCGACTTCACGCTGAAGTAGGAAGGGCAGCGCTCCGTTCACCATCTCCGCTCCCGCCGCATCTATTAGTCATTATCGCCATTAGCGCCGTATAGCCAGAAAAACATTCCGCCGCTCCCTCTCAAAGAAACTGCGGGAGCGCGACCGAGCGCCTCCCCTCGGCACCCCTATCGTTAAGGGCGACATGACTCTATTGAAGGAACATTTCGAACAATTTGCTTGACAAGGAGACTAATTTGTCTGTTAAAATCTACATTGAGAGCCTGATCTATTCGGATAGACATCCCCCCGCGCCTTGCCGTGTTAGACGAGCAGGCAAGGAAGCGACAAAAGACGTATTCATGTGCGGCGCACCGCTGGTTGATCCCGGCAACACGCCTCTGATGAATAACCTGGGCAAAAGGATCATCCCCAAATATGGGAAGAATGAGTCAATCTACCTTCAAGGCGCTAATGCGTTTTGGCTGCTCGTACAGGCCATCCAGGCAGCACAGAGCTTTGACCCTACGGTAGTGAAAGGCCCTTCCAGATACTGAAGGATGGCAAAGTGACTAACGGCGGCTTAGTGCACCCGGGGAAGCGATCAACATCGAGAAGAAGATAGGATAGCAGGAGCTGTGCGGCACTCTGTTACGGAGGCGCCCCGCCGTCCCGGCGCCCGTCCAGTTGCTGACGGCGCCGCCGCGCATATTGCGTATGGAAGGAAAGGAGACAATATGGGTATCGAGCCGAAAGAGATGCCTTCGAATCCCTTGGAGCATGATAAGTACGTGCCTGAAACATTCAGGATCGTAGGAAAGCGGGGGGTCAGACGCATCGACGGGTACAAGAAAGCCACTGGTAAAGCGGTATACACGAGGGACATTACCCTTTGCGGCATGCTTTTTGCGAAGTTCTTGACCTCCCCCTATCCCAACGCAAGGATAGGGAAGATGGACACGAGTAAGGCAGAGAGCCTGTCCGGGGTCAGACTTGTTCTCAGGTATGACGACAGAGAGATAGAAGGAAAGAGAATAGTGAGCACTTGGGGGGGAGAGGAAGAGATCCTCGCATCTTGCGCATATTTTCAGGGCCAACCTTTAGGCGCGGTCGTGGCGGCCGATACGGAAAATATCGCCGATGAAGCCCTGGGTCTCATCGGCGTCGAATGGGAAGAACGGCCGTTTACGCTCAATGCGCGCGACGCTCTTGCTCCGGACGCTCCACCAGCTCGACGAGAGTGGTTGGGACTAAGTAATCGAATCCCTTCGGTCCTTGGAGGACTGGTTTTCAGGTTTGGCGATGTGACAAAAGGTTTCCAGGAAGCTGACAAGGTGATTACCTTCCAGGCAAAGCGAAAATACCACGGATGTCCAAATGCCGAAATGCTCAGCGGCATCACAAAGTGGGAGGACGATTGCGTGGAACTCTGGGTGCACCACCAGCACCCTTACGAGCATAAGTGGACTGTGCATAACTGGTTTGACGTTCCTATGAGCAAAGTGAAGGTTAACACCCCTTATAACGGCGGAATGTTCGGCGGCTGGAACTGGATCGACTACAGCCAGGTTCCGACCTGTGTCAGTGCAATCATCGCCAGGCGAACGGGAAGGGCCGTAAAATGGCTGTTCGGCAGGAGGGAAGATTTCACTTTTGGGTCCATGGATGCCATGGAAGCCGATTTTGAGGTGGGCATGAAGCAAGATGGAGCCATAACTGCGGTAAGGGTCAGGACCTTTTACGAGAACCTGGGGTTCGAGACGATCCTCCACTTATTCGAAAACACTAGGATACCCAACCTGGAATCGGACACGCTCGTCGCCCAAGTGAACAAGGGACCGTGTCATGCCCTCAGGTGCGAACAGTTGCCGCCGAGTTTCGTCCTGACTCACGTTTTTAACCACGTGGCCGCGGAGCTTGGCATGGACCCTACTGAAGTTGCTATGAAGAACGACGGCGTCAATGGCATGGACACGGCATATCTTGCTGACTTCAAGAAAACACACGGTTTTCCTGTAAGAGACAGTCTGAGGGAATGCATCGAGGTGGGTAAGAAGGCTATGAACTGGGACCAGCAATGGCATGAGCCCGGCAGCCGTAGGCTCCCGAACGGAAAGATGCACGGGATTGGATTTACCTGGACCCACGAATGGGATGACACCAGGGGAGCGGCGGTTGCGGGGTTGATGATCCAGGCGGACGGATCCGTGAACATTGTTGGAATGAGAGCAGATGTCGGGCTCAGACGCCGAGACAACGTACTGCCAGATTGTGGCGGAAGAGATGGGGATGCGCCTGGAGGATGTCTTTTTTCGCCAGCAGGATGACGTTTACCTGCCGCTGATGACGCCTGACGGATCGTGTAATCTGTGCACGAACGGATACGTGATGCAGAAAGTGGGGCGGATGGCAAAACAGAAGTTGCTTGAACTGGCCACGAGTACGGTTCATCTGATAGAACGCGACATCCCGGCTGCCTTTCCAAATGCAAGGCCTGAGGATCTGAACGTCAAGGACAGCTTTGTCTACGTCAAAACGGATCCACGGAACGGTAAAACCGTTGGAGCAATAGTCAAAGATCTTGAAGGAAGCATAATAGGAAAAAGAGAATACGCGGCTATACAGAACACTACCCATGCTCCGGTATTTGTTTGGGCATGGCACCGGCAGGGCAGGGCCGATGTGGAGGAAGGCCGCCACCGGCTTTGTCGACAGGCTCACTTTTGTGAAGTGGAGGTAGACACCGAGACAGGCGAGGTTGAGGTGAAAAAAGTTGTCAATGTCAACGATGTGGGGAAGGCCTTTTCGCCGGAAGCGGTGGAGGGCCAGCAATACGGCGGCACATACATGGGCATCGGCCGCAACGCGAGAGAGGAATTCGTATGGGATCCAAAGACGGGGGTAATTCTCAACGGGAACCTGGTCGACTACAAAATCAGTACTATGAATGATATAGGTAGTGTAGAAACCCACTTCATTGAGACAGGGATGGGCTACGGGCCGTACGGGTCTGTGGGTATAGGCGAGGATGTGGCGACGGTCACGACCTATCTTCTCAGCGGTGCAGTCCATAACGCGATAGGCAAGTGGATTGACCACGACCCGATCACGCCGGATAAGATTTTGAGGGCGCTGAACAAAATACCGGGCTTTGAGTAGACGGAACCATGTACGACCCTTCGGAAAAACCCGGCGAGGAGTACTTCGAGCGGTTCTTATCATTTCATTACAAAGGAGTCATGCATGGATGGGAGACCAAAAATAACCAAGATTGAAATACGGGAGTTTGAGTATGCTATGGCGAACATGGGGCCCGACACGGTGAGTGCGCACCCCCACTATAAGAAAGGTTCTTCGCTCAAGGTGAGGACATTTGCCCTGAAAATCATGACCGACATCGGCGTCGCGGGCGAGTATGTCGGCGGGATCGCCGCGGACTACGCCGCCTTTCCCATGTTTGTTCATTCCGTTATCGGGCGGAACGCCCTTGACCGCGAGGCGATCTACACCGCCGCCAAGCACGGGGTGCGCCACTATGCCCTCATCGGGATGAGTCAATTCGACATCGCCCTCTGGGATTTGGCGGGCAAGTTCTTCAATGCCCCCGTTTACGAGCTTCTCGGCGCCTACCGGACGAGCATCCCCGGCTGCGCCAGCACAAACGCCGGCGACGACGAGCCTGACGGGCTTTCCACGCCGGAGGCCTACGCCGATTTTGCCCAAGCCTGCCTTGAGCGGGGTTTCCGCGCCTTTAAGATGCACCCGCCGATTAAGAGGTCCGTCGAGTGGCACGTGGCGACCATCCATGCCGTCGGAAAGCGGGTCGGCGGCAAGATGGACCTCATGATAGACCCTTTCCACGCCCTTGACACCTTTGGGGACGCCCTCAAGGTCGGCTGGGCCTGCGATGAAGAAAAATTTCTCTGGTGGGAAGACCCGTACAAGGACGGGGGCATCTCCGCCTTCGGTCACCGCAAGCTCCGCCAGCTTGTCCGGACGCCGCTCCTCCAGACCGAGCACTCGCGGGGGGTCGAGCCTCATGTTGACTACATCCTCGCCGACGGCACCGATTTTGTCCGCACCGACCCGGACTACGACGGCGGCATCACCGGTTCCATGAAAGTCGCCCACGCCGCCGAAGGCTTCGGGCTGGACTGTGAAATTCACCTGTCCGGCCCGGCGCGCCGCCACCTGATGGCCGCCATTCGCAACAGCAACTATTATGAGATGGGGCTCTTCCACCCGAAGGCCGCCGCCGCGTTTCAGCCCCCGGTCTACCTCGACGGCTACAGCGACGAGTTTGACGCCATCGATAAGGACGGTTGCGTCCAGGCGCCGCAGAAACCGGGCCTCGGCGTTGCGATTGACTGGGATTACATCACCAGGCACACAACGGCCACGGCGACGTACCCTTAAAGAAGCCGCCCAAGATGACGTCGTCATATGGCGTGACCGTATGGCTTCATATCGCTTCATAGCTCATGAGGGGCTGCCGCGCCGGTTTTTGCCGATGAAGGCTAAGAGCCCGGGGAAACGAGTCTATCGCGACCGATGACTCTGAATAACCCGGCGTTGGGGTCGGTAGTTTATGCCAGAACGTATTTATGATATTAAAGATCGGCTCGTCTTCGCGATTAATTGCTCGTGAGGATGAATGTCCTCTCCAAGAGAAACAGAGAGGGGGATTCCCTCCTTTGGTCTCACTGCCGGTACGCAATGAAATCTGCCTCTCAGAACCGTCTGGAAGTCCCCCGGTCAGTTTGTCGGTGTCCCATTATCTTGACGTAGAATATTATTTTGTATATAAAAGTGTAAGGGCGATCCTTAAATCGCGGGAGGCGGTGATGGACAGAGGCGAAGCAATCTGCCGGGAACTGAAGAAAGCCGGCATCGGTTATATCGTCTGGCTTCCGGACAGCGAGACGCATTTTATGCACGACGCAATGGAGGGGGATCCCGATCTCAAGGTGGTAAAGGTCTGCCGCGAGGGCGAGGCGGTGGCTATTTGCTGCGGCCTGCACCTCGGCGGGGCCAGGGGGGCCCTGCTGGTCGAGAACGCGGGCATCTTCGATTCCGGCAATACACTGAAGTGGGCGACGGCATTCCGGCTTCCCGTGGTCATGATGATCGGCTACCTTATGCACCGCCGTATGGAGCGAACTCCCGAAGGCATGATGTTGCGCGGAGCGAAAGATTACACGGAGCCGTTCCTCGACGCTTTCGATGTCGCCCATTACCTCATCGATGCGGATGAGGATGTGCCGAAAGTAGGACAGGCGTGTCAGGAGGCTCAACAGACAGGCAGACCGGTCGCCCTGTTGCTGACAAGCGCCGACGGCTTTGTGCCCGGCAGTTGAAGGAGGCAACCATGATCGATAAGAGCCAGTTTGTCCGGCTTCTCGCTTCCCATCGCAAGGACGAAATCGTAGTAAGCACAATGACGGGGGACAGGGAGTGGAGTGGTTGTTCCCGGACCAGCCCTCTCGATTTCTCCGTCGTGGGAGCCATGGGTTACGCCTCGTCCGTCGGCCTCGGGTTGGCGCTCGCCCAGCCGAAGCGTCGGGTCATCGTGCTTGACGGCGACGGCAGCCTCCTTATGAACCTCGGCGCCCTCGTTACCATTGCCGAGCAGTCGCCGCCTAACCTGCTGCACTTCGTGCTGGAAAACGGTCTCTACGAGATCGCGGGTCGCGTGCCGACGCCCGGTTGCGGCCGCGTGAGCTACGCGGCGATGGCCCGGGCAGCCGGATGGAAGAATGTGTACGAGTATGATGATCTCGCGCAGGTGGCCGACGGATTGCCTCGTCTCCTCACCGAACCGGGTCCCACTTTTGCGGTCTTAAGAGTGGATCCCGGCAAATCCGATCCCATTCAGGTGACGGAGTCTTTCCCAAGCTTGAAAGAGAAGGCCAGGGCAATGGAGAAGGCCCTGAGAAAAACGGGCTGACTCGAATAACCACAGTCCGCTTTTTTTTGGGAGGGCAAACTCGCACATCACGGCACGAAAACGCGATCGGCAGGCTCTTTCCATTCGGGCGTGAAGATCTGAAAAACCACTATGTCGCCGCTGCCTGTATTTTTCATGGAGTGGACTTTACCCATCGGGTTCATTAAGGATGCTTCCCGGTTCAAAATGAATCTCCTTTCCATCTAATGATCATGCTTCCGGTCCCTTCGATGACGTAGAGGATCTCTGAGTGGGTTTTGTGAAAATGGGGCTTTACCTCGCCACCCTGAGCGAATCGCGCCACAAACAAGGTTGCATTTTGGTCGCCGCCAATTCGGATCGCCTGGGCTTTTTCTCCAGGCTGCATCGGGTTGGCCTTGAGAATGGCATCGTAACCGAGGCCTATCTGATCGACAGGGTCGGCTGCACGAACTAACGACACACAACCAAAGAGGAAAAGAACGACAAATAGAGCGGCGAATATATTCCTTTTTGATCTCATTACCATACCTCCCTCTTGATATATTATTGTGGAGCCATAACATCCTTTTTTAGCTTATTACGCGTTTGGCTTCCGGTTTTTGTTCCTGAACGACGCTTCTGTCGCAGCATATCGCCGGGAAACCATCCGGAAACGTCCTTTTGTTCCCCACCATCAATTAAACACTTATACCAATTCTCTCCGTTCGTGGTCAAGCACAAAAAGACGACCTCAACTATCGAGTGCCCTAGTGAAAGAGAGTATTTTCTTTTTGCTCGCGCCGTGGCTCTTTTATTGGAAGAAGGGGACCAATACATATACAATGTGACATATTAAGTCAATAATATGTTGACAGGTTAAGGTATAAGTGATACTTTATATCAACTAGTGTTTATGCATATCCTTTACTGATAAGGAGTCCATCGTGGACGAGACGGAGGTCAGGAGAACGGTTAGGGAAGCCTACAGTCTCATAGTCAAGACCCAGTCGTGCTGCGGCTGCAAGAGCTGTGAGACGGACAACACGACTTTCGCCAAGTCGATCGGATATTCGGACGAGCAGCTTGCCGCGATACCCGAGGGGGCGAATCTGGCCTTAAGCTGCGGCAACCCGAACAGCCTGGCCGGGCTGAAGGAGGGCGAGGTGGTCCTCGACCTCGGTTCAGGGGCTGGCTTGACTGCTTCGTAGCGGCGCCGCTCGTGGGACCGGCCGGCAGGATAATAGGGGTCGACATGACGCCCGCAATGATAGAAAAAGCGCGGGAGAACGCGAAGAAAGGCGCTTTTCCCAATGTCGAGTTCCGCCTTGGCGAGATAGAGAACCTGCCGGTGGCGGATGGCTCGGTGGACGTGGTGATGAGCAACTGCGTCATAAATCTTTCTGCCGACAAGAAGAGGGTCTTTCGGGAGGTCCTGCGCGTGCTCAAGCCCGGCGGCAGGGTGGCCATTTCCGACATGGCCCTCCTGAAAGAACTGCCGGAAGAGGTCAGGCAGAGCATCGACGCGTACATCGGCTGCACGGCCGGGGCGGTCCACGTAGACGAATATATAAGACTGGTTGAGGACTCCGGGCTCAGAGACGTCAGGGTGACGGTGAAGGGTGGTTCATCATGCATAGGCGCCGAAACCAAGGACCCCCTGGGGAGGGCATTCGTGGATCGCCTGGATGAGGGCCGGTCATTGCGGGACTACGTCGCAAGCGTTTACGTGGAGGGTCGCAAATGAACGCCGCTCAGGATGAAGGGAAAACGCGCGTCTTGAGCGGCCTTTTCAGAATCCGGCCGGTCTCGCTGGAAGTCGTGAAGAAATGCTCGCCAAGACGAGGGAGATAAGGAATCAGATAAGAAAGCGGGTGGAGGAATTTATAGGAAAGCACTCGCGAAAGAGAGGCGGTCGATGAAAGACCTCCTGACCATGCTGAAGGCCCTTTCGGATGAGACAAGGCTTCGCATACTCAAGCTCCTCGAACACGGGGAACTCTGCGTCTGCGATATCGTCGCCGCTTTCGACGTGTCGCAACCGAAGATATCATTTCACCTCGCCGTCCTGAAAGCGGCGGGTCTCGTGAAGGACCGGAAAGAAGGCAAGTGGATGCACTACAGGATAGACGACTCGGACCTCTTCAAGAGGTTTCTCGTGCTGTCCCTCCTGGAGAGGATCCCTCAGGAGGCGATAGGGGAGGACAAGAAGAGGCTGGAGGCGTTCCTGGAGATGCGGATGCCTTTCTCCGATCGCTGCTGCGCAAGAGAAGGGGCGTGTGCGTGAGCGACGGTACCGCAGACAGGCCCGTGTCCCTCCGGGAGGAGGCAGGCAAGGGCTAAAGATTTACCCTCGAAATGAGGACACAGGGGGCTCGCATGGCGTGGGGTCGGTCGGGGCCTTTCCCGCATCATCGAATAAGCTATTTGCCAGGACGCACCGGGAGCACCCGGTCTCCGCGGCCGAATAACTGGGGAGTCCAGAGCTTGGGGCCGACGCCGAAACGAAAGCGGGCTGCGCCGGAACCGCCCGTCTTCGATGCCCAGAGAGTACTGCAACTAAGAAGAATGAATTTTGTTAAATGGACATCATAACCACAGTCAGACTTGTAAGTTTCAGCCGCATTATACAACCCCGCCAACTCATCCTGCGTCGGCATACGCCAGTCCGTATATCCGCCTCCGCGATAATTCTCGCAATAGCTCTTCGCATCATGCCAGCTAATATTACTACCATTGTCGACGATTGCCCACATCAGGCTGGTTCGTGTATCCAGAACCGTTCCGTTGTCATAGGCGATAAAACGTCCATCTCTGCCCGCTTCCTTGACCGTGGAGACAGACGGTTGCGCCTGGGCCATGCAAATCGATGCAACAGACAACATGGAAATTAACGATAGCGTTGCGATTGTTTTATGAGTCACAGTTTTGTCTCCTTTACGGCGCCGCCCTTGTTCATCTCGTTCCCTGGCCCGGTCTTGATATCCGGACCTGTGGCGCTTCTGCTCATCTTTACTCTTCTCCGGAAATCCTGACCTTTTCAGATAAGAGGACCATGCGTTGATAGACTAGACCATCCCAAGGAAACGTCGCTGCTTCGGGAAGCCCTAGGCGCGTTGCTATCGCTCCTGCGCCATAAGCTCCCTGATGCGCGGTATCGCCTGCATTGTCGCCTTGATGCCTTCCTCCATGAGGAGTTTTTTCTGACCGAAGTCAAAAAGGGAGACGTCTTTTGTATCAGGCTCTATCAGCACATCCGCGGTCTTGAGCTTGGCCCTGCTCGACTCGCGCATCATGATGTTTACAGACTGGGCGATGATATCGACTAGGGAATCGATCTGGTAGTTCGTAACGTTCTTTTGCAGGTTGACGGCGATGATGATGTCGGCGCCTTTCGCCTTGGCAATGTCGCACGCGCAGTTGTCCGTTACCCCGCCGTCGACGAGGGTCCTGTTCCCGAACGTCACCGGCGCAAAAATGCCGGGGATCGCCGCGGAAGCGTGGATAGCCTTCGCGAGAGCGCCTTTCTCCAGGATAACGACGTCGCCCGTATTTAAATCCGTGGCGATGGGATAAAAGGGAATTTTCGTCTCTTCGACGCGTTTCACCTTGGCGTGCTGTTCCACGAACGTCTCAAGCCTGGCGCCCTGCACCGGACCGAGCTTCGAGTAGGTTATGGAGAAATCGAGCACGTCGCTGCGCTCGATCTTGAAGGCGGTCCACTCGAGCTGAAAGCTGTCCGGGTTTGCCGCGTACAAGCCGCCGATCAAGCTGCCCACGCTGGTGCCGATAATCATGTTGATAGGTATCTTCTCCTGCCTCGAGCACCCTGAGCACCCCGACGTGGGCAAAACCTTTGGCGGACCCGCCGCCCAGGACAAGAGCGATGACCGGCTCTTTTCTTGCCGTCTTGGCGATGGGCGCCGGCTTCTCCGCTTCGGCCGGCTTGGCTGTCCTGGGAGGCGCCGTCTGGCAGGAAAAAAGGCAGAAAATAGAAAATGCCGCGAGTAAGAGTTTGCTAATACGCCCGTGAACCCACATATGGATTGTGCACCTTCTCCATCCCTATTGTGCTCTTCGAAGCCTCGCCGTAATTGTGGCCGGGAAGGACTACCGTAGAATCCGGCAAGGTAAAAAGCTTGTTGCGTATCGAATTGACGAGGACCTGCCAGGAGCCGTCTTCCAGGTCGGTCCGCCCTACGCCGCCGACAAAAAGCGTATCCCCCGTGAAGACGAGCCCGGGGTATAGAGGCAGATGCCCCCCGGGGAGTGGCCGGGCGTGTGGATCACCTTCAGCGAAATATCGCCGACCGTCACAAGGTCGTCTTCCCGGACGGTGATATCCGCGGGCGGGGATGCATCTGCGCCGAACATTTGCATGACGTGTCCCGCCTGATTGAGCAAATATGGCGCATCGGCTTCATGAATGACTATCTGGGCGCCGGTCAGATCTTTCATCCTCTTGTTGCCCATTATGTGGTCGACATGGGCATGGGTGTTCACGATGTACTTTATGCGCAGCTTGTTCCTTTCGGCCTCTCTTGCCAGTTGCTCCCCATCCGCCGCCGGATCTATGACGAGGGCGTCTCCCGTTGTCTCGGAGCCGACCAGGTATGCAAAGACGGCAAACCTGCCAACTTCCATCTGTCTCAAGAACATAGGCTCTCCCGTACGATCACGTTGCCTTAGCATACTATTTTTCGGCAACGGGATACAAGTGTTCAATCGCATGGCGCGCAAGGCTAAGACGACTTGACACTCCCCACCCCTCAATGTATTATGGTCCCATGCCGTCATATCGGATATTCACCGTGGAAAAAAAGGAGCGCGTGGCGATCATGACCCTCGCAGGGTTCACAGATGACCTTGTACGGGGGACCGATCTCGCGAACCGGCTTGCCGACGCGGCCTCCGATATCGAAATGGATGAAGAGACGCGCGTGGTCGTTCTTGCGGATGCTCCCGCAGAGGATGCCGGACGAACCGGGCAGGCATGGGCGCTGCCTTCATGCATCGATTCGGAAGAGGCGCCGTTGCCCTCATTCGCGGATTCAATCGACCGCATCGACCGCCCCACCATAGCCTGCATCACGGGCGACGCCATCGGGAAGGGTCTTGAGCTTGTCATGGCGTGCGACATCAGGATAGCCGCCGGGGGGTCCCGTTTTGGCCTGCCGCAGATCAGGGAAGGCTGCATCCCTCAGGACGGGGGCACGCAGCGGTTGGCGCGGCTCGTCGGATTGGGCAAGGCCCTGGAAATGATCCTTATGGGGGAGCTTATCGGTGCAGAGGATGCCTTGCGATGCGGCCTCGTGAACCGGGTTGAGCCAGATGGGCAATCGATGAAAACGGCTTTGGCGATGGCAGACGATCTCGCTTCCAAGGCCCCCGTTGCGGTGCGATATGTTCGAGAGGCGATTTACAATGGGATGGACCTGACTCTCGACCAGGGACTGCGCATGGAGGAAGACCTCTATCTGCTCCTGTTCGCGACGCATGACCGCGTCGAGGGGATTAACGCCTTCAATGAAAAGAGAAAGCCTTTCTTCACGGGGAAATAGGGCAGGGCGAAGGGACGATGAATGGATTTGAAACAATAATCTACGAGAAGAAAGAGCGCATAGGGTATGTGACGCTGAACCGTCCCCGGGCGCTCAACTCCTATAGCGTTCAGATGCGCGACGAGCTCTACGAGGCGCTCCTGGCCATAAAAGACGACGACGAGGTGAGGGTGGCCCTGTTTCAGGGCGCGGGCGAGAAGGCCTTCTGCGCGGGCGCCGACCTTACGGAGTTCCTGACCGCCCCTTCCGTAGTCGAAGCGAGGCAGATACGGGCAAGGAGGGACCTGTGGCGGCTTTTTGTCCATATGCCGCAACCCCTCATCGCCGCGATCCACGGATACTGTCTTGGATCGGGCATTGAGATCGCCATGTGCTGCGACATTCGCATCGCGGCCGACGATGCGCAGTTCGGCCTGCCTGAAGTCGGCCTTGGCATCTTGCCCGGCGCGGGAGGCACGCAGACCATCCCCCGGGTGATCGGCCCTTCCCGGGCGCTCGATATGCTGCTCACGAGTCGCTGGATCAAGAGCGACGAAGCGTACCGCTCCGGACTGGTCAACCGGGTTGTGCCGAAAAGCGGTCTCCTTGCGGCGGCGGAAGCAACGGCGACAAAGATAGCTTCTTTTAATCCCGAGGTAGTGCGGGCCGCGAAAGAGGCGGTCAGGAGAGGCGCCGATTTGCCCCTTACGGAAGGTCTTGCCCTCGAGAGACTGCTCGGCGGAAAGCTGCGGGCTGTTCTTTCTTCCGATCGGTCCCGTCGAGAGACGTGTTGCTGAAAGGGCTGAGAATCCTCGACCTGGCGGACGAGTCTGGGGCGTTCTGCGCCAAACTTCTCGCCGACCTCGGCGCCGACGTCGTCAAGATCGAAGGACCGGGTGGCGACACGGCAAGGAAGACAGGGCCCTTCGGCGCAAGTGAGCCCGATGGGGAAGAGGGCTTTCGCTTCGCCTATCAGAACACGAACAAACGCGCCGTCACACTCGATCTGGGTATGGATGCGGACCGGGACGTCTTTTCCGGGCTCGTGGAAACGGCGGACGGGCTCGTAGAGACGTTCAGGCCCGGTTTCCTCGAAGGGATAGGCCTGGGGTATGATTTCCTCTGCCAGGTGAACTCAAGGTTAGTCCACGTTTCCATCACCGGCTTTGGCCAGACGGGGCCTAAACGCAACTGGCTCTCGTGCGGCCTCGTTGCCGAGGCTTCCGGAGGCCGGATGCACGTCTCGGGGCCTCCTGGAGAGGCCCCCGTACCGCTCTATGGAGATCAGCCCTTCTATGCCGCATCCCTTTTCGGCGCCGTCGGAATGCTCCTGGGGTTCAAGAAGCGGGAGATTACGGGAAGGGGAGAATACCTCGATCTCTCCCTGCAGGAAGCCGTGGCGGGGACGCTCGAGAACTGTATGGTCCGTTATTTCGACCGGAAGGAACCAACGAGACGGCAGGGCAATCTCTATCCGAACGGTCTTTTCTGCATCCTTCCCTGCGAGGACGGCTTTATGGAAATGACGGTCCCGGAACAGTGGGAGACGTTGATCGAGCTGATGGCCGCGGAGGGCAGGGCCGAGGATTTAGCCGACGAAAAATGGCAGGACAGAACGTATCGTATGGAGCATTTCGACCATGTCCTTGCCGTCGTAGCACGATGGACCGGGACCCATACCGGGCGGCATCTTTTCGAGCTCGGTCAGTCCATGGCCTTTCCGTGGGCGCCTCCTCTGTTCGCCTGCGCAGGTCCTCAAAATGAGCACCTCGGGCAGCGCCGGTTCTTTGTTCACGTCCCTTATCCCCGGACAGAGGCAAAACGGCGCCGTGGCCGACCCGTCCTTATCGGTTGAGTCCCGGTTCGGCGCCCGAATGGAGGCGCCCCCCGCTCCCGGGCGAACATGATGCGCAAATCCGGGCCGAGCTCGCGTCGATGGATCGAAAAGACCGAAGGCGCGCCTTGGCCGCAAGAGTCGCCTGGGATGCATCCTCTCCTCGGCCGATTCTTCAGGGGGTCAGGGTCCTGGACTTTACGTGGATGCTCGCTGGTCCCTATGCCGCCAGGATACTGGCCGATTTCGGGGCGGAAGTGATAAAAGTGCAATCCCGAAAGACCGCCGTGGGCGCCGAGGAGAACGGCACGCCTTTTTTTAATGCCTGGAACCGGAACAAGCGGAGCATCGCGATCGACATGGGCCGCCCCGGCGCAAGGGATGTCGTGCTGCGCCTAGCGAGCTTGAGCGATGTGGTGGTGGAAAGCTTTTCCCCGAGGGTCATGGCAAATTGGGGATTGACGTATGAGACATTCCGGGAGGCGAGGCAGGATCTCATTATGGCGAGCGTCTCCGCCATGGGTCAGACCGGCCCCTGGAGAGACTTCGTCGGCCTCGCCCCGACGTTTCACGCGCTGTCGGGCCTCACCTTTATGACTTCGTGGGGCAGGGACTCACCGGTCGAAGTGGGTCACGCGTACGGCGACGTGATTGTCGGACTCTACGCGGCCCTTGCCATCCTCGCAGCCATGAGGCGCCGGGACAAGACGCATCAGGGGCGGTATATAGACCTTTCCGGATGCGAGGCAGTCTGTACGCTCCTCGGCGAGGCTCTCCTCCGGGCAGCGTCGGAGCCCCTGGGGGAGGGCGAAGGCAACGAGCGGCGCATGCCGGCCGAATCTCCATACGGATGCTACAGGTGCGCAGGCGTCGACAGATGGTGCGTGATTGCCGTCTCTACGGACGACCAGTGGCAGGCATTCTGCCGCGTCCTCGAGACGCCATCCTGGAAGGAGATTTTTTCGACGGCCGCCGAAAGGAGAAGACGCCGCCGCGACCTGGACCGGCTCGTTGCAGAGCGGCTTGCGCTAAAGCCTGCCGAGGCAATTGTCTCGAAGCTCCAGGCGGCAGGCGTGCCCGCCGCGGCAGTCGCGGACGCGGAAGATCTGGCCCGGGATGAACATCTCGTCGCGAGAGGATTCTTCCGGGACCTCGAACATCCGCTCCTCGGGGAGATGATTTCCGACGGCTTCCCCCTGCGGTCCCTCTACGAGCCCGCACGAGCTGGAAGCGGGCGCCTCTCCTGGGGGAGGACAACCATTATGTGTTGGTCGATCTTCTTGGCCTTTCGGAGGAGGAATTTGCCCGGCTCGTCCGGGAGGGCATGGTGGGAGGCCACCGTTGTT
>CAVTDX010000070.1:0-28092 GCA_963733345.1 uncultured delta proteobacterium
ATGAGTACGGGCAAGGCCATCTGCCCGGAGCAATCAGTGTGCCGCCCTACCGCTTTGCCGAGCTGAGGACGCTTTTGCCGCCCGACAAGAACCTCGAGGTTGTCGTTTACTGCCGGGGGTATGGCTGAGAGCCGAGCAAAGAAGCTGCGGTCGCGGCGTTGAACCTGGGGTACGCGCACGTCAGCACGTTTGCCGGCGGCTACAGTGCATGGACGGCCAAAGGCTATAGCCTGGAAAAATAATCTTCGGCGCATAAGCGCGAAGAGACGAGCGACTAAAAGATCGGGGGCAACAATGCTGTTTTCGCGGATGTTTATTCCTACCATGAAGGAGGACCCGAAGGAAGCGGAGGTCGTCAGCCACCGGCTGATGCTCCGGGCCGGCTTCATTAAAAGGCTCTCTTCGGGCATTTACACCTGGCTCCCCTTGGGCCTTAAGTCCCTGCATAAGGTGGAGGGCATCGTCAGGGAAGAAATGAACAGGAAAGGGGCCCAGGAGATTTTGATGCCGTCCGTGCAGCCTAAGGAGCTGTGGGTTGAGAGCGGACGGTGGGAACTGTACGGCAAGGAGCTGCTCCGCTTCAGAGACCGGAACGACAGGGAGCTGTGTCTTGCCCCAACCCATGAAGAGGTTGTTACGGACGTCGTGAGACGGGAGGTGCGCTCCTACAGGGAGCTGCCCCTGATCCTCTATCAGATCCAAACGAAATTCCGCGACGAGATCAGGCCCAGGTTCGGGGTGATGCGGTCGAGGGAGTTCCTCATGAAGGACGCGTACAGCTTCGACGCCGACGAGCAAGGGGCGGAAAATAGCTACATGGCGATGTTCGAGGCGTACGACAACATCTTCAAGAGGTGCGGTCTCAGGTTCAGGGCGGTAGAGGCGGACACCGGCGAGATAGGCGGCAAGTTCTCGCACGAATTCATGGTCCTGGCAGACACGGGCGAGGATGTGATCATCTCGTGCGAGGCATGTGGCTACGCGGCTAACCTGGAGAGGGCAGAGGTCGGGAACGCTTGCGCGACCATTGCAAAGAAGGGCGGATCGTACTGTCGCGTCCCGACCCCGGGCAAGAAGCGCGTCGAGGAAGTGGCGGATTTTCTCCGCGCACCGCCCCATAAGCTCGTGAAGACATTGATTTTCAAGACGGACAGGGGAAGCGTCGGCGTCCTCGCGGCCGGCGACAGGGAAGTCAACCCGGCAAAGCTGAAAAATACTCTTTCCTTCAAATTCGTTGAGCTTGCGGATGAGGCGGCCATCGAGGAGGCCACCGGCGGCCCCTTGGGCTTCTCCGGCCCCATAGGTCTCGACATCCCGCTGTACGCCGACATCGACCTGCTCTCCATGGAGGATTTCGTCGTCGGCGGAAACGAGAAGGATGTCCATATCATCGGCGCCAATGCCGGTGATTTCGTGGTCGAGGGTTACTATGATTTGAAGGTCGCCCGGCAAGGCGACGCCTGTCCGCGCTGCAACGGCCGGCTCACCGCAACGCGGGGGATCGAGGTGGGCCACATATTCAAGCTGGGGACCAAGTACAGCGAGGCGATGAACGCCGCCTTCCTCGATTCCGAGGGACAGGACCGGCTCATGGTCATGGGTTGCTACGGCATAGGGGTAGGCAGGACCGTTGCGGCCGCGATCGAGCAGAACAATGACGAGAATGGCATGGCTCTCCCCTTCGCCATTGCGCCTTTCGAGGTGGAAGTCCTGCCCGTCAATGTCTCCCATGCAGAAAGCATGGAAACGGCGACCGGTCTTTATAAGGCGCTTCTCGACAAAGGGGTCGACGCGTTGCTCGACGACAGGGACGAAAGACCCGGCGTCAAGTTCAAGGATTGCGACCTCATAGGCTTCCCCCTGCGCATCGCCGTCGGCGAGAGGGGGCTGAAGGAGGGGATGGTGGATATCAAGACCCGGGCCGAGAAGACGCCCGTCAGGGTAAGGAAAGAAGAGGCCCTGGAAAAGGTGATGGAACGTGTTGCCGCAGCCAGGAATAGATAATCCCACGCCGGCCTCCGAGATCGCCGCGAGAATCGACGGCTTGAGGCGCCTGATGGCGGCCTCCGGGATCGACTTCTGCGTGGTCATGCAGCACATGGACCTTTTTTATTTTACCGGCTCCATTCAGAGAGCAACACTCGTGGTCAGCCTGGATCGGGACCCCCTCTATTTCGTGCAGAGGAGCGTTCAACGGGCGCGCATGGAGACGCCCCTTCCCATAATAGAGGTAAAGCAGGACCGGCAGATAGGCAGCGCGCTCAAGGAAAAAGGCGTGCTCAAGGGAAAAGGCGGCATGGAGATCGACGTAGTCCCCGTCGCCGTATATCGACGGTTCTGCCGCATCGTCGGCTTCGATTCCTTTACCGATATTTCAGGTCTTATCAAGGAGCTGAGGATCGTGAAGAGTCCTTTCGAGCTCGAACAGGTGCGCAGATCGGGCGCCATCTGCGATGCGGTCTTCGCCTCGGCGCCCGCGGTCGTAAGGGAGGGTGCAAGAGAGGTGGACATCGACGCGGCGCTGGCCGCCGTCGGCAGGCGGCAGGGCCACCAGGGCGTCCTGCGGATGAGGGGTTTTAATCAGGAGATGATAAACCTCTATGTGACATCCGGCTACACCGGGACAATCGGCTCCAACCAGGACGTCCCTGTCCCCGGTCTGGGGGTGACCGCCGCCCTGCCCCAGGGTTCTTCCACAAAGACGGTCGAGAAGGGCATCCCGGTGCTTATCGATTACGGCGGCGGCTACAACGGCTATATTACCGACGAGAGCAGGTGCTATGTAGTGGGACGCCTCGACGATACGTTCCTCAAGCCCTACGAGACGGCCCGCGAGATTGTCGAGGATGCGGCAACCTTCGGAAAAGAAGGGGTAAACACGGTCGACATGTTCGCGAGGGCCTATGAGACAGTGAAGAAGGCGGGGTTGGAGGCCCATTTCATGGGCTTCGGGCCTGACCAGGTATCGTTTGTCGGCCATGGGCTGGGTCTCGAGATCAATGAGCCGCCAGTCTTCACCGCACGACACCGCACTATGCTCAGGGAGGGCATGGTCTTCGCCTACGAGCCGAAGTTCGTCTTTCCCGGAAAGGGCGTCATAGGCATAGAGGTCGATTTTATCACGCGGAAAGAGAAGCTGGAACGGGCGACGAAGACGCCCATAGACCTCGTGGAGCTGTAATATCGGATCTATCCTGCCCGTTTCCGGATGAGTCTTTAGCCGCGGAAGCCTGACCGGCTTCAATAGGCTCGCGGCTCCGGGCCAATCGAGCTTATCATGGTTTCGGCGATCATTACTACTTACAACCGGCGGGCCTTCCTTGCAGAGGCATTGCAATCGGCGCTCCGCCAGGACTTTCGGGACAAGGAGATCATCGTCGTTGACGACGGCTCTACCGACGGCTCCCGGGAAGTAGTGAAAGGTCTTCACGTCAGGTACGAGTGGAAGGAGAACGGCGGGGTAAGCTCCGCCCGCAACCTGGGCATCGCCCTTGCCAAAGGGGAATATCTTGCCTTTCTCGACGCTGACGACCTGTGGAAGAAGGAGAAACTTAGCGTTCAGATGGCGGCCATGGAGGCGGAAGGGCATCGATTGAGCTACACGGACGAATTATGGCTCAAGAACGGGCGGCCCTTCAACCAGAAGAAAAGGCACCGCAAATACTCCGGTTTTATCTACGCGCGGTGCCTCCCACTGTGCATCATCAGCCCTTCCTCCGTGGTCATCGAAAGGGAGCTGCTGAAAGAGGCCGGCCCGTTCGACGAATCCCTGCCCGTGTGCGAAGACTACGACATGTGGCTCCGCATCTGCAGCCGCCATCCGGTCCTCTTTATCCCCCGTCCCCTCATCGTGAAAAGGGGTGGCCACGCTGACCAGTTGTCGAGGAGCTTCGAGGCGATGGACAAATACCGCATACGTAGCCTCGTAAAGATGCTGGAATCGGGCGAGCTGAAGGGGGATTTGAGGCAACGCACCCGGGATGAGCTGAGGCGCAAGTGCGCGATTATAGCGCAAGGCGCCCGGAAGAGGGGGAGACCGGAAGAAGCGGCAGAGTACCTCTCCCTGCCGGACGCCTTCGCGTAAAGCGGCTTCCGTGAGAAAAATTCCCTCTTCTGATTGGCTTTTCTCGCGGCTCGCGGGCGTATGGAGACGCCCGGATGGAAGCTGCCGCGGAGCCGCCGAAGCGAAAAACCGCGGCTTCAGCCTTTTGCAAAGGAACGCCCCGCTGCTTATAATTCGATAGATGATGGTGAGAAAAAGCCTCGATGGGAAATCTCGCCCGTTTTTCAGCAGGCAGGAGATAGTCTTCGTCGTCGGGCGCACTCTGGGTTTCTGTCTCGCAATCGCCCTGCTTCCGGCGCTGACGAACTGCGCAACAGGCCTCCAGGCGCATCAGGACGCGACGATCATCAAGGATGTTCCATTCTTCAGCCAGGAGGCTCACCAATGCGGACCTGCGGCCCTCGCTACGGTAATGAATTACTGGTACGAAAAGATGGGGACGGACAAGCGGACCGACCCCGGGCAGATCGCCGCGGCGATCTACAGCCCCTCAGCCGGAGGCGTCCTAGGTCTTGACCTGGAGATGTACGCGAGAAAGAAGGGTTTCCGGACGGAGCAGTATTCCGGCAGCCTGGATGATCTGAAAGAGCGCATCGACCGGGGCATCCCCGTCCTCATTTTTGTCGACTACGGATTTCTCTCTTACCAGGTAAACCACTTTATGGTGGCAACAGGCTATACGAAGGGCCGCGTCATCGTCAATTCAGGGCGCCGGCAAAACCAGCCAGTGCCTGATGGAGAGCTGGAGAAGATATGGAAAAAAAACGGGCATTGGACGCTTGTCGTAGAACCCTCGGCCTGACGTTCCTGGCGCTGGCCGCGTTCGGCTGCGCCATCCCGAAAACGGTCCTTGTACATGATCCCCTGAACCCCGGGGAACACATCGATCTAGGCGTTTCTTACGAACAAATGGGCGAGCTGGATGCGGCCTTGAAGGAGTATAAGGCCGCCGCGAAGACGGCGCCTCTCGCATATCTGTATATGGGCAACGTCTACTTTCAACAAGGGGCGCTCAGCGACGCGATAAAATCATATAAAAAAGCCATAGCCGAGACGCAGTCTGCGGAGGCGTGCAACAACCTTGCCTGGCTTTACTACACAAGCGGTGCAGAGCGGGATGAGGCCGAGCGGCTGTCTGCCCGCGCGGTCGAGTTGTCGCCGGCTTCCGACGCATTCAGGGACACCTTTAAGAAAATCAGGGAGAAGCAGGACTGGTGAAGCGCCGCGCGTAGAAGCTTCCTTTGCCCCTGCCGAGACAACGCCGGGCGCCTTCCTCATTATCCTGCCCCTTCCGGGCATCGGGGTGTGGCGGTAACGGCTAGAGCACGATCTTTCCTTTCGGCTCGGCGATGAACTCGCCGATCACCCAGAAGGTCGCGCCGTTTTGGGCCGCAGCACGTTCAAACGCCTTCAGATCGTCCGGATCGATGGCGATGAGAAGGCCGCCCGATGTCTGGGGGTCGAAGAGGATATCGGTGAGAAACGCGCTCGCCGTCCCGACCACGCATCGTTCCGTAGAAATCCCTGTTTCTGTAAAGGCCGCCGGGCACGAAGCCGGAGGCCGCCAGCTCCACCGCTTCCTCGAAATAGGGAATTTTTTCGGGAAAAAGCCGCACCCCTATCGACATCGCTGATCATCTCGGAGAGGTGGCCGGCAAGGCCGAAACCCGTCACGTCCGTCGCCGCGTGGGCGCGCGACGGCCCTCATCGCCTCCGCCGCGCGGTCGTTGAGGCTCGCCATCACCTCGACGAGCTTTCTTCACGGCGTCCCCGGCGACCATATCTCCCTTTATGCCCGTATTGAGGATGCCCGTGCCGAGGGGCTTCGTGAGGATGAGCAGGTCACCCGGCCTTGCGCCCCTCGTTTCTGACGACTTTTCGGGATGGACAAGGCCGGTGACCGAAAGGCCGTACTTTATCTCCTGGTCGTCGACGCTGTGGCCGCCCAGGAGGCTCGCCCCGGCCTCGCGTATCTTGTCTGCCCCTCCCCTGTATGATCTCTTTGAGGACTGCGATATCGTAGACCTTCGGGCGAGAAGCAGACGATATTCATGGCGGTCTTCGGCGACCGCCCCCATGGCGTAGACGTCGCTGAAGGCGTTTGCGGCGGCGATCTGGCCGAAATAGTAGGGGTCGTCCACGACGGGGGTAAAAAAATCGACGGTCTGGACAGGGCCAGCTCGTCGCTGATCCGGTAGACGCCCGCGTCCTCGAATCCCTCTATGCCCACGATCACATTTTCATCGGCCGGTATCTCAATTCCGCAAAGAATGTCGGATAGGTCCTCCGGACCTATTTTCGACGCTCACCCGCCTCCGCGGACGTATTTCGTCAAATGTTCAGCCATCGATGGTCCTCTTTACCGATTAGGAATGCGCATATAGCGTTAGATTATATCACAGCCCGCAGCGATGCGCTTGCTTGTCGCCCGAAAAGGGACTCATCCGGCGCCGGATTGGTTTTACTCCCTCCCCTCGCTGGTGTAAAATAGGAAAATTCTATTCCGGACGGTGGTCATGCGGACAGAAACGCTTAAAAGGCTCTTCGCATCCGCAAAGGGGAGGAGCCGGCGGATAAGGTCATCAGGAACGGCAGGATCATCAACGTTTTCACGAACAGCGTCGAGGAGGGTCTCGCCGTCTCGATCAAGGACGGCTATATGACAGGCATCGGCCAGGAGACAGACGTCGCGCCGGCCGGAGAAGCGGAGGTCATCGACGCAGCCGGCCGATATCTCTGCCCCGGTTTCATCGACGCCCACACGCACCTCGACAGCATGTACGCCTTCCATGCGATTGTGCCCTACTGCCTGAAGGGCGGCACGACCTGCGTCGTCTCGGAATCCGAGTTAGTGGCGACGTCGTGCGGCCTCGCCGGCCTCGAATGCTTTTTTGACAGCACGAAAGGCTACCCCTTGCGTTGTTTCTTCCTCGCCTCGCCGGAGACGCCCCCTTTCCCCGAGATGGAAACTGCACTCGGCCTCACCCTTGCCGAGTTCGAGGGTGTGCTCGCGAGAGACGATGTGCTCGGGATAGGGGAGGCTTATTGGACGAGGGTCGTGGAGGGCGACGAGAGGCTGCTGGCGCAGGCGGCGCTCGCTCTGTCGCAGCGTAAGACCCTCGAAGGCCACGCGGCGGGCGCCAGAGGGCAGAGGCTCGTGCAGTACCTCGTGACCGGGATCACCTCGGACCATGAAGCGACAACCCTGGATGAGGCGCTCGAAAGGCTCAGGTTCGGCGTCTACGTGATGATCAGGGAGGGATTTGTACGCAAAGAGCTCGGCGAGCTCTCGAAGCTCAAAGACGTGGATGTGGACACAAGGAGGATAATACTCGTCTCGGACGGCTTCGATCCGGCCATGTACTGCGAAGAGGGTTATCTCGATTCCGTCGTGAGAAGGGCGATAGAGTACGGTTTCAGCCCGATTGAAGCGATCAAGATGGCGACGGTCAACGTCGCCGACTATTACGGGCTGCGCCGCCTCGGCGCTATTGCGCCTTTTCGCCACGCGGACGCGCTCTTTCTGGACGACCTTGAATGCATCTCGGTTTCGGCGGTGATGGTGAACGGCGAAATGGTCGTGAAAGACGGAAATTTTATCGGGCAGATAGATCCCTTTAGCTTCCCCGACGCCATGAAGATGACCATCAAGGCGGAAAAGGTCGCCCCCGAAGATTTCATGATCCCTGCTTCATCCGGGAAGAAGCGGGTGCGCGTCGTCAGTCTGGTGAATGACACAATCACCCGTGAGACTGAAGCGCTTCTCTCCGTCTCTGAAGGGCGCCTGCAAAAGGACATAGAGAAAGACATCCTCCCCGTTGCGGTTATCTACAGGGGCGGCGGAAAGCGAATTGGCAAGGGCTTCATCACGGGGACCGGGATAAAGGAAGGCGCCTTCGCCGCGAGCGTCACCTGGGACACGGGCAATCTCCTCGTCGCGGGAAGCAGCGAGGCTGACATGGCCCTTGCGGTAAACCGTCTCATAGACATTCAGGGCGGCTACGTCATTTCGAGGAAGGGAAAAATCATCTACGAGTTTCCCATGCCCGTCTTCGGCCTTATGCCCGAGTGCTCATTGGAGGAAAACGCGGAAAAAACGAAGGAGCTCGAAGCGAGGATGGCCCGGATCGGGTCGATCATGCCCAATCCTTTTTTGGCGCTCCAGACCATACCCTTCACCGGCCTCCCTTTCTTGAGGATCACCGACAGGGGGCTGGCGGACATCAAGAGCAAACGGCTGGTGTCGCTCTTTCTGGACTAGAGGGAGCGCATTGCCGGGGAGCACAGTCGATCTGCCCACTACCCCGGCAAGGCCCTCAAGGCCGCTTCTTCTTCAAGGCTCTCAACACCTTCTCCGGAGTCATAGGCAGACTCTTTATCCTCACTCCAATTGCATCATACAAGGCATTGGCTATGGCGCCAATAGGGGGGATTTCCGGGGATTCAGCCATTCCTTTTGCGCCGAAAGGGCCTTCCGGATCATTGGTTTCCACTAGTATTAATTCTGTCTCCGGTATATCCATTCAAGGGGCAATCTCAGGTTCCTTTAGTACCAGTGAACCTGCTACTAACACCGTTCAAAGCGGGACAACGAGCTCGGACAAGAACGTCATGTACGATGCGTTCACTCCTCCTTCGACCGGGGGAGCTATGGTAGCGATTAAGATGAACGGGTCATTTACGCCCGGAACCGATATCGCGGGCGCGTGGGAATTTGCATCTATCGTTAGCAACGGAATTGTGGCCTATGGCTCAATAAGCCTTGATAGCGCCGGTATCGTCGCCGGCGGCGCTTCTCAGGGAATCGGAGTCGTCGGGTCTGCTGCGTACACGGGCGGAACCGTTTCTCTCAGTACGCAGGGTGTGGTTGCCGGATCGGTGAGTATATCAACTGCATCAACCGGCGACGTGCACGTAATAGAGGGCGGTCAGATGAACAGCAGCAAGACCGTTTCTTTTGCGGTGGACCAGGATACTTTCGCAAACACCGAACTCAGTGTTTTTGTGAAAACACCATAGGCAATACGCAAAAGGGTATGGAGAACCAGAAATCATAGGCCGAAGGGAGAGGAAATGGGAAAATGAGGAGGGCGGTGTGGACATTGTTTCATACGTTGCGTTGCTTTCGCAATATAGCTCTTTCCTTCGGCAATCCTAGCTTCGGACTATCCGGCCAGCTCAGCTAATTGTTACAAACAGGCGGATCACAATCGGCATATGAGGCAGCCCAGGAAGAGAAATCCCTTTCTCTGCTTATTTCAATTGACTTCATGGGGGGCAGTGATAGTATGGTATGAAACATCTTTGCTTTCTGGACGGTTGGCTTGCTTTTCAGAATGATGTTAGCCGGGAGCAGAAACGGGGAGGCAAGGCAGCATGATAGACAAACCGAGAAATTGGATAAGAAAAGTGCCTTAGTCAGCCATATCTTTTGCGGATTTTGTTATGGGCAGTCTGTGGCGCTGAGGAAGGGGTATCCCTCAGAGGTTGGGATAGCGCCTGAGAATAAGTGAGGTGGTGTTTTTCGGGGATATGTCCAGACCAGGACGTATCCCTATTCTAAAGGAGGGTGCAAAGATGAAAGCGAAATCGTTTGGTCTCCTGCTCCTTGTTGTAGCCCTTGGACTTTCCCTCTCCGGCTGTGGATGTTTCCAGCAGGCCGTGAAGGGAGAAGCTGCTCCGCCTCCGCAGAAGGAAGAAGTGGTTGCTCGGCCGCCCGCTCCCGCTCCCACTCCTGTTCCCGCTCCCGCTCCCACTCCTGTTCCTCCGCCGCCTCCGCAGCCTCCGCCGGCAGCTGTTCTCCAGCCAATCTATTTCGATCTCAACGAATCCGTTGTCAGACCCGATGCCAAAAACACTCTGAGGGCAAACCTCGAATGGTTCAGGCAGAACCCTGACAGGAAGGTGATGATCCAGGGAAACTGCGACCCACGGGCAACGAAACAATACAACCATATCTTAGGCCAGAGAAGGGCAGGCGCAACGAAGAAGTACCTTGTCGGTCTTGGCATAAATGCAGGACTCCTTCAAACTATCAGCTACGGAAAAGACAGGCCGAGCTGTAAGGAAAAAGACGAATCGTGCTGGACAAAGGAGAGGAGAGTAGACTTCGAGCCGATGCCTTGAGACTTTGTGAATTAGGGAGGGCAGGGCAAGGTTCCAGCCCTCCCGATAAACGAAAGCGAAATATACAAAAACTATACAATCGAGGGATTGAGAAGAATGTCTACTGCCCGAAAACCCGCATGGAATATGGTAGGCGCGGCGGGTGTTGAACCCGCAACCTCTACCGCGTCAAGGTAGCGCTCTCCCGTTGAGCTACGCGCCTACATGGTTGTTCCTGGAGTGATATTAAAACAGGAACAGGCAGTTCTGTCAAGAAGCGGCGCTCCTAAAGTTTTTCACAGCCAAGTGCGTTTCCGGGCCGGCGCCTCTTAAGACGCTGCCGCAGTCCGTCGTTCCCCTTTCTTGCTGAATGCCGCGCTGCCTGCGGCGTTGACGTCGACAAGGAGCGCATCCCCCTCCATGATGTCGCCCTTCAGGATGAGCAGGGCCAGCTCGTCCTGTATCTTTCTCTGGAGAAGCCGTTTGAGCGGGCGGGCGCCGTATACGGGGTCATAGCCCTCTTTGGCGAAGGCTTCTTTCAGCCGTTCCGTGAACTCCAGGGCTACGCCCTGTTGTGCGGTCCTCTTTGCCAGCTGCTCGAGCTGGAGGTCGATGATCCTTTCCAGGTCCTGCTGCGTCAGCGCCCTGAATATGATCAGCTCATCCACCCGGTTGATGAACTCCGGCTTGAAATGCTCCCTGACCGCCTCCATCACCCGTTCGCTCATCACCCGATAGTCGCCGGCGGCCGCGTCGGTGATCCACTGGCTGCCGATGTTCGAGGTCATAATAACCACGCTGTTCTTGAAGTCGACCGTCCTGCCCTGGCCGTCCGTCAGCCGCCCGTCGTCGAGCACCTGCAGGAGCACATTGAAGACATCCTGGTGGGCCTTTTCTATCTCGTCGAGGAGCACGACCGAGTAAGGCCTCCTCCTCACCGCCTCGGTGAGATGCCCTCCTTCTTCGTAGCCCACGTACCCCGGAGGCGCGCCGATGAGCCTGGAGACCGTATGCCTCTCCTGAAACTCGCTCATGTCGATCCTTATCATGGCCTGCTCGTCGTCAAAGAGGAATTCCGCGAGCGCCTTGGCCAGTTCCGTCTTCCCCACGCCCGTGGGCCCCATGAAGAGGAAGGATCCCAGGGGACGGTTCGGGTCCTGGAGGCCGGCGCGGGCCCTCCTGATCGTATTCGATACGGCCGCGACCGCCTCGTCCTGCCCTACTACCCTCCGGTGCAGGCGCTCTTCCATATGGATCATTTTCTCTCTCTCGCCTTCGAGCATCCGCGAAACGGGGATCCCGGTCCACTTGGAGACGATCTTGGCGATGTCCTCGTCGTCCACCTCTTCCTTCAGCATCTTCTTATCCGTCTGGAGCTTCGCCAGCTCTTTGTTTCGATCCTCCAATTCTTTTTCAAGACTGACGATCCGACCATAGCGGATCTCGGCCACCTTGCCGAAGTCGCCTTTTCTTTCCGCTTCATCCCCCTCTATGCGGGACCTATCTATCTGTTCCTTTGTTTCCCTTATCCTGGCGATAACCTGACGTTCCCTTTCCCAGTGGGCCTTCTTCGCCTCGACATCTTCTTTTAGGCCCTCTGCCTCTTTTTCGAGCTTTTGCCTCCTTTCCACGGCAGCCTGGTCTCTTTCCTTCTTGAGGGCTTCTATCTCGATCTGCATCTGTATGAGCCTTCTCTGGACCTCATCGATCTCCGCCGGGACGCTGTCGATCTCGATGCGGAGCTTCGCGGCTGCTTCGTCGATCAGGTCTATCGCCTTGTCCGGCAGGAACCTGTCCGTAATATACCGGTGGGAAAGCGTGGCAGCCGCAATCAGCGCGGAATCCTTGATCTTTACGCCGTGATGCAGCTCGTAACGCTCCTTGAGGCCCCGAAGTATGGCGATGGTCTCCTCGACGCTCGGCTCTCCCAGGAGGACGGGTTGAAAACGACGCTCCAGGGCCGCATCCTTCTCGATGTATTTCCTGTACTCGTTAAGGGTGGTGGCGCCGATCGCCCGAAGCTCCCCGCGGGCCAGCTTGGGCTTCAACATGTTCGACGCATCGATCGCCCCCTGGGCGGCCCCTGCGCCGACAATCGTATGAAGCTCGTCGATGAAGAGGATGACGGTCCCTGCGGCCTCATCTATCTCCTTGAGGACCGCCTTCAGCCTGTCCTCGAACTCGCCCCGGTACTTGGCGCCTGCAAGGAGCGCCCCGAGGTCCAGGGCGAGGACCCGCTTGTCCTTCAGGCTTTCGGGCACGTCGCCCTGCACGATCCTTTGGGCGAGCCCTTCCACTATAGCTGTCTTGCCCACGCCCGCCTCGCCGATGACGACGGGGTTGTTCTTCGTCCGCCTCGACAGGACCTGCATCACCCGTCTGATCTCTTCGTCCCGGCCGATCACGGGATCGAGCTTCCCCTTCCTCGCCTCTTCGGTCAGGTCCCTGCAGTACCTCTGGAGGGCCTGATACTTTTCTTCCGGGTTCTGGTCGCTGATCCTCTGGGTCCCTCTCAGGTCCTTCAGGACTGCGTAGATGCGGTCCTTGGTGACCCCATGGGCCCGGAGCGCCTTGAAGGCGCCGCCTTCATTTGCATCAGCGATCCCGATAAGCAGGTGCTCCGTGCTCACATAATCGTCCTTCAATCTTTCCGCCTCGGCAAAGGCGATATCTATCGCCTTCTTGAGGGCCGTTCCCATATATACCTGTTGAGGCGCCCCCTCGACCTTCGGCAGCTTTGAGAGCTCCTTCTCCAGGTCGCTCCTGACTGCCGCCGGATTCGCGCCCAGCTTCTCAAGGATCGCCTCCACAGTGCCGTCCTTCTCCTGCAGGAGGGCATAGAGGAGGTGGTCGTTCTCAAGCATCTGATGGCCGGACTCCTCGGCGTGTCTCTGGCCCGCCGCGATCGCTTCCTGCGCCTTGACCGTAAATTTATCCCATCTCATTCGAGCATCTCCTTATTATTATGCCAGTAAAAATAATCCGTCCCCTCCCGATACGCAAGGCGAGCGCGGCGATTTATCCTTCTCTTTTTCTCTTGCGGATTATACGGCGATCACGTTATTTTAGCTGCCTGGCGAAATACTCTCTCACCTCGTTTGCCTTCCCGCAACTATGCGTCCCCTCTGGACAGGCGCCCGAAAGACATCCCGGTCCCGCTTTAGCAAAAATGGTCGGCGCGATCCTTTGAACCAGCTTCAACATTTCCGTTGCCATGTTTCTGATCTCCCATTGCGCCCTGTTGCAGCACCTTTGCCTGAAGAAATGGAGCAGCTCGCGGCCGTTCATCGTGACGACAAGCTTGGTTTCAGCCGCATTGGGAAGCACGAACCTGGCGTCTTGATTGGCATCCTCTCCTTTGATGCCTTTTTCGCTCAATTTTTCAAGAATATTGATGTAGGCGGCGTGAGCCGCATTCATATAGTCGACAAAGTACTCGCGAAGCTGTTTATGCTCTTCGATTGCCGGCGGAATAACATAGTCGAATGCCTTTGCCTTGCTCACATATCGCTGGGACTGTTGACTGTAGGAAGCCAACCGGTGACGGACGAGCTGATGGGAACAGGCCCTGGAAATGCCTTCGACGCCGAAGGTAAAGGATGCGTGCTCGACAGGGCTTAAGTGTCCCATCTCCAGCAACCGCGTCACAAATTTATTTGCGTCCCCTTCCTCTATCCGTTTCCTGAGCTCCTGCACGCCGGTATTGCTGTAGCAAAGTTTTGCAGCCGCAGCTACAGCCTGTTCCGGATTGGGCGTATGGGTCAAAAGGATGACTCTTAAGCGTGTCTGCATGGTCGGCCCGCCTTATTTATAGAAGCCGTATTCCTTTGTGAAATCTACCATCGCGTGGATGGTTTCCGCCTTCCCCTCATCCATGGAGACGCCGTTGCACATCAAATATCCGCCGCCCTCTCCCGCTGTGTCGATGAGCTTCCTGCAATACTCTTTGACCTGCTCGGCCGTGCCCGTGACCATCAGTCCTGACGGCACATTGCCGCCTATGCAGATCTTGTCGCCGATCGCCTGCTTCGCCCCGACCATGTCGGTCCGGTCGAATACCCAGATGCACGAGCCTTCGGGGAGCTCCTTCAGGTATTCGAGGCGAGTATTGTAAGACCCCTCGCAGAAGCAAAAAGGCACGCACCCCTCTTCCGCGAGACCGAGGATGAGCGCCTTGAGGGAGGGCCAGTAAAACTTCTTGAACTGCGCGTCCGACATGAACCCGTCCGCTCCCTTGTGGAGCGGCATGAAGACCACGGGACAGCCGGATGCGTCCGAGCCCCTCACGCCCTGGCTGATTGCAAGGGGCGTGAATGTCTCCACCGCCTTTAGCACATTGTCAGGCTGCCGGTACATGTCGATCATTGCCGCCCGCGTCCCTCTCAGGGTGTCCGCGAGAAGATCGAAAGGCGCTTTCGAGGCCCCCCCGAAGAGGCCGGGGAAGCCCATACCCTTGGCCTTCAGGGCGGCAGCCGCTATTTTCCGGTCCCATGCCGCCGCTTCATTTCCCGCATCAAGCAGCGCCTTGAGGGCCCCTGAACGGGAGGATCGCCAAAGGGGACCATCTTGGAGGTGACGACGACCGCCTCCCACATGTCGGTAAAGGGGGACAGAGTCTTCAGGGGAGCGAGGGCGCCGTAGACCCGGGGCATGAGGGTCCTTATCCAGAAATCGGACGGGTCGTGAATAAGGGCGGGGTATTCATCCGCCAGCATGTACTCGCCTTCTACGTATTGGTAGACAGATGTCCTGGAAATTCCGTGGCCCGGCAGCTTGTACTGTTTATAGTCCAGGATGTCGAAAACCTTCCCGTATCCGATGAGCGCGGGCGAGCCTGAATAGTCGGGCTTGTAGTCTTTAAGAAAGCTCAACTGGGCGGCGAGCATTTTATCGGTGTCGTACATCGCCTCATAGGGCGTCACGGCGTAGAGATAGGGCTGCAGGAAGGTCCCCATTACGAATACGGGAACCCTGTCGGGCTTCCTTTCCATGAGGACGATTTCCCTGAATCGCGCGACTGCCGCTTTGTAGGCTGCTTTGGCTTCGGGGCTCTCGAACTGCACGCCCTCTGGCGCACTCCACGTCCGGAATCTCCCTTCCCTCTTTTCTGCGGCAGACATGGTCTTTTCCATGGCGCTAATCTCCTATCCAGCCTTTGGCCAGCTTGACGGCTTCCACCGCATCCTTCCCATAGGCATCGGCGCCGGTAAACGCCCGCACCTCTTCGTCGATCTGCCCGCCTCCGACCATGATCTTCACCTTGTCCCGGAGGCCGGCTGCCTTGATGGCCTCTACGGTAGCCTTCATGTTTTCGAAAGCCAGGGTGAGAAACCCGCTCATTCCGACGACGGGGCTTCCCGTCTCTTTGACGGCGTCTACGAATTTCTGCACGGGCACGTCGATGCCCAGATCGAGGACCTCAAAGCCGTTGACGTCAAGCATAAACACCACGAGGTCCTTTCCGATATCGTGTATGTCGCCGGCCACCGTGCCCACGATCACCTTTCCGAGCTTTTTGGCCTCCTCGCCCTTTTTCAGATGGGGTTGGAGCTTTTGTACGATCCCTTTAAGGATTTCTCCGGAGAAGATGAGGTCGGGGATGAAGTACTCACAGCTCGCGAACCGCTCTCCGACAATCCGCATCGCCCCCTTGGCTTCATCGAGGAGGCCCATCGCGTCGATGCCCTTTTCGAGGGCCTTCTCCACGAAATCCATCGCTTCCTGTTCCTTCAGATCAGACAGTAATGCGACGAGTTCTCCCGCCATTGCAAAACCCCCTTTCGCGTAAGCGTTAATCGACCCTCGCGAGATATGAGCCATGCTTAATCCAAGCTTTTCAATTCCTAATTATCAGAGAAGCGCCCGAATAATACAACAATTATTTATCATCCCCCTGTTCTCACGGCAGTCGGCTCCCGTAGAGACCTTTTTTCACGGCGTGTTTCGTAGGGTCGGCGAAGGGGATTAATGGAGAGCGATTGCAGACGCCCCTTTCCTGTGCCATAATTGGTTTATATTGTTGTGATGGAATCGGCGTCGCACTCGACGCTCATGTCGGAAGGAGGATTTTATATGGGCAAGCTGTTTGGGACGGACGGCATAAGGGGAGAAGCGAACCGTCATCCTATGAGGTCGGAGATCGCCTTCGGGGTCGGACAGGCAGTCGCCCATCTCCTGAAGAAAGAGCATCATCGGACAAGGATCATTATAGGTAAAGATACGCGCATCTCCGGTTATATGCTCGAAAGCTCGCTGGAGGCCGGCATCACCTCAATGGGCGGTCATCCTCTCCTGGTAGGCGTGCTGCCCACGCCGGGGATCGCCTTTATCACCCAGAGCATGCGGGCCGACGCGGGGATCGTGATCTCTGCCTCTCACAACCCTTGCGAGGATAACGGAATCAAGATATTCAACGGCAGCGGTTTCAAGCTGTCCGACCAGGAAGAAAAAACCATAGAAGACCTCATTTTCAGCGGAGAGCTCGAAAACCTCCTGCCGCCGGCCCGCGAGATGGGCCAGGCGTTCCGCATGGAAGATGTGAACGGCCGGTACATCGTGTTTCTGAAAAACACATTCCCCCGCGATCTCTCCATGGAGGGCATGAAAATAGTCCTCGACGCGGCCAACGGAGCGACCTACAAGGTCGCGCCCGTCGCGTTTGCCGAGCTGGGCGCCCTGGTGGATGTTATCCATAACGCGCCGAACGGCATCAACATCAATGACCGATGCGGCTCGCAGCATACGGCGGACTTGAGGAAGCGAGTCGTGGAGACGCACGCCGACGTGGGCCTTGCGTTTGACGGGGACGGAGACCGGCTGATCGCGGTGGATGAAAAAGGGAAAGAGGCGACCGGCGATCAGATCCTCATGATGTGCGCCCTTGTGCTGAAGGAGCGGGGTCAACTGAAGAACAACCTTGTCGTAAGCACGATCATGAGCAATCTGGGTCTTAAGGTCGCGTGCAAGAGACACGGCATCAACCAGCACGCCTCCAATGTGGGGGACCGCTACGTACTCGAAGACATGATCCGTCTGGGAGGCATGCTCGGGGGCGAGGAATCGGGGCATACGATCTTTCTCGATCACCATACCACGGGCGACGGCATCATTACGGCCATGCAGGTGATCGCATGCATGGCAAGGACGGGCAAGCGGCTGTCCGAATTGACGGCATCGATGGACATCTTTCCGCAGAAGCTCATCAATGTCGGCGTGAAAAGAAAACCGAAGCTCGATACGCTGCCGGAGCTGACGCAGGCGATCAAGCAGGTCGAGCGGGAGCTGGGCGATGAAGGACGCGTTCTGGTCCGCTACTCCGGCACGCAGGATATGTGCCGCGTCATGGTCGAGGGCCCGTCCGCCGGAATCACTGAAAAATACTGCAGCCAGTTGGCTGAGATCGTCGGGCGCAGCCTGGGCTAAGGCTGACCTCGAGGGCATTGCCTGCAAGGACGCGCAGTCGTCCTATTCTATTGTTTTGTCTTGACATAAATTGGTATTGGCTATAAACTCTGTTGTAATAATTTTCACAAATAAAAGAGAGGGTCGCCATGAAGCTGGAAGGTAAGAATGCGGTCGTAACCGGCGGCGGGAGAGGCATAGGACGGGCGATTTGCGTTGCCTTTGCCAAGGAAGGCGCGAATGTCGTCGTCAATTACGCGGGCAACGAGAATGCTGCCAACGAAGTAGTGGCGATGGTGGAGGCACTGGGAAGGAAGGCGGTTGCCGTCCAGGGCGACGTGGCAAAATGGGAGGACGCGCAGAAAATCGTCGATGCGTGCGTACAGAATTTCGGGTCGATACAGATCCTCGTCAACAATGCCGGGATCTCAAGGGGCGCCATGCTGCACAAGCTGTCCGACGAGGCGTGGGACGAGGTCGTCAACGTACAGATGAAGGGTCCGTGGCACTGCATCAAAGCCGCTTCCAAGTACTTCATGGAGCAGAAATACGGGCGGATCGTCAACGTCACGTCCTCTGCGGGCATCGCGGGGACGATAGGCCAGATCCATTATGCCTCCGCAAAGGGCGGCGTTGTCACCCTCACGAAATCTGCCGCCAGGGAGCTTGCCCGTTACAATGTCACCGCGAACGTGATCTGTCCCGGCATCGTCATGACGGAAATGAGCGCCAATTTGCAGAAGGACGAGAAGCTGAAGGAGATATATCTGAGGCGGATCCTGCTGAACAAGTATGCGGAGCCGGAGGACATCGCGCCGGCGTTCGTATTTTTGGCTTCCGACGACGCGCATTATATCACGGGTCAGCTCCTCTGCGTGGACGGCGGCTACGGAATGACATAGTAGAAACGGAGGTGAGCGGCAAAGCGGCAGTGAAATAAAATACCTGGAGGTGTTTCATGGCTGATGTACCAACTTCGATAAAGACGTGGCAGATGACGGTCCCGACCTCGAAAAACAGGGAGACGGGAGAAGTAACCGCGGGCAAGCTTTCGATGACCGAGATACCCGTACCCGCGCTGAAGGATGGAGAGGTCCTTGTGCAAGTTGCCGGCTGCGGCGTCTGCCATACCGACCTCGGCTATTTTTATGACGGCGTCCCCACCGTCAGCAAGCCTCCGCTGACCCTCGGGCACGAGATCAGCGGGACGGTAGTCGCGGGCGATCCTGCATGGATGGGGAAGGAGGTCATCGTCCCTGCGGTCATGCCCTGCCGTCAGTGCATCCTCTGCAAGACGGGCCGGGGCAACCGGTGCCTCGCCCAGAAGATGCCCGGCAACAGCCTGGGGATTTACGGCGGCTTCTCGAGCCATATACCCGTTCCGTCCATCGACCTCTGTCTCGTAGCGGACAAGGCAGGATATTCGCTCGATCAGCTTTCGGTGATCGCCGACGCAGTCACCACGCCTTATCAGGCGTCGAAGAGAGCCGACCTGCAGCCGGGCGACAATGTGGTCGTCATCGGGGCGACAGGAGGGGTGGGCGTCTACATGGCGCAAATGGCGAAGGCCCTCGGGGCAAAGACGGTCGTAGGCGTCGCAAGGAACCCGGAGAAGCTTCAGAGGGCCCTGCAGTACGGCTGCGACCAGGTCATCAGCACCCTGGACAAAACCAATAAGGACATCGTCGGGGAATGGCGGGGCTACTGCAAGAGCAAGGGCCTTGCCAACACGGGATGGAAGATCTTCGAGGTGACAGGGACGAAAGCGGGGCAGGAGCTCGCGCTCGACCTTCTCTCCTTTGTCGGCAGGCTCGTTCTGGTGGGTTACGGCATGGCAAAGACCGAGTACATGATGTCGAAGCTTATGGCCTTCGATGCGGAGATAGTCGGCACTTGGGGTTGCCTGCCCGAATACTATCCGATCGTCCTGGACATGGTGCTGAAGAAAAAGATGGTCATAGACCCGTTCGTCGATGTGCGGCTTATGAGCACGATCGCAGCGACGTTCGATGAGATTCACAAGGCGGGATCGCCGGCGAAGAGGGTTGTCCTGAAGCCGGATTTTTAAGAAAACCATTACATACCAGGAGGGAAAACTATGTCGCTCAGTTGGATGCCGAGAGAACATGGATTGAAGGACCATGACAGACATGGCAAAGAGAATTGGGGCACTGAAGCCCCGTGCACCGTGTACGAGAAAAAACCCTTGACGGACCCGAAGGGGAACGTGGTCCCCGGCCTCTACACGGCCTGGATCAGGCTGAACAACCCGGCTCAGTATAACTCCTACAACACCGAGATGGTGAAGGGGGTCATCGCCGGCTTCGAGAATTCCTCGACGGACCGCGAAGTCGTCGCCGTCGTCTTTACCGGGACCGGCCCGAACGCCTTCTGCACGGGGGGCAACACGAAGGAATATTCTGAATATTACAGCATGCGGCCGGAAGAGTACGGCTCTTACATGGAGCTCTTCAACAATATGGTTGACTCCATCCTCATGTGCAAGAAACCGGTGATTTGCAGGGTGAACGGCATGAGGGTCGCCGGCGGCCAGGAGATCGGCACGGCATGCGACCTGACGATCACCTCCGATCTCGCGATCTTCGGCCAGGCGGGTCCTCGGCACGGCTCGGCCCCAGTGGGCGGCGCGTCCGACTTCCTGCCCTCCTATTTCAGCATCGAGGACGCGATGTGGAGCTGCGTGAGCTGCGAAATGTGGACAGCGTACAAGATGGCGTGGAAGGGACTCCTCACGAAGGTCCTGCCGGTGCTGAAGGACGACAAGGGCGCCTGGGTGCGGAACCCGCAGGTCATCACCGATAAGTTTATCGACAACGGCGAGATCGTCTACGGCGAATACAAGAGCGGAGACGAGTTCAAACAGGCGAGGGCCTGGGTAAACGACAAGCTGAAGAACAACCAGTATGACTTTGCCCTCCTGGATGCCGAAGTCAACCGCATCGTCTGGATCTTCGCCAACCTGTTCCCGGGATGTCTGATGAAATCGATCGACGGAATCAGGCAGAAGAAGAAATTCTTCTGGGACTCCATGAAGAACGATCACAGATACTGGCTGGCGACGAACATGATGGGCGAGGCCTTCCTGGGCTTCGGCGCCTTCAACACGAAGAAGATTACGGGCGTCGACACCATCGATTTCATCAAGAACCGCCAGCTTATCGCCCAAGGGGCGCTGGTCGACGAGAAGTTCATGGAAGAAATCATGGGAAAACCGCAGGCGAAGTAAAAGTGGAAGGGGGACATTCCTCTCGCCCCTTGTCTTTCGGAGGGGTGTCCCCCCAACCAAAACCAACCAAAAGGGGGGCGAAAGCCCCCCTTTTCGCGCAGTTCTCTTCAGGGGGAAAACGCATGGCTTTTCAATCGATCAAATATGAGAAAAAAGAGAAGAAAGCTGTCGTGACGCTCAATACGCCTCCGCTCAACTGGCTGACGATCGCGATGATGAAAGAGATCAACGAAGCCCTTGTGGATGTAAGGAAGGACGCGTCCCTACAGCTTTTGGTTTTCGATCATGCGGGGGAAAAAGCCTTTTCCAGCGGCGCCGCCGTTGAGGACCACACGGAAGACAAGGTGGACGAGATGATCGAGGAGTTCCACCGAATGTTCCGCAATATGGTCGAGATCGATATCCCCACCGTGGGCGTGGTGAACGGCGTGGCGCTCGGCGGAGGCTGCGAGTTGATCAGCTTCTGCGATATGGTGGTTGCATCGGAGCGCTCCAGACTGGGACAGCCGGAGATCGCCGTGGGCGTTTTCCCGCCCGTTGCCGCGGCCTGGTTGCCCAAGGTCATCGGCCTCAAGAAAACCTATGAGCTGATGCTTACGGGAAAGATGATCGGCGCAAAAGAGGCCGAAGCCATAGGTCTTGTCAACTTAGTGCTGCCGGCCGAGACGTTCAGGGAAGGGGTCGATAAGTTTCTCGGCGAGCTGCTCAGCAAGAGCAGGCCGGTGAGCGTCTGGACGAAGAGGGCGATAAAAGCCGGGTTGAGTCTCGACTTCACGCAGGCCCTCGAGGCGTCCGAGATCATATACCTGAAAGGCTGCATGGCCGCAAAGGACGCAAAGGAAGGCATTGCCGCATTCCTCGAAAAGAGGAAACCCGTGTGGAAGGATGAGTGAAAGCCCCACCGCGATGATCTTCACCCCGGCGGAGGAGATAGGCTCGCGGCTGGACAAGCTCAGGCCGCTCCTTGAAAAGAGCCGTCTCGATGGGGCCTTTTTTCATTATAAGATCGATTACTATTATCTTTCCGGCACAATGCAGGATGCGTTCCTCCTCGTACCCCTCGAGCGGGACCCGGTGCTCTTTGTCCGCAGGGAGTTGAATAGGGCGAGACGGGAGTCTCCTCTGAAAGAGGTAGTGCCCCTGAAGGGTCTTGAGGAGATTAAACCCTACGCGGCGGGGATGAAAAGGATCGGTCTGCAGCTCGACGTGATGCCCTACAACATGGTGATGAAGTTCAAGGCCGTGCTCCCTGGGCCGGAATTAGAAAATGTCTCGCCTCTGGTGTTGGCCTTGAGAAAAAAGAAGTCTCCTTTCGAGATCAAGATCATGGAGCGGGCCGCGGCGATCGCAAAGAAAGTATACGCCAGGATCCCCGCGGTCCTGCATGAAGGCATGAGCGAGATCGAGCTGGGAGGACTGCTTGAGGCGTATGCCAAGCCCCTAGGCCATGAAGGCCTCCTGCGCATGCGGTCTCTCAACTACGAGCCGTACACGTGGCACATACTCAGCGGCCGTACGGGCAGCATCGTCAGTCAGGCCGATTCTCCTATGGGAGGGCTCGGGCTGTCGCCTGCCTTCCCCGTTGGGGCGAGCAGGAAAAAGATGCGCAAAGGAGAGCCTATTCTCGTCGATTTCGGCATCAATTATCACGGCTATCATATGGACCTCACCAGGATGTACGCGCTGGATCATATGCCGGCGCCCTTCATCAGGGCATACGAGGTGAGCAAAGAGATAGAGCATGCGGTGCTCGACCGGGCGGCTGAAGGAACGGCGGCCTCCGAGCTCTTTCAATATTCGGAGAAGCTTGCCCGGGACGCGGGGTTCGGCCCGTATTACCTCGGATACGAACAGCACAAGGTCCATTTTCTCGCACACGGCATAGGCATTGAGCTGAGCGAGCCCCCTTTCATCGCCCCCGGGCAGGATTATCCCCTCGAAGAGGGAATGACCTTTGCGATCGAGCCAAAAATGGTCCTTCCCGGGAAAGGCGCATGCGGCATAGAAGACACCGTCCTCATGGAAAAGACCGGTTACAGGGTCCTTTCCAATGTGGACGACCGCATCGTTGTCGTCTAACGGTTGGGGGGACACCCCTCCGAAAGACAAGGGGCGAGAGGAGTGTCCCCCTTCCATCTAGTTGGGACACCCCTCCGAAAGACAAGGGGCGAGAGGAGTGTCCCCCTTCCATCTATGGCCAAGCAAAAATCGATCTTCATGTGCGAGTCCTGCGGATACGAAACGTACAGATGGATGGGGAAGTGCCCAAGATGCAGTAGCTGGGACGCGATAAGAGAAATCCAAGAGACGCCGGATGAAAGCAGGGACGGCGAGAAGGCCCGGCCGGTGGTCTTAGAAGACGACGAGGTCGCGGAAGAGAGGCTAATCCTCGGCATTGAGGAGATGGACCGTGTCCTTGGCGGCGGGCTGACAAAAGGCTCTTCGATACTCTTGGGCGGCGATCCGGGCATAGGCAAGACGACGCTCTCCTTTGCAGTCGCCGATAGGCTGTCAAGCCTCGGGGTCGACGTCCTGTACGCATCGGGCGAGGAATCCTTGAGGCAGCTTGCGGGGAGAAAAAAGCGCCTCGGCTTGAAATCGACGTTTTCGCTCCTCGTTACAAATCGGCTCAGCGATATCCTCGATGCGGTCAAGGAAAAGAGCTATGGCCTCGTCATCATCGATTCCATCCAGTCGATTTACAACAGCAGGCTGGCCTTTCTGCCGGGGAGCGCAAGCCAGATCAGGGATGTCAGCTCAAGGCTGATCCGGGAGCTGAAGCAGCGGGAAATCACGCACATATTCATCGGGCACGTCACCAAGGAAGGGGCCATCGCGGGACCGAAGATACTGGAGCACATGGTAGATACCGTGCTCTACTTCGAGGGAGACAGGATGATGCCGTGCCGCATGCTCCGGGCCATAAAAAACAGATACGGCCCCGTGGATGAGATCGGTCTTTTCCAGATGGGTCAGGCCGGCCTGGCGAGCGTAGAGCCGTCTCTCTATTTTCTTTCCGAGCGCAAGGAAGCGGGGCCGGGAAGCGCGCTTTTCCCGCACGTCACGGGCTCAAGGCCGCTTGTGGTAGAGATTCAGGCCCTTTGTCCCAAGACAAGCTTCTCCTTTCCCAAGAAGCTGTCCATCGGCTACGACGTCAACCGCTTGTTTATCCTTGTGGCCGTCCTGGAAAAATCGCTCGGCCTGCCTTTTTTTGACCGCGACGTCTATGTGAACGTCACCGGCGGCATTAAGGTCGGAGAGCCGGCGATCGACCTTGCCATTGCCGCTTCCATGCTTTCCAGCTATAAAGATCGAAGCTGGGGCGACGCGGCGTTTTTCGGCGAAGTGGGACTCACGGGCGAAATACGACGCATCGTGAGCATGGAGATGCGGCAGAGAGAGTGCGAGCGGCTTCACGTCAAGAAGGTCTTCTGCCCCTCGGGCACGGACCCCGTCGCCGCCGGCATCGAGGTAGTGCCGGTGAAGCACGTCAGGGAGCTGTATCGCCATCTGGCAGGCTGAGACCGGCGTAATTTCAGCTTTCCGATGAAGATCTCGGCAAAAAGCAGATACGGACTCCGGACGGTCTTCGATATCGCCTGCCACTCGGCGGGCCTCTCCGCCCGGGTCAAAGAGATCTCCGCAAGACAGGCCATTTCGCCCCGCTACGTACAGCAGATCTTTCAGAAGCTCAAGAAGGCCGGGATCGTCAAGAGCGTGAGGGGACCTCCCGGCGGCTACTACCTGGCAAAGAAGCCTGAGGACATCACCGTTGGCGACGTCGTCAGGGCTGCCGAGGGGACCATTAGGCTTGTCGAGTGCGTCGGCCCGGAAAAGAACGGCGGGAAAACATGCGATCGCGTGCAAAAATGCGTGGCGCGCGACATATGGCGGGAGGCCGCGGACAGGCTGATGGCGTATCTCGATTCGGTCACGCTTCAGGATTTCTGCTCGGAGGCCAGGTCAAAAGACGTGGAAGGGGTCGCCGATAAGACTTGAACGATGTTTTTCGCTCTTACCGGTAACCTTGCCTGCCGGGCCGGCAGTGGTTATATTGAATGGTCATGAGGCGCATTCGACTCTTGTCAGACGCAGGCCGTTTTTCCCAATCGAAACGGCCCGAACCCGTGCGTGCGCCGGAAGACAGCGAGCTGCTCGATGCCTATTCACGGGCGGTTATCAACGCGGTCGATAAGGTAAGCCCAGGGGTCGTCAACATAGAAGTTCTACAAACCATGGGTCAGCGAACGAAGACCCGGGCGCCAAAGGAACTCCATGGAGCGGGCTCGGGCTTTGTCTTTGCCCCCGACGGCTTCATTCTCACCAATAGTCACGTTGTTCACGGGGCGGCGCACATCAGAGTTGCCTTGCCCGATGGCCGGAACTCGGACGGCTATATGGTTGGCGACGATCCGGACACCGACCTGGCGGTAGTGAGGATCGGTCTCGCGAACCTGACCGCCGTGCCTTTTGGGGATTCCGCATCCCTGCGGGTGGGACAGATGGTGATCGCCATCGGAAACCCCTACGGCTTTCAGGCCACCGTTACGACAGGCGTGGTAAGCGCCCTCGGACGTTCTCTTCGCTCGCAGTCCGGGCGGCTTATTGATGATGTAATTCAGACCGACGCGGCGCTGAACCCCGGCAATTCGGGGGGTCCACTCGTCAATTCCCGCGGTGAGATTATTGGCGTCAACACGGCCGTGATCCTGCCCGCTCAGGGACTCTGCTTCGCCATAGCCGTGAACACCGTCAGGTTCGTGGCGGCAGGGTTAATGAAGGAGGGCAGGATTCGAAGGAGCTACATAGGCGTGGGAGGACAGAACGTGCCTCTGCACCGGCGCATAGTCCGGTTCTACCAACTGGCGGTCGAGAGCGGCGTGCTGGTGCAGTCCGTAGAGCCCGGCAGTCCCGCGGAACGCGCCGGGCTTCAGTTCGGCGACGTGATCGTAAGCTTCGGAGGAACTCCGGTCGCGGGGATCGACGATCTCCACAGGTTCCTCACCGCGGACAGAGTCGCCATTCCCGTTTCCCTCGCAGTTTTGAGAAACACCGAGTTGATCACTTTTCAGATAACGCCCGTCGAAAAACCGCAATAGCGGACGCATAAGGACATCTTTAGCTCCCCCAATCGCACGCTAGATAGGGTCGCCGAGGGTGGGGGCGGTATTTCGGTCAACGAGCGCTTCCGACCCAAAAACAGGTTACATATGAAATGCTCTAAAAGTCCCTTGACTTTCCATAGTGGATATGCGAGAATATTCTATAAAGTTTACGTTTTTGCCGTACGGAAGGCCGCAAAGACTCTTGAGCTTTGCGGTTTTTTTATTGCGCGGCGTAACCTTTCAATCTATGAAAGGAGGTATTCGAGCATGACGAATGGAACTGTAAAATGGTTTAACGAGTCTAAGGGTTTCGGTTTTATCACCCGGGAAGACGGCGAAGACGTTTTCGTCCATCACACGTCGATCAGCGGCAGCGGCTTTAAGTCTCTGTCCGAGGGTCAGGCCGTCAGCTTTGACGTCGAGAAGACGCCAAAAGGCCCAAGGGCCGTAAACGTAGTCGCAGGCTGAGTCATCCAGCCGAATAAACATTAAGGCCCCTTTTCGGGGCCTTAATGTTTTATGTGTCATTTACTTTTTGCACGCAAGATTGCGTTGGCGTCATGTCTCGGTATATAAGATGAGGTCTCGCGAAGGAACGCCGAGCTCCAGGGTTGCCCGGTGATCTCATGTGCACATGAGGTAATATGCCATTGCTTCGGCTAAACGATATTTCATTATCCTTCGGCGGACCGCCGCTTCTCGACGGCGTTGCGCTCCAGGTCGAGTCTGGTGAGAGGATCGGCCTGGTCGGCCGGAACGGCGCCGGCAAGTCCACCCTGATGAAGCTGCTGGCCGGCGATATAGCCCCTGGTGCGGGCGTCGTTGCCCGAGAGCGCGATATCGGGGTCGCCCTGTTGCCTCAGAATGTCCCCGAGGGCGCGACAGGCAGGGTCTATGATGTCGTGGCTTCCGGTTGCCGGGAACATATGGAGCTGCTCCGCGAATACCATGACCTTGCCTTTCAGATCGGCCGGGGGCGCGGAAGCGCCGGCCTGCTCGGCGCTCTTGAAGAGGTCCAGCAACGCATAGAGACATCGGGCGCCTGGGAGCATCATCAGCGGGTGGAAGCGATGATTGCCAGGACCGACCTGGATGAGCATGCGGAGTTCCGGTCTCTGTCCGCGGGCATGAAACGCCGGGTCTTTCTTGCCAGGGCCCTCGTGAGCGAACCGGACGTACTCCTTCTCGACGAGCCCACCAACCATCTGGATATCCCTACCATCGTCTGGCTTGAAGATTTCCTTCTCAAGTATCAAAAGGCATTCATGTTCGTTACCCACGACCGTGCGTTCCTCGCGCGTCTATCCACGCGCATCGTGGAGATCGACCGGGGGCGGCTGCTCTCCTTTGCCTGTGATTACCCTACCTATCTGGAGCGCAGGCAGGCCCTGCTGGAGGCTGAAGAGAAGCAGCGGCAAGATTTCGACAAGAAGCTCGCCAGGGAGGAGACCTGGATCAGGCAAGGAGTCAGGGCACGCCGGACCCGCAACGAGGGCAGAGCACGGGCATTGGCGCAGATGCGCCAGGAGCGGGCGCTCAGACAGGAACAGGAAGGTCTCTCGCGGCTCGTCATTCGGGAGGCGGAACGGAGCGGACGGGTCGTTGTCGATGCTGACGCCGTCTCCTTTTCCTGGGACGACAAGAAAGTTTTCAGTGCTTTCTCCACCACTATCATCCGCGGCGACAAGGTGGGCATTATCGGACCTAACGGGTGCGGCAAGACCACTCTCCTCAAAGTGCTGCTGGGCGAGCTCAAGCCTCAACAGGGGAAAATCCGTCTGGGCGCAGGAATCAAGACCGCCTATTTCGATCAGCTCCGTGAACAGCTCGATGAGAATAAGACGCTCAGGGAAAATATAGCGGACGGCAACGATGCGATTATCATGGGCGATGCCTCACGTCATGTCGTCGGTTATCTTCAGGATTTTCTTTTTTACCGAGCGGATCATGTCGCCCGTCCGCACCCTCTCAGGCGGCGAGCGCAATCGCCTCCTCCTGGCGAAGCTCTTCGCCGCGTCATCGAATGTGCTCGTCCTTGATGAGCCGACCAACGACCTTGACGCCGAAACGATCGAGTTGCTCGAAGACCAGCTTCTCCACTATAAGGGCACGGTCCTGTTGGTCAGCCACGACCGTGAATTTCTCAATAACGTGGCGACATCCACGATTGT
>CAVTDX010000071.1:0-23381 GCA_963733345.1 uncultured delta proteobacterium
CTTGATCTCTCGTGCGTCTGTCCCGGCAGGCCGTAGATAAGGTCGATGCCGATATTCGTGAAGCCCGCCCCGATCGCTGCCTCCAAAGCGCTTTCCGCGCCGGCCCGAGTGTGGCGTCGTTTGAGGAAGGCAAGGTCGATGTCGTCGAACGACTGGACGCCGAGACTCAGGCGGGAGACGCCGAGGGATTTCAGCAAGGCCGCGGCCTGCACGTCCAAATCGTCGGGGTTTGCCTCTATGGTGATCTCGGCCTTCGAGGAAAAACGGAAGTGCCGGCGCATCGTCTGAAAGAGGGTCGCCAGGCGTCCGCCGCCGAGGCAGGTAGGCGTTCCGCCGCCGATATAGAGGGAGTCGAAGCGGCTGAACCTGTCTTTGTAAAGGACGATCTCCTGCTCGATCGACCTCAGCCATGCATCCTCCCCGCGTGTGCGCGTCACCGAGTAGAAGTCGCAGTAGACGCACTTTGTGCGGCAGAAGGGGACGTGCACGTAGAGACCGGGCAGGGAAATCGGTTGGGGGGACACTCCTCTCGCCGTTGAAATCGGTTGGGGGGACACTCCTCTCGCCTCTTGTCTTTCGGAGGGGTGTCCCCCCTCCATGTTTACCCTCGAGGGGTGTCCCCCCTCCATGTTCACCTACTCCTCATCTGTCGTTCTCAGGGCCGCCATAAAGGCGCTCTGGGGGATCATAACGGCGCCGACCTGCTTCATCCGTTTCTTGCCTTTCCTCTGCTTTTCGAGGAGCTTACGCTTCCTCGTGATGTCGCCGCCGTAGCACTTCGCGGTCACGTCTTTCCTGAAGGGCGAGATGGTCGACCGGGATATGATCTTTCCCCCGATGGCCCCCTGGATAGCGATCTTGAACTGGTGTCTCGGGATTTCCTCTTCGAGCCTGTCGCATATCTTGACCGCCCGCTCTCTGGCGCGGTCTTTGTGGATAATCACCGAGAGGGCGTCAACCTTTTCGCCGTTCACGAGAATGTCCAGCTTGATCAGGTCGCTTTCCCGGTAGTCGGTCAGCTCGTAGTCGAAGGAGCCGTAGCCCTGGGTGATGCTCTTGAGCCTGTCGTAAAAGTCAAAGACTACCTCGGCCAGCGGCATGTCGAAGGTGATCTCGACCCTGCCTGGCGTCGGGTACGAAAGGTGCGAGTTGACGCCGCGGCGCTCCATGCAGAGCTTCATCACAACTCCCACGCAGCGCTCCGGGATCAGGATTGACGCCCGAATATAAGGCTCTTCACCTTTTTGTATTTTCGCTGGGTCCGGATAATACTGAGGGTTGTCTACGACAAGGACGCTCCCGTCGGCCAGGTGGAAGCGGTACTGGACGCTCGGCATGGTCATCACGATCGACTGGTCGAACTCCCGTTCCAGCCGCTCCTGAACGATCTCAAGGTGCAGAAGGCCCAGAAACCCGCAGCGGAAGCCCTGGCCCAGCGCAGCGGAAGAATCCTTCTCGTACGTAAGGGCTGCGTCGTTCAGCTTATATTTCTCCAGCGCCTCCAGGAGCGACTGGTAGTCGTCCGATGCGACCGGATAGATGGACGAGAAGACGACAGGCTTCACTTCCTTGAAGCCTGGCAGGGGTTTCTCAACAGGGTTCGCGTCGTCAGTAATAGTATCGCCGATCCTGGTGTCGCTCACCGTTTTGATCCCTGAGATAAGATAGCCGACCATTCCCGCGCCCAGCTCTTTGCGCGCTTCCCTGGTCAGGCGGAAGATGCCCGCCTCCTCCACCTTGTATGCGGCGCCGGTCGACATGAGCCTGATCGTGTCTCCCGCCGAGACCATCCCGTCAAATATCCTGCAGGTGACTATTGTGCCCCGGAAAGAATCGTAGCGGGCATCGAAGATGAGGGCAGACAGGGGCTTCCCGACGCTGCCCGTGGGCGGGCCGATGCGCTCGACGATAGCTTCGAGGATGTCCTCGATCCCCGTGCCTTCCTTGGCAGAGCAGAGCACGGCCTCATCGGGGTCGAGCCCCAGTTCGTGGTCTATCTCGTTCTTCACCCTTTCGATGTCGGCGGAAGGGAGGTCAATCTTGTTAATCACGGGAATGATCACGAGGTTGTGCTCCATGGCGGCGTAGAGGTTCGCGATTGTCTGGGCCTCCACGCCCTGGGAGGCGTCGATGAGGAGGAGGACCCCTTCGCACGAGGCGAGGGCGCGCGATACTTCATAGGAGAAGTCCACATGCCCCGGCGTGTCGATGAGGTTGAGGTCGAAGTCGACGCCTCTTGCGCTCGTATAAGGCATACAGATCGTCTGGCTCTTTATGGTGATGCCCCGCTCACGCTCGATGTCCATGTTGTCGAGGATCTGGTCCCTGAACTGGCGGTCGTCGACCAGGTGGGCGCGCTGGATGAGGCGGTCCGCCAACGTCGATTTCCCATGGTCGATATGGGCGATGATGCTGAAGTTCCTTATCTGTTTCATGATGAGCGGCGGTCCGGGCTATGCCTCGTAATAGTCCTGCAAGGGCTTTACCCTCAGGTCGCCTTTCTTCATCGTCTCGATGGCGTTTACCACCGCCTGGGCGCCTGAGATCGTCGTGGTGTAAGGGATCTTGTACTGAACGGCCCCCGCCCTGATGAGCACCTCGTCGTCCTTCGGCTTCCTTCCGCTCGGCGTATTGATTATCAGGTGGATCTCCCTGTTCTTGATCATATCGACCACGTGGGGCCTTCCTTCGGACACCTTGTTCACGAATGTGGTGTCGATCCCGCTGTTCGCAAGGACCTTTCCCGTTCCCCTCGTCGCGTAGATCCTGAAGCCCAGGTCGGATAGCTTCTTGGCGATGAAGACCACGTTCCTCTTGTCCTGGTTCTTGACGCTCAAAAAAACGTTGCCGTCGAAGGGGAGGTTCTGGCCGGCCCCGAGCTGCGCCTTCCAGAAGGCGGCGCCGAAGTTCGAGTCGATGCCCATTACCTCTCCCGTCGATTTCATTTCGGGTCCGAGGATAGTGTCTACGCCGAAGAACCTGTTGAAGGGGAAGACGGACTCCTTTACCGCGATATGGCCGATCCGCCGTTCGCCCAAGACGCCGAGATCGGAGAGCTTACATCCGGTCATTACCTTTGCCGCGATTTTTGCCCACTGGACGCCCGTTGCCTTGCTTACGAAAGGGACGGTCCTCGAAGCCCTCGGGTTCACTTCGAGTACGTAGACTACGTCGTTCTTTATGGCATACTGGATGTTCATGAGGCCCACCACGCGCAGCTCTTTCGCCAATCGGCGCGTCTGCGCCTTTATCCGTTCTATCAGGCCGTCGTCGAGTGAATAGGGGGGCAGGGCGCAGGCGCTGTCTCCGGAATGTATGCCTGCCTCTTCGATATGCTCCATGATGCCCGCAACCACGCACTGCTCCCCGTCGGCGACCGCATCCACGTCGATCTCGATCGCGTCCTCGAGGAACTTGTCTATCAGGATAGGCAGATCGGGAGAGGCCTCGTAAGCCTTCTCCACGAACGACTCCAGATCGCTCTCCGCGTAGACGATCTCCATCGCCCGCCCGCCGAGCACGTAAGACGGCCGCACCACGACGGGATATCCGATGATGCGCGCCACCTCCCTGGCCTCTCTGAAGGACGCGGCAATGCCGTTCTCAGGCTGGGTAAGCTTAAGCTTCTTGAGGAGGGCCTTGAATTTCTCCCTGTCCTCGGCGATATCGATGCTCTCGGGCGAGGTGCCTATGATGCGGCGCCCCGGCCTTCTTAAGGGGCACGGCCAGGTTGAGTGGGGTCTGGCCGCCGAACTGGACGATGACGCCGTCGGGCTTTTCCCTTTTCACGATGTCCAGCACATTCTCCAGGGTCAGCGGCTCGAAGTAGAGCTTGTCCGAGGTATCGTAATCGGTGCTCACCGTCTCCGGGTTGCTGTTCACCATGATGGTCTCGTAGCCCGAGCTCCTTCAGGGCGAAGCGCCGCGTGGACGCAGCAGTAGTCGAACTCTATGCCCTGGCCGATCCTGTTCGGCCCGCCTCCCAGGATCATGATCTTCTTCTTGTCCGAGTCGCGCGACTCGTTCTCCGTCTCGTAGGTCGAATAGTAATAGGGCGTATAGGCCTCGAACTCGGCCGCGCACGTATCGACCAGCTTGAAGACGCTCTCCACGCCGTGCTCGATGCGCCAATGCCGCACCTCTTCCTCGCTCACGCCGAGGATCGTCCCTAGCTGCCTGTCCGAATAGCCGTACCGCTTCGCCTTCCTCATGAGCTCGATCGACAGGCCGCCCTGCCCGGAGAATAGGGGAAGATCGCTCTTATAGACCTCGAGCTCTTCTTCAAGTGCGACGATCTCCTCGATGTTCTTGAGGAACCACCGGTCTATCTTCGAGAGCCTGTAGATCTCGTCGATAGTCATGCCCGCCTTCAAGGCGTGCCGTATGAAAAACACCCTGTCCTTGTTCGGGACGATCAGCTTCTGCTTGATCTGCTCAAGGTCGTCCGGTCCCACGGGGCGCCGATCGTCGATGATGCCGTACGAGCCTGTTTCCAGGGAGCGGAACCCTTTCTGCAGGGCTTCTTTGAACGTCCTGCCTATCGCCATCGCCTCGCCGACCGACTTCATGGAGACGGTGAGCGTCTCATCGGCGCCTTTGAACTTCTCGAAGGTGAACCTGGGGATTTTTACAACGCAGTAATCGATAGTTGGCTCGAAGCAGGCAGGCGTCTTCTTCGTGATGTCGTTGGGTATCTCATCCAGCGTGTAGCCGACGGCCAGTTTTGCCGCAATCTTCGCGATAGGAAAGCCTGTCGCCTTCGACGCCAGCGCCGAGCTCCTCGATACCCTCGGGTTCATTTCGATGACGACCATCCGGCCATCTTCCGGATGGACGGCGAACTGGATGTTGGACCCTCCTGTCTCCACTCCTATCTCGCGTATGACGGCTATGGCCGCGTCCCTCATCCTGTGGTACTCCCTGTCCGTCAGGGTCTGAGCCGGGGCCACGGTAATGCTGTCGCCCGTGTGGACGCCCATGGCGTCGAAATTCTCGATGGAGCAGACGATGACCACGTTGTCGGCCTTATCCCTCATCACCTCCAGCTCATACTCTTTCCAGCCGATGACAGATTCTTCTATGAGGATCTCGTTGATCATGCTGCTCTCGATGCCGCGAGCGGCCAATGCCTCGAACTCCTCCACGTTGTACGCGACCGACGCCCCCGTGCCGCCCAGGGTGTAGCTGGGCCTGATGATGGCGGGGAAGCCGATCTCCCTGACGACGCCGCGCGCCTCATCGACGCTGTGGGCAAAGCCGGACCTTGGGATCTCCAGGCCGATCCTCTCCATGGCCGCCTTGAATTCCTCCCTGTCCTCCGCCTTTTTTATGGCCCTGTAGTCGGCGCCGATCAGCTCGACCCGATAGCGCTCCAGGACGCCCCTTTCGGAGAGGACCGTAGCGAGGTTAAGCCCGGTCTGGCCGCCCAGGGTGGGAAGGAGGGCATCCGGCCTTTCCTCCCTGATGATAGCCTCTAACACCTCCGGGATAAGAGGCTCCACGTAGGTCCTGTCCGCCATTGCGGGGTCGGTCATGATGGTCGCGGGGTTGCTGTTGATCAGGATGATCTTGTAGCCCTCTTCTCTCAGCGCCTTGCACGCCTGGCTCCCCGAGTAGTCGAACTCGCACGCCTGACCGATCACGATAGGTCCCGACCCGATGAGAAAGATGCTGGCGATATCTTTCCGCTTAGGCATGTCGCTCCTTTTTGAATGCCTCCATGTTTTGTCTGAACTTCCTGAACAGGCCGTAGGAATCGTGCGGACCGGGCGACGCCTCGGGGTGGAACTGCACGGAAAAGATCGGATAAGTCTCGTGCTCCATGCCTTCGAGCGTGCCGTCGTTGAGGTTCACATGGGTCGCCTTTACCGGCATGTTTTGGAGCGAATCGATGTCGACGGCAAATCCATGGTTCTCGGAGGCGATAGAAACTTTGCCCGTCGCAAGCTCTTTGATGGGCTGGTTGCCCCCCCTGTGACCGAATTTGAGCTTGTAGGTAGCGCCCCCGTAGGCAAGGCCGAGGAGCTGCTGGCCGAAGCAGATGCCGAAGATGGGCGTCTTTCCGAAGAGCTTGCGTATCTGCGCCACGATGTCCGGGACCCCTTCGGGGTCCCCGGGACCGTTCGAAAGAAGGACGCCGTCCGGGATCAGGGCGAGGATCTCTTCAGCGGTCGTTCGAGCCGGGACGACGATCACCCGGCACCCCGTCTTCTTCAGCATTCGGAGGATGTTCATCTTGACGCCGAAATCCATCACCACGACGTTAAGGTCCCCGCTCTCGCCGTCGAAGACGTACGGCGCCTCGCACGTGACCTCTTTCACCAGGTCGATCCCGACGATGCCCACCGACCCCCGCGCCTTCCGGACGAGGCTTTCGGGTTCCAGGTCCCGGGTCGAGATGATGCCTTTCATGGCGCCTTTTACCCTGATGTGCTTGGTGAGGGCTCGGGTGTCGACCTCTTCTATGGCCATGATGCCGTGGCGCGAGAGGTAATCGAGGAGCCCTTCCTCAGCCCTGAAATTGCTGGTGATCTTGCTGAACTCGCGCGCGATGAAGGCTTCGACCTTCGGCCCCAGGGACTCCACGTCTTCGGCGTTGACGCCGTAATTCCCGATGAGGGGGTAGGTCATGGCGACAATCTGTCCTCTGTAACTCGGGTCTGTGAGGATCTCCTGATAGCCCGTCATGCTCGTATTGAAGACGATCTCCCCTTCCTGTTCTCCTTCGATGCCGGCGCACCTGCCGTCAAACACCGTCCCATCCTCCAGCGCGATCAACGCCTTCATGCTTCCCCTCCGCATGCCTTCACACAGAGACCGCATATATGATGGCCAAGGTTCCTCTTATTCCTGAAATTCTGCAGCATTGCAAAACACCCCTTGTGATCGAAGCCGGCAGGGTCTTCCTTGATCGCATTGACCGGGCAGACAGCGATGCATGCGCGGCATTCGCCGCAGGCCATCAAGATTTGATGGGCAACACTCCTCTCGCCGATCGGCATTCGGAGGGGTGTCGCCCCAGCCATCAAGATTTGATGGGCAACACTCCTCTCGCCGATCGGCATTCGGAGGGGTGTCGCCCCAGCCATTATCGATTGCGTTATCGATTGCGGGGACATTCCTCTGCTTTTGGAGGTGTGTCCCCGATCCGATCTTGATGGAGTGTTGTCCATCCAATCTTGATCGGTAAGCACCGTATTATAGCGCACCCGGGCGCCGAAGCGCGGATGAACAAGCAGATTATTGCGGCCTATCCAGCCGACTCCGGCAGAGACACCGATGTGTTTATGGGAGATATGGCCTTTCTGGTTCTGCCAGTCTGCCATCTGGGAAGCGGCAAAGGGCAGGGCCCTTCCGCCCCTGGCTTCGATCGCTTTCGCAAGCTCGTAGGCGATTATGTCGAGCCGGTAATTGACCTGCCTGTAATGGTGCAGATAAAAAAGCGTCGGTCCGTCCGTCAGCGTCTCGAGCACGCCCGAAGGGACGAGGAGCCCGAAGGAAATCGCATAAGGGTGCGCACGGAGGACGTCATGGTCGAAACCCAGGATTTCCCTGTCGTAGCGCGACATGTCGGCGACGCCTGCCACGTCTGCGCCCATATCACGAAGCAGCGCCATGATGCTTTTCGCCTTCCCGCCCATTATCGCCACGCCCCCATCTTCCTGAAATGGACAAGAAGGGCCGTGACCGACGCAGGGGTTACGCCGGGGATGCGCGCCGCCTGGCCGAGAGAAAAAGGACGCACCCTGGACAGCTTTTCTGTCGCTTCTCTCGAGAGGCCCGATACCTCTTCATACGCTATATGCGCCGGGATCAGCCTGTCATCCAGTCTTCTCGCCTGCTCGATCATCTCCGCCTGACGGTCTGCATAGCCCCGATATTTTATCTGCAGCTCGACCTGATATGCCACATCGTCGCCGAAGGCGCCGATTTTCCCCTCAAGAGCTTTGAGGCCGCAAAGGCTGACCTCAGGCCGTTTGAGCATTTCAGCCAGGGTGACGGGGTTCTTTATTCTTTCGAAGCCGAGCGCGCCGAGGCGCTCATTGACCCCTTTGGACGGCGTCAGCCTCGTCGATGAGAGCAGGCCGAGAAGCTCTCCGATCCGGGACTTCTTCTCCCGCACCCTCCTCGCCCGCTCCTCCGACACGACCCCGATGCGATGCCCCTTCTCGGTTAGCCTGATGTCCGCATTGTCTTCCCTCAGGAAAAGCCGATGCTCGGCCCGCGAGGTGAACATGCGGTAAGGCTCGTCGACGCCTTTCGTGACGAGGTCGTCGATCAATACCCCCATGTACGCCTCGTCCCTTCGGGGAATAAACGGCTCGTCCCCCCTCCCCTTCAGCGCCGCGTTCACGCCTGCGACAAGACCCTGGGCGGCCGCTTCTTCGTAGCCGGTCGTCCCGTTGATCTGCCCCGCGAGAAAAAGGTTCTCCACGCCCTTTGTCTCGAGGGTTGGATAGAGCTGCGTGGGATAGACAAAATCGTACTCGATAGCATATCCGGGCCTCGTGATCTCCACGTGCTCCAGCCCTTCGATGCTGCGGAGCATTTTAATCTGAATATCGAGGGGCAAACTCGTGGAGAGGCCGTTGGGATAGTATTCGACGGTATCGAGACCCTCCGGCTCCAGAAAGATCTGGTGGCGCGGCTTATCTGCGAATTTCACCACCTTGTCCTCTATGGAGGGACAGTACCTGACGCCTGTCCCCTTGATCCTCCCCGTATAGAGAGGCGAGCGCGCGAGCCCGGACCGGATCAGCGCGTGCGTCTCTTCATTCGTATATGTCACATAACAGGCCGCGAGGCCGCCCTCGATGTTGTCCGTCAGAAACGAAAAAGGCCGAGGCGGGTCGTCGCTCCATTGGGCTTCCAGATTCGAGAACGCGATGGTCCTGCCGTCGAGGCGCGGGCACGTGCCCGTCTTGAGCCTGCCCATCTTGAAGCCGAGCCGGACGAGGCTTTCCGCAAGACCGCGTGACGCATCGTCCCCCATCCTTCCCCCGGGCGTCTGCTCAAAGCCGACATGGATCAGACCGTTCAGGAACGTGCCGGTCGTCAGCACGACCGAGCGTCCCTCAATGCGCTCTCCCCATCCGGTCTCCACGCCGACAACCCGGGCGCCGTCCGAAAGAAGCCTCTCGGCGACCGCCTGCTTAATGCGCAGGTTGGCCTGCGCCTCCAGGACATTCTTCATTGCCAGGCAGTAGCGCGCCTTGTCGGCCTGGACGCGCGTAGCCTGGACCGCCGGTCCCTTTTTCATGTTGAGGGTCCGGAACTGTATGCCTGTCTCATCCGTGATGCGAGCCATCTGCCCGTCCAGGGCATCGACCTCTCTTACGAGGTGCCCCTTGCCAAGGCCGCCCACAGCAGGATTGCACGACATAAAGGCCACCCTGTCGAGGTTCATGGTGAGAAGAAGGGTCCGGGCCCCCATCCGCGCAGAGGCGAGCGCCGCCTCACAGCCCGCGTGTCCCGCACCGATTACGATGACGTCAAACATGCCTTTTCCACCGGCTTTCGAAGGACTGCTTGTTTTTGGCAGGCCGAAAAGATCTCAGACGAAGACGAGCCATGCCGCCTCTCTTCACGGCGTACCGTGTAATTCTACACAATTTGGCGTCTGAAATCCACAAGGGGAAGAGGCGGGCCGTGAGCCTTTCGGTTCGGCTTCGCTACGGATTGCCCTTCTCGCCGCGCACGGATATCACGGGCGTATACGTGAACCGGCCAGGATTATTGAAAAAAGCGTTGAACTCCACGGCGTATCCTTCGTAGCCCGAGCTATAGCGCCGGAAGTCGAAGTTGAGCCTCCTGGCTGCAATCTCCATCTTCTTGGTCCAGTTGTACGCGTTTACCGCGTCCAGAGTCCCGTAGATCAGATGGTGGGCGTCTACACGAACCTTGATATCGGTAAAATCGAGCTTGTAGAGGTACGAATATAGTTTCCTTCCCACATAGGGATCAAAGTTCGCCTTTATCTGCGCCGTCTCGATAAGTTCCTGCGTTGTTTTCTCGAGTCTTTCCGGCATTTCGAAGTGGGTCATACAATTGTAGTCGAGGTCTATGAGACAAATAATGCCGCCTGGCTTCAAGGGCTTTGTCACATGCCGAACTACCTGGCATGCCTCAGCCCTGTAATACTCCAACACAAAACGGATCCAAAGAAAATCGAACTCGCCGAGATCGTCGAGGGGATCGCGCATATCCCTGCAAACAAAGTCTATGCCTTCCCTTCCGTAGTGGTCCCTGGCGTAGGAGACCCTGCTCTCCGATATGTCGATCCCGATTGCCTTTCCCCGGGGCTGCACGAGGGCATGGAGGACAGACGTGGTTTTCCCTGAGCCGCAACCGAGGTCGAGCACGCGCATCCCGGGTTTGATGCCTGCGAAAATCGCCTGTTCCTCAACGGTCTCCGGCTTCGTTTTCAGATCCAAACGGAGGGCTTCCTCGTCGTGCTCCATGAGGTATTGCGATTCGCTGCTATTGCTCACCCGGTCCTCCTGCGCGGCCGGAACTCACGATTCCGTATCTTCTCCGCGCCGCCCTGTTGGTCAGCCGCTCGACGAACTCGATAAACTGCTTGACGACCAAAGCGTCGAAAACAAGGAGATCATAGATTTTCTCCGGCAATACCCTTTGGTCGCTGACATACGACGGGGGAAAAATAAGGATCGGTATCTCCTGCTCGTCATAGAGAGAGGATAATCCGTTCAACCGTTTCACCAGTTGATCGAAAGGCAAACCTTCCTTATCGATCACAAAGATGTGGATGCACTTCATCAGGTTCGACATGTTTAACCTGACATCGGAATCCAGGGCCATCATCACGGCCTTCAGCCGACCCTCTCTTCTCAGGGAGAAAAGGTATTTTCGCCTGCGCAGGCCAACCTTCTCGAACTCCGCGTCGAGATCGACTGCGTCCTGCCCCTGGCGCGCGGCTTCAAGGCCGAAGGCCTTCACGGTCAATCCTCCGGATACGCCGTCGTAGAACGTCTCCAGCCCGAGAAGGTCCTCGCGTGTCGCCGGCTCGAGCTGCCATTCCCTCTCACCGCGCGTCTCAGTACCGTTCCGATCAAAGTGGAGATGGAGATAGGCAAAGGGATCGACGGAGCAGAGACGGGGGCTGTCCAGAAAACGGGCGAATCCACCAAGAACGCGGTCCGGAAACCGGTTCTCGGGCCTGTAGTAGGTCATCAAATAATCCATCCCGGTGGACGGAAGGGCGCTGTAACTGTCAATGTAACGGAAGACCTGCGACAGCACCGCCGAGCCCGCCCCCACACCTCCGATCGCCGTATGATGGTGGACGACCCAGGAACGCTCATAGAACCTCACCATGGCTATGTGCGCCTCCATGATGCCACTGTCGTACTCGACGAAGTGCTGGGATATGGACGGCGCGTCTATATAAAGGCGGGAAAGAATCTCCTTGAGGCGCTCCCTGACGTGGACCAGTCCCGCATACTTTGTCGGATAGATGAAGCCGGCTTCGAAGAAGAACTCGATAAGGTCCTCAGGGTCTATCGCGGCGGAAATGGCCGACCTCATGCCTTTCTCTTTTTCAATAAACGAGAAGAGCTTTCTCTGAGCAAGTATAGGCATGTCGAGGATCGACATGCGCCAGGCGCCCATTTCACTGCCCACGATTTGCACGGTGCACTCCGCGGAATCACCTGCGCCGAACTCAATCCTCATTTCAGGTACGATCAATCCCGGGAAAAGCATGGCGTGTTCCGGATGCTCGCTGACGACGAAAGAGTTGTACGACGCTTTGACTAGACGAAGGCGGATTATCCTGTCCGACAGTGGATGGCGGTAGGTTGCGACGAGATCCCGCGCGAGGGTCGCTTCCTCGCCGCCGAGAGACTTCTCCTCGGGTAGAGTCGTGAGGGCGACAATGAGATCGATGTTCTCTCCGTTTGTCGTGCGCCTTTTGATAAGACCCTTGCCGTTGTAAACCGTGGTCTTCCCATTTGCGAGAGCGACCTGTAGGGGCAGTCTGCCCCTCCCCTTCAAAAGGAAACCGACATCGCGGACAGCAAACCGCACTCTGAGGAACCCCGCACTGAAATCCCTAAGGAGTCCCGTCGCCTCCGACCCGTTTCGAGAAAGCGTTACTTTCACTAGGGCCGAGCTAAAACGTTCGGTCCTCCTTCTTGAGGTCGCATAGCAGCGTTCAGGCAGGAGGACCGTAATGCCCGACCGGCTCACCTCCGTCGCTTGCCCGCCCACCACAACGACCCGTAAGCCCTTGTCGATCAAAAAGTCGACGAGCTTGTAGGGTGCAGCGTCGATATTCCCGGGCGGCGCCTCGGACCAGGTAAGACGCGCCGTATCGCCGGCGCAGGGTCCGGCGCCGCCCTCAGGGACAACCTGCTTCCGCCAGCAAAGCTCTTCAAATTGACAACGACGCGGCCGCCCTTGAAATTCACATAATTGAGAATGTTGATAAGATGCTTCCGAGATATGCTTTCAGAGGGGAGTTTCCACCCATCATCTGATTTTTGCGTCTGGATCGCCATCTCTTTTGCTCCTTCGGCTCTTGTCGTTCTAGCCAGGGCAAAGATCAACGAGGCTGTGACGCAGTATACCTCTTTTCTCCGTTGAATGAAAAGAAAAATCTGGATTCGATCAGCCGGGCTATGACATCTTGGGAAATAGGTTTCAAAAACTTAAGAATTTTAATGATTAACCGAATAGATAGAACAGGCTGGATTAGAACCGAGCAAACGGCGGTTCCATACAGGAGCTATGGTTCGCACATCATGACGAAGAGTATCGCAATAGGCCCAGCCGACAGGCTGTACAACAGCAGGATCATCGCCTCGTACATAAAGTTTCTCCGCAAAAAACACGGCTACGTGGACATTGAAACCCTTCTCTCCTACGCGGGGATGGAGTCCTACCAGGTGGAGGATGAGGACTGCTGGTTCACTCAAGAGCAGGTCGATCTCTTCAACGAGCGTCTCGTAGAAGCAACAGGGAATCCTGACATAGCCAGAGAGGCAGGGCGCTTCGGCTTTTCCGTCGAATCCCTGGGTTTTGTGAAAAGCTATATCCTGGGTTGCATGTCGGTAGGGAAAGCCTACGAGATGGTTGCAAAGATAACTCCAAAATTCGTTAACTCGTGTACCTTCGAGTCAACAAGGGTCGGACCGAACAAAGTCAAGATTGTCGTGAAGCCAAGGCCCGGGGCGCAGGAGAAGCCTTATCAGTGTCAAAACCGGATAGGCTACTTCGAAGCCGCCGGTGCGCTCTTTCACAATGAGCTTCCTCAGATCGAGCACACGAAGTGCGTCTTCAAGGGCGACGAGTGCTGCGAGTTTATGGTATCGTGGAGGAAGCACAAATACGACATGTGGCAGAGGATCCGGACCTTCGGAGGGACATTCCTCCTGGCCGCGGTCGGGGCCATGTTTTTCTGGCGCCCCGGCGCCGGTCTTATCGCCGCGTCCGGGGTCCTCGCTGCATTGCTCGTATCCTCCTCTTACCTTTGGAGCCTTGACAGAAAAGAGCTACGCAACGGCATAGACAACCTTTCCCGGTCCATGGACGAGGTCGTCAAGAAGATGGAGACGAGCATCAAGAACATGGATTTTGCACGACAGGTGGTAATCGCGCTGAGTCTGGAGCGCGGCAGGGAAGAAATGATGGGCCGGATCAGCTACCTCTTCGAAAAAGAGCTCGATTATGACCGGGGCATGATCTTTCTTGCCAACAAAGAAAAAACGAACCTTGAATTCTACGGCGGTTTCGGTTACGCAGGGGAATATCTGCCATTGCTGAAGAACTGGAACCCGAGTCTCAGGCCTGATTCGACCGGTATTTTCACGGTTTGCTTCACTGAACGAAGGCCGTTTCTGATCAACGATGTCGATGAGATAGCCCTGAAACTGTCCGCCCGCAGTCTCGAATTCGTCAGGCAGATGGGGGCAAAAGCATTCATATGCGTCCCTATAGTCTCCTCGGATAAGACCCTAGGCGTCCTTGCCGTCGACAATACGGCAACAAAGCGACCGCTCCTTCAGAGCGACCTCGACCTTCTCATGAATATCGCCCCGGAAATCGGCATGGCGATAGAGAACAGCATGACCGCAGAAGACAAGGAGCGCCAGTTTCACTCGATACTCCAGGCCCTTGCCTCGTCCATCGATGCCCGCGATCCCTTAACCGCCGGCCACTCTGAGAGGGTGACCCGTTTCTCCGTCGGGATAGCCCGGGAAATGCAGCTCCCCTATGAGACTGTTGAGATGATAAGGGTGGCGGCTCTGCTTCACGATTACGGAAAGATCGGAATAGCAGACGCGATCCTAAAGAAGCCGGGCAAGCTTACCAATGCAGAGTACAGCGAGATCAAAACCCATGCAATGAAGACAAAGCAGATCTTGAACAAGATCGAGTTTCAGGGCATTTACCGGGAAGTGCCGGACATCGCCTGCTCTCATCACGAAAAGTTCGACGGCGCCGGCTACCCGGTTGGTCTTAAGGGGCAGGACATACCGCTCGGCGCCAGGATCCTGGCAGTTGCCGACGTATTTGAAGCGATTACCGCGAAGAGGCACTACAGGGCGCCTATGCCCTTGACGCAAGCCTTCGAAGTCTTGGCCCGAGACAGGGGGACACACTTCGACCCCGAGGTTCTCGATGCGTTTATGCGCTACTACGAGAAAGAGGGGAGGATCGACGACGCTGCTTACGCGGGCCTGGGGGCGGAGGCGACCCAGGGGGAGGACGCGGTCCAGGTTGCCCCGGAACTGTTGAAGACGCATATAAAAGAACCGAGCGGACAGCGAACGTCGCGCCCGGCTTAAAGCGCTTTGCAAAAATAATTCTTTAGCTCGTCATGGATCCTCCCGCCTTACCGGACTTGCCCCTTGTTAGCGAATACCGGACAGCCGGTCAATATTTTCTTGCGCCTTCACATAGAAGTTAGGGCTTGCCTCCATGGCTTCCTGAAAGGCCTCGGCGGCTTTTTGGCGCTTCCCTTCAACCATGTAGATGTACCCTATGTTGTTGTGAGCGCCTGCCTCGTTTCCGCCCTTCTTGAATGCCTCGAAGGCCTCGTCGAATCTCCCGGCGCCGGCATACGCCAGGCCGAGGTTGTTATAGATCCGGGTGTTTGCCGGGTTGATCTGCAGCGCGGCAATGAAAGACTCTACTGATTTTTCGTATTCACCGTTCAACCAGCACGAGACGCCCCGGTTATTGAGTACGTATGCCGACCTTGGGTTGATAGCGAGGGCTTTGTCGTATTCGCCGATCGCGGCCGAAAATCGCTGCTGGCGGTCGTAGATCATCCCGAGGCAGAGATAAGCCTGCCAAAGGGCCGGATCGAGTTCCGCCGCCCGATTGAATTTCTCTTCGGCTCTGGCCGGTTGGCTGTCCGCAAGAAATGCGAGCCCCTGTCCGAAATGGGCGAGGGCGGATGCCGGCGCCCGCTTCAGGATCTCGTCAAACTGCTTCATGGCTTCTGCCGCCATTCCCAGTTGCACCAGGAGGCGGCCCATCTTATACCGCACGCCCGCGGCGCCCGAATCGAGCTGAAGGGATTTCCCGTACTTGATAAGAGCCATTGAGAGATTGCCCTGCCGGACATACTCGTCTCCCAGCCGTTCATATCCTGCGGCGTTCAGCTCCGGCAGCTTCTTCCGGCTCTCTTGTTCTGTCGCCGCGGAAGCAGCGGCCCTCAGTTTTTGCTGTTCCAGAAGCATCTTATATTCGTTGCCCATCGAGCCGGCCTGCTGACCTTTGGCCGCGGCGCAGCCGCCGACCGTCAAGCTCAGGCCGAGCATATACGCGCAGATGACTCTTGAAGCTTCCATCATTGCTCTCCTTCGAGCGTCTTTCGGCCTCCTCCTTTGCTTACCGGCATATCCATATCCGGTACGCCTGGAGAAGCGCCGGGCCCATGAGTACAAGAAACAGCGAAGGGAATATGAAACAAATAGTCGGGAATAATAGCTTTATGGGCAGCTTGGCCGCCAGTTCCTCTGCGCGCTGCGACCTTTTCGCCCTCATCGAATCGGCGTGAACGCGCAAGGCCTGGCCCACGTTGGCGCCGAACTTCTGCGCCTGGACCAACAGGGTCGCCAGGGCATTGACATCATCGAGGCCGGTCCTCAAAGCAAGATTCTTCAAGGCGTCCCGCCGTGATTTTCCCGCTCGCAGCTCCAGGTTGAGCACGCCAAACTCTTCGCTGATGTCCTTGCTGCTCAGCTTCATCTCCTCTCCGACCCGCTTAATTGCCGCGTCAAGGCCCATGCCAGCCTCGACGCAGACGACCAACAGGTCAAGCGCGTCAGGAAGCCCGAGGGTGAGCCCCTCCCTCCTGCCCGAAACCTTAAGGCTGAGCCAGAGGTTCGGGAGATAAAAGCCGGCGGCGACGAATACCAGAAACATGAGCATCAGACCCGCCGTGGTCATTGGTCTCGTGATGAGCAGCTGAATGGGAAAAAATAATACTGCGAGGAGGCCGGCGCAGAGTGCCTTAACCCCGAAAAAGACGACGACTATGTTCTTGCTCCGGAAGCCCGCTTGAAGAAACTTCCTGTTGATTTGGCCCAGCTCTTCTGCGCTTTTTGGCTTTGCAACATCCCCTATCCTTGAAACAGCGGCGCGCAGATGTCCCTTGAAAGATAGATTTTGGCTTGCGACAAGCGCATCCGGTTCGGACGCGACTCCGCCGGAGGTCTTCATCCTCGAGAGCAGCTTGCGGCGCTCGCCGGCATGGGCGACGTAGACGAACATGCCCACGGTCGAGAACGCCAGGGCGCAGAAAATCATGATCGATATGAAGAGAGGCGCCCCCATGATCGCTCCTACACTTTTATGGCGCTTATCTTTTTCATGACCGCCATCCCGGCGCCCATCATCACTACGGCAACGACGACCAGCCCCCGACCGACGGGGTCGCACCAGAGCAGCCTGGGGTAGGCCGGGTTGACCAAAACAAGCAGAGCCGCTATGGCAAACGGGAGCCCGGTCAATATGATCCCCGACATTTTTCCCTCGGCTGAGAGTGCTCGGATTTTCCCGTGCAGCTTAAACCTCTCGCGTATAAGCGTTGCGATGCTCTCCAGGATCTCCGTCAGGTTTCCGCCGCTCTCCCTCTGGATGATGATGGAGACGGCGAGAAACTTGAGGTCCTGGCAATCGACTCGGCCTGTGAGGTTCTTGAGGGCCTGTTCCACGCTTATCCCGAAGTTGATCTGGGCAACGGTTTTTTGCATCTCGGCGCCCATCGGATCGTCAAATTCCTGCGCCGTCATCTGGAGACCCCCCACAAAGGCGTGCCCTGCCCTCAAGGACCTCGCCATCAACTCCAGCGCTTCGGGCAGTTGGGCCTCAAATTTTTTCATGCGCCTTTTCTTTTGCATGAAGAGGCGGAGAAAAGGCATGCTCCCCGCGATTAGCGCTGCGGGCGCAGCTGCAAAGACGTCCCTCGTCAGCAGAATAGCCGCATAAGACCCGACAAGACCGAGGACGAGCGAGAGAAGAACGAAAACACCCAGGGGTTGACGGGAGTTGGCCTGAAGCAAGAGTCTGTCGAGCCTGCGCATCAGGGGCATGCCGCTCAGCATATGGTTAAGCCGCGGGAGGGAGCTTAAGGCCCTTGCGCGCACCACGCTATGACTTTCACATCCGAGCCGCTCCATGGAAAGGGCTTGAAGCTGTCGGCGCATTCTTTTTGCCGTCGGGCTCCACCTGGCCTGCGCCAGGAGAAAAAGGCCCTCAATGATGCACAATAGGCTGATAAACAGAAGGCCTGCGAAGATAAGGCTCATCTTCCCCCCTGTTTGGCGGTCAAGGCCGCCTCATCATCGCCAAACACCTCATAGGGGACGGGAACGCCGAGCGCTTTGAACCGGTCGATAAACTGCGGCATAATGCCCGTGCGCCGAAAGGCGCCCATGACCCTGCCCTCCGAATCCACGCCGGACTGTTCGAAGCGGAAAAGTTCCTGCATGGTGATGATGTTCCCTTCCATACCGGTGATTTCCTGAAGCGAGACGAGTTTCCTGCTGCCGTCAAGAAGGCGGGAAACTTGCACGATGACGTTCAGTGCGGAGCTGATATAGCGTCGTACGGCGTCGTTCGGTACGTTGAGTCCCGACATGGCGACAAGGGTCTCGAGCCGCAGCAGCGCATCGCGCGGCGAGTTGGCGTGTATGGTTGTGAGCGACCCGTCATGGCCCGTGTTCATCGCCTGGAGCATATCGAGCACCTCGACGCCCCTCACTTCGCCAACTATGATGCGGTCGGGCCGCATGCGTAAACTGTTGCGAACCAGGTCCCCTTGGGCGATCTCGCCCTTGCCCTCGATGTTGGCGGGTTTTGTCTCCAGGCGGACCACGTGTTCCTGTTTCAACTGTAGCTCGGCCGAGTCTTCTATGGTTATTATTCTTTCCGTAGAGGGGATGAAGCGCGAAAGCACGTTAAGCAAGGTGCTTTTACCCGTTCCGGTGCCTCCCGAAATGAGGACGTTCAGCCGCGCCCTCACTATGCCCCTGAGCACCGCCGCGATCTCGGGCGTAAATGTGCCCAGACCGATCAAATCCTCCGCTTCCAACGGATCTGCGGCAAAGCGCCTGATGGAGAGTATTGCCCCGTCTATGGCAAGGGGGGGGGATGATGGCGTTTACCCTCGACCCGTCAGCCAGCCTGGCGTCCACCATGGGCGACGATTCGTCAACCCGTCTGCCGACGGCCGACACGATCCTGTCGATAATTTTTTTCAGATGGGCCTCATCCTTGAACCGAGTCCCGGTCAGCTGGAGCTTTCCGCCGCGCTCCACATAAACCTGCCTGTGCGTATTGACGAGGACATCGGTGACCGTTGGGTCATACATGAAGGGCTCTATGGGGCCGAGCCGAGAGCCTCGTCCTGGATTTCCCTCAGGAACTGCTCTCTTTCCTGCGAATTGAGCGGGATAGCGAACCCGTCTTCAGCCAGGATTCCCTCGATCACTTTCTTAATCTCTCTCCTCGATGCGTCCCGGTCGAGGGAATCGAGAATCGAGAGATCGAGAATATCGATGAGCCGATCGTGGATCTTTGTCTTCAGCTCGTTGTATTCGGGGTTCGCCTGGAGTCGCGTCAGTTTATCCGCATTGAGTTCCATTACCCTGCCTTCCACCTGCCTTTCCCCCCTTATAGCCGCCCGAAGAAGAGGCCCCTCTTGCCCTTCTGCGCAGCCTTGCCGGCAAGAGCCGCGGCCATATTGACGATCCTGGCGTTGAGCTCGCTCGAGCGCGCCACGGCGCTCAACGGCATCCCGTTGTTTATGGCATTGATCGCGGTCCGGTAGTCGTTCGGCAGGAGCCAGGAGACCTTCCTTTTCAAGGCTTCTTCAGCCTGCGCCAGAGAGATTCCCGCGTCCTGCGTGGATATGTTGAAGACTATCTCAATGCCCTCATCCGGCGGATATCCCAGGCCTTGGAAAGCGTCGATAAGCCTTGTCAGGTTGATGACGCAGGGGAGGGTGGGATTCGCGACAAGGAGCAGCGTGTCGGCCGCTTTCAGGATCACTCTTGAGACGTCGTCGAAAAAAGATCGCCCCCCATCGATGACGACGAAGTCGAACAGCTTGCGCAGCAGCGTCAGCACCGCGCCGACCGCCGCCGGTTGAGGCGTGTGTCCGTCAAGCGGCGTCGCGGGCGAAGAGAGCACGTGGAGCCCGGAAGAATGCTTCAGGACAACGCTCATCAGATAGGTGCTGTCGAGCCGGGAGATATCGCTCCCGATCTCCATCCAGTCGAAGACAGGTTTGGCGTTCAAGAACAGCGGCACTTCTCCCAGGTGCGGGTTCAGGTCCATGAGGACAGCGGAGGCTGCGCCTTCCAAACCGGCCAGGCTTGCTGCAAGGTTCACTGCAACCGTGGTCGTGCCCACCCCGCCTTTTGCGCCCAGCGCAGCTATGATCTTCCCGTTCTTTTCGGGCGCCGGACCGGACTTTCCCCTCTCGTTGCGCCCCTTGAATTTCAAGAGGGCATGGCGCACTTCCTGATCGTTAATGGGCTGCGGAAAGAACTCTCTCGCGCCCGCGCTCATGGCTCTAATCAGAATATCCGAGGCACAGCTCTCGGAAGTGAGAAAAATCTCCCCTATATCCCCCGACGCCTGGAAGGCGCCGACGCGCTGAAACTCCTTTTCAGGGTCATCTCCGATCTCCATCATCAAAAGGTCGCAGGGGCCGCCGGCGCCACCCGCCAGGAGACTAAAGCCGCCCGCATGCTCTACGGTCCTTTGAAGAATGACCCTTGTTTTTGACGAAGCCTGGATCCTGACGGTGTAATCGCGCTCGTGCATGGGAACCCCTCTTACGGCGCCAACGCCGGAATCCTCACTAGAACACTCGGACCCGAGATGGTGGACAACGGAAAGTTTATGGCTGCCATCCATGGTGAAGCTCCATTTATTTTATTGAATCATCCATTTCTTTCCAAAGCCATAATTCAAAATTGCCTTTACTGCGTTAGCCTCAAAGTGATGTCCTTGGCGATCTGATTGAAGATCGACTCAAGCTGGCTGGATGTCGGGGCCACATACGCGAAGTTGGACCCGCTCGACAGATTGGCCAGGAAGGTCGTATCGATGCCGCCGTCGCCTTCGAGCCCTATCGTATAGATCATCACCCCTCTTGCCTTCAAGGCCGCGGCGTTGTTCAGGGCCATCTGCTCGCCTGCCGTGTGAACGTATCCCGCCAGGACCGTGCGCGGCGCGCCTATGTTCATGTCGCAGTAGCCCGAGGCAGTATAGGGGCTCGGCGGGGCAACCACACCGAAGGGCTTGGCCCAGCTCGTCGAGTATACGTACGATGGATGGCGGGACGAGCCCCTCGTTCACCTCGCAGGTCGTCTCGTTCTGACCTTTCCCCGTCTGGACGGCGTTTACCGACAGGTTGTTGCCCGTCGTCGGGCTGGCTAGATACGTCCCCACGTCGTACCACTGGTTGGAGCTGTCGTACGGGTCAACGGTCGTGTAGGCCACCGCGTCGTAGGAGGTCTTCGAGTGGACGAAGGTGCTCCTGAAGGCGGTCGGCTCGCCGTCCGTGAAGAAGACGATGTATTGCTGCTTCCAGCTCGCGTTGGGCGTGCCCGTCTGAACGGGAAGCTGCGCTCCGGCCTGGGCGACAGCGTCCTCGGCGTTTGTCGCCCCGTTTGCCGAAAGCGATTTGACGTACCCCTGTATGGCGCTCACGAAGTTCGTCTCCAGCGGCACTTTGACACTTGCGGCCGTCGAAAAGGTGACGAGTCCCATCATATCCTCGCTCTGGCTCGGCTCGAAGAAGCCGAGAAAGCTCGTCGCGGCCGCTTGCAGGTTCGTCATGGGCTGACCCGCCATGGAGACCGAGCAGTCGAGGACGAGCATGAGCTCGACCTCGTTTTTCTGGGCAACCCCCATCGCCGACACCGGGATGGCAGAGACCCCGAAGATCTGGGAGATAGTCCCCGTGCCGGTCGCGCTTCCCGTAACCGTCATCTGGGAGACGGTGCTGCTCACCGTGTAGGCGACGGCCCCCCTGCCGGAGCCTTCCGTTCCCAGATACCCGGTCGCGAAGTTCTGGTCTCCGAAATCCTGCGCGAGGGCGGCCAGGTTGACGTTAGGGGAGGCGATGTTCGCCGCCCCGGCAAGGGCCGCGGCATCCACCGCTTTTGACAGCTCGACCCTCATGAGGTACCACGTGCCCACCTCCATCCCGAGGGCGACAAAACCCATGAGCGCCGTCAGGAGAAGCGCGAAGCTGACGATCGTCGTCCCTGCTGTGCCTTTTCTCATCATGTCTCTCCGGAATTGCAGAAAACGGCCATGCTGCCGATAATGGCGCCCGATCCCGTCAACAGGCCCGGCACGAAGCTCGCCAGGGGCGTCATGGCCGTGTACCGATAGTAGACCTCCACCACGCTGACCCCCAGGATGTCGGCCACCTTGTTCTCAGGGTTGTAGACGAGGTGGTTGTACATGGCGCCGGTGAGCCCCAGATTCTCGGCCTTCGCGCCTATCACGCTCGCCGCTTCCAAATTCCCCGTGCTTATCTGGGAGGCGATCACAGGGTCGGGCGACTGCGCCGACGTGCCCGCCGTGATCGTCGTAATGTAGATTATCCCCGACTGGATCAAATTTATCGGCGACGATGAGGACGTAAGGTAATTGAGCAGGTCCGTCCCCGACTTGAGGTCGCGGGAGGCGAGGTCGGCGCCTTCCCGGCTCAGGTTCGTCACGACGAGCCTCGATTCTACGAGCCAGCCGATGTCTACTATGCCGAAGATCATGATGCAAAGGACCGGCAGGATAATGGCAAACTCAAGGGTTGCAATGCCTTTGACGTTTGTAGTGCGCATGGGTCGCCTGCCTCAAAAAAGTTCGTTCCTGTACGTCGTCTGGGCCGTGATCGTCAGGACCCCGTTCGGAAAAAACTGCCCCATGAAGGGGGTGAAGAATGTATAGGCGTAGGCCGTTACCACCCTCATGTAGTCCCCGGGGTTCCCGGCGTCCTGCTCTCCCCTCCAGCCCGTCGGATCGCCGTAGGCGGAGGTGATCGGAAATATGCTGACCTGCAGCGCCGCAGAGGGGATGCCCGCGAGGGCCGCCTCGTTGTCTATCTCCTGGACGATAGACGCCGCCGTGCTCAGGGGATCGCCGCTGGTGCCCTTGAGCGTCCCGCCCACCATCGCGAGCCTCGCGCCCTCCGCTGTGGCGAACTGCAGCGTGTGCTGGACAAAAAGGCAGTAGCCCATATCGACTATGCCGCAGATGAAGAAAGCGAAGACTGGCAGGATCAGGGCAAATTCGACGGCGGTCGCTCCGCGGTTGTCCTTCATTATTGGGGCCATCGTTCCACCCTCCATTTCTCGCGCTATTTGAACCCGCCTCCCTGGTCGGAGACGGGGATGATGTAACCCGGCTCGGGTCCCGCCGGTTTTTCGAAACTCTTGACGTACTTTTCATAGACCTTGGCGCTTTCAGGCGCCTGCATGCCCGCGACGGGCAGCAGGTTCTGGGCCGTTTCGGGATTGAGCGTCTGGTTTGCGATTGCCGTCTTGTAGGAGGCGCCGTAATCGGCCTCCATGCCGGCCTCGTTGCACGCGCACCCCGCCGTCGCCGCCAAAAGAGCCGCCGGAATGGCCAGCCGCCATATCTTTCTCATCTGTTCTCCTCCTTTCCGGGCGGCATGTATCCAAAATCTCCCTCAAGGCCGCCTTTTTTCAGAGTCCCCGGCGCCGCCGGCTTCCGGCCGTCTTTGCCTTCGAGCCTCCCTTCGAGGTAGAACTCGAAGTCGTCGGGCGTGATGTAGGCATCCGTCGGGAGCGTCTGTTTCGAAAGGTCTAGGGGCTTAACCAGGTGGGGCGTCACGATGACGACCAGCTCCGTTTCGCTCCTCT
>CAVTDX010000072.1:0-18300 GCA_963733345.1 uncultured delta proteobacterium
CAACCATTGCTTCTTGGGAGAAGCAGACCGCTTTCTTGAGGCTTCAAAACCTTGAGAATTCTCTTCACCCCTCCGAGGGTTGAGATTATCGGCGAAGCATCCGGGCTTTCTCCTCCCCGCCGGGAAAACGCTGGCCGGTAATATTGGCATCCTGCTATAGTTGCGTTACAATAGAAGTCATTAAGCATATGAGAGGCCGTCATGAAAACGGAAAAATATATTTACTGGCAGGATGGGGCAATGTGGCTCGGGTACCTCGAAGAGTATCCGGACTACTGGACCCAGGGTGAAACGGAAGAAGAATTGCGAGGGAATCTGATTGACATTTACAGGGAGCTTACAAGCGGAATGATCCCGAACGTCCGCCGAAGGGCAGACCTCCAAGTGGCATGAAACGACAGGAGTTGATAAAGCGGCTTCAAGACATGGGATGCCTCCTGCTTCGCCATGGCGGAAATCATGATTGGTATCATAACCCGAGAACGAAGGTATCTCAGCCGGTTCCGAGGCATACGGAGATCAACGACAATCTCGCGAAACACATAATGAAAATGCTTGGGGGGTAAGAGATCGGCTTGGGGATGGCGCTAACATCCCTGTCCAGCATTGGCGCCTCTCATTCTTATCTTACATGACCAGACAAATTGCTGGAATTCAGATTCCAGAACCCCTCAGCAAAAAACCTAATTGGCACATATCCACATAATCCTCTACGGAGTCGTGAAAAGCCTTCTTCAATTCATTGACTGTTTTGCCTTGGAATGTGACGACGTCGCGTATGCCGACCACCTCGCCGTGGAAGATTATGGCGTCGTCGTCAAATTCCACCTTGGCGCTGTAGCCCTTATAAGTCATCATGACTTACGGCCATGCTTTCCCCACATGCTTTCCTACAGTCCCAGAACCTTGCGCAGGCCGGTTTCTACTTCCCGCAGTTGTTCGTAGTTCAGACCTCCCAGGCGTCTGGACAGCCGATCCTTCGATATAGTCAGGACCTGCTCGCATTTCACAAACGATGTTTCTCTCAGGCCGCATTCTTGAGAGGGGCTGATGGGGACATGAAAGGGAACGTGTTTTCCTTTCGTGCTTATTGCGAGCACGATCACGTTCGGGTAGCGGGAATTCATATTTGCCGCATCCGTTTGGATAACCAGCGCTGGTCTTACTCCGGCCTGCTCCGATCCTCGACCAGGAGACCAATCGACAATCCAGACATCACCCCTGCGCGGACCCTCGTTCATCGTTTTAGCACAACCTCTCTTTGTGCATCGTGTGCGTACGATACATCTGCCTCATCTGCATCGTCGCCTACAAGGCCAAATGCTTCGCAGAGGGCAGCTTTCTCGTCTTCTGCGAGCTTCTCCGTCACCGCGTCCTGCACGAAGGCCGTAACGGACCGACCCTCTCGACGTGAGACCATCTTGACCCGGTCGTAAGTATCAGGGTCAAAACGCAACGTAAAAGCAATATGTCTATTCATAGCATCACCTCTTGACTACGCATTGTGCAATCATAATTGTATATCGTCATCAGCCTTTCGTCAAGATAGGCGACACCGCCGGGGATTTGAAGGCGTTGAAGAAAGCAGTGGTCTTATCCGGCCGGAGCCAGAAGCCTTTTTTGTTTCTGGGCCGTTCGGCACGAGGGGAAAATGGCGGGGACATCACCGCTATTTCAACTTTTTTTCACCTCTTTGACTTTACTGCTTGATATGTACGGCGAATTGCCGTATAGTGTCATGAGGAGGTGCGTCATGCGTTCAAACCCTACGTCGACTGCGCGCCTAGAGGCGCGCATCAGCAAGGAGTTGCACGCTACTCTCAAGCGCGCTGCTGCATTGCAAAACCGTACCATAACCGACTTCGTCATCACTGCCGTTCAAGAAGCGGCTGAAAACGCCATCCAACAAACGGAAGTCCTCAGGCTGTCGCTGGCAGACCAGAAACAGTTTGCCCAGGCACTACTGTCGCCGCCCAAAGCTGCGCCCGCCCTGGAGCGTGCCTTCGCCCGTCATCGGGAACTGGTGAGCGGTGAATGAGCGACAAGTTCTTTCGAGTGGTTCCCCTCGACCACGCTCATGATCGCGGCAAGTTCAATAGTGGCGCCGAGCCTCTGGATGGTTACTTTAGGGAACGAGTCACACAGGACATCAAGCGCAGGGTAACGGCCTGTTTTGTTGCGCTCTCGGGCGACGGCTGCATTGCGGGTTATTACACTTTGGCGTCGGCAAGCGTGTTTATTGGCGACTTGCCGCGAGAACTCGCCAAGAAGTTGCCGCGTTACCCCTCCGTTCCTGCCGTGCGGATGGGACGCCTTGCCGTAGACCAGGCGTTCAAGGGGCAGGGGCTCGGCGCCGCGCTGCTGGCCGATGCGCTTATGCGCGTCATCGCTTCCGAGATTGCGGCCTATGCACTGATAGTCGATGCCAAGGATGAAAGAGCTGCGGGCTTTTATCGACACCATGGCTTTCTTGAGACGACGACCAAGCCGTTGACCTTGTTTCTGCCTTTGGCTACGGTGCCGGCTCCAATCTGAAGCGGCCGGGCTTCCAATTTCCTCCGGCCGCGCAAAGGTGTGGAATAGTCGATTTACGACCTCTTCCCTCATTCCAGGCGAGCGAAGCACGACCCGGAATCCAGGGTTTTCGTAGCTGGACAATAGCTCGGAGAACAACCTAAGCACTGCTCGCCGCCCAAACCTGCGCCGACCCTGAAGCGCGCCTTCATCCGTCATCGGGAACTGGCGAGCCCCTGAATGAGCGACAAGTTTCGGGTAGTTCCCTTTGACCACGCTGCTTGATTCATCCTCCATAATAATGCATAATAGTACTATACATTTTCAAGGAGGCTAAGCCATGGAAGCGTCAGTGGTTGACCTGCGTTACAAAATGAAAGACGTGCTGGAAGCTCTCGAAAGAAAAGAAACCGTCACGATACTCTATCATGGAAAGATAAAAGGAAAGATTGTTCCTCTATCTGAAGGCCGAAAGCAGAAGATTGCGGACCACCCTTTCTTCGGCATGAACGCGAAAAGCTCCACCACGGTGCTCGAAGAGATGAGCGATCTTCGCGGCGGCAGACACAATGCTCTTTGATACGGATATCTTTATCTGGGTGCAAAGGGGCAATGTGAAAGCGGCCCACCTGATCGAACGTACAGAAGAGCGCTTTCTCTCCGCTCAGACATATATGGAGCTATTGCAAAGCGCGAGCAGCAAGAAGCAGCATCACCACGTCAAGGAGTTCCTCGCACTTTTCGGTTTCTCGGTACTCCAATTGACAGAGAATATCGGCCACAGGGCCTGCGTCTACATCGAGGAATACGCCCTTTCAACCGGCCTTCGGGCCGGAGATGCAATAGTTGCGGCAACCGCCGCCGAGAACAATCTCATTCTGGCCACTTCCAATGCGAAGCACTTCAGGTCGATCAAGGACTTGAGGCTTAAAGTGTTCACAGCTTGAGGGACATCAAGAACACCGGTGTCTTCGGGGGCGGCCGGGTCGAGCGGAACTCACCAAGAAATTGCTTCGTTGCCCCTCAAGCGGGCGCTCGTGCGAAGCATTGAGATTATCGGCGAATCATCCGGGCTCGCTCCTCCCCGCCGGGTAGCGCGCAGGCGGGCAATATTGGCATCCTGCTATAGTTGCGTTACAATAGAAGTCATTAAGCATAAGAGGGGCTGTCATGAAAATGGAAAAATATATTTACTGGCAGGCTAGAGCGATGTGGCTCGGGTACCTCGAAGAATATCCCGACTATTGGACCCAGGGCGAAACGGAAGAAGAATTGCGAGGGAATCTGATTGACATTTACAGGGAGCTTACAAGCGGAATGATTGCCCAGGAGTTCCCGTCTGTTGCAGCCGATCCGCTTTGCGTATATAATGGCCATTAAGCGCTCGATGACATTAATAAAGGAGCAAGCGAAGTGACAGACGAACTTGAACCCTTGCAACATACGATCAAGGCATTTATTAGACGGGGCAAGAAGTACTACATTGCCGGATGCCTCGAAATCGCCGTCGTCACACAGGGCAGGACTCTCGACGAGACCGTCGAAAATCTTAAAGAGGCCGTAGGGCTTCACCTTGAGGGAGAGGATCTCAAAGAGCTTGGTCTTGCTCCGAACCCAACCTTGATCGTTACGATGGAAGTAGAGCCGATGGCCGATGTCGCCTAAGCTTAAGCGACTTTCCGGCAAACGGGTTATCGTCCTCTGTCAAGCCACGAAGAGTCACTGCCGACGGGCAAAAACAAACGCTGACAATCCCAGCGCACGAGGAATTGGATGTTGGCACGCTTCAAGCCATCTCCAGGCAAGCGAGCAAATACATAACAGAAGCGGAGCTAAGAGCAATATTCGTATCGGATTCGGATTAGAGCGCCCTTCATCTAAAGAGTTCATTTTGAATCAACGCGACCAGATGGCTTGCTTACTGGAATCGAGCGGCTAAAGCTCATTTTTGTTTTTCTTCTTGCACGGCGCACGGTCAAGCGGTTAGACCAGTGCGGGGCAGTGAGGGCCAGGCGAGGGACGATGCATGAGGGCGGGGGAAGCGGGGCTTCTTGAATAGTTGAGGCGGGAAGGACTTGAATGTCACAATTTCAATTACGCCCCCTCAGACGTCCCGTCCCCTCAGACGTCTCCGGTCGGCGGCCTTTCGATCAGGGTGCCTATCATCGAAATTTCCTCCGGCCGCTACTAATCCAATTTCCGTTCCTGCCGGCGCGTTTGTAATTTCTCCCCGCAATTCCCTGCCTGTCCGCATCTATTTCCCTAACTCGACAACGACAAATATCGCGTTCAAGGCTAGTTGCAGTAGTTTTGGAGCGTTTCCAGCGAAGGCGGGGTAACTTCTTACCCTATGGGCAGCGGCGTTCCTGAGTTTCGGGGCTATAGACAATGCCGCTTCTACTGAATTAAAATCCTTTTTGCTGGACGCCAAAATTTGGGAAATAACTTGATCGGTACGAGACACATCATCGAATTCTTCTTTCAGTGATACAATGCGAGACTTTCTCCTCCCGGGTGCACATTTGTGAACGCCAAGGTCGTGCTTCTTAGAAAAGCATTCAATAAGATTATGCAATTGCAATTTTCCACCGTAATATCTCTTCAACACCTCTTCGAGAATTACGTACAAATTCAAGGCTGCGTCGAGTTGCAATAGCACGGAAAAACTGCTGGTGGTCAGACCTCCGGCAGTCCGGAGATGATGTCGAAACTTCCAGAGAGAATAGACGAAGAAAAAGACTGCTTCCCGGTATTCCTGCTTTTGAAGGAAGTGCGACCGAAAGCCAGTTAGGTCCAAAGTTCCTGCGCATGCTTTCCTATACTCAGATATGCAGGCATCGAGAAATAAGGCCAAGTCACGCACAAGATCAACCCAATACTGCTCTTGTGACTCATAATCCAATATAATGAATCGCCAAGCGGGCAGTGTTTCAGAGTGACGCCATTTTTTATCTTCCCCTCCCGCGCGTTTGTCTTCCTCAAATGCTTCGTGCATCAAAACGAATCCTTGAATCCGTTTCGCCGTTCAAAAGGGCGGTGCCGCCCCAAAAGTAGAGTGCCGTTCCTTTGTGGACATGTCTGTCTGGGGCGGCATTTTCCCATTTCCTTGCCGTATCGACTGCCTTTTCCCAAATCTGCTTCGCCTCGGTATATCTCTTGGCCACAGACAATAGTCGCGAGAAGGGTGTGAACGCTTCGAAAAACTTCGAATGCGCCGAGTAATCCTGCGGATTAGCGTCGAAGTATTCATTCGCTGTCGTCTGGAATTCGTTCCAATCCGGCTCCCCAAGTAATTGGCTGACGGCTTTGCCTATATCAGGACCTGCAAACGAACTCATTGATCTTCATTTCCCCTGCTACGTTTTGGCGTCCTCGGCCATAATTTTGTCAAGAAGTTGCTTTGTGGACATATGGCTCTCGTCTTGCAGTCTGCGCGTCACGCGATTACTAATTTCCAATGCTCCAGCCCGTCCGCCGAGGCCTACAAAGTCACCCTTCTTTCCCCAGTCCCAATCTTTGCCTGATCGGAGAATTGCAAACATGTGGTCAGCGCTGAATTGATCTTGCATCAGTGCCCGGTCAATAACTTGAGATCCAATGAAGCATATCGCCCACAAACCCGAACCACGCAGCATAATATATTCTTTGGACGATGCCCAGGCTCTCGGCTGCCATTTCTTAACGGCTTCGAAGTAGTTTCTGATAACTCGGTATTGTGCTTCGGCGTCTTTTAGCCGCGGCAGTTGTGTCGACCTGGAGAGCATGTACTCGATACCAGTTCTCAGGCCTCTAAGCGGGATGTCGACGCCAACCGGTTTCTTGCCGCCCCCATACACACGGTTGTGTAATGGACTCTTGGGGTCGTCCTGTAGACGCTGGGCAATATAAAGTTCCGGCGTGCGACGTTTCAATTCTTCTTCGGGTGTTAACCGCACCTCAATTCCATCAAGGTGGCTCGTATTCATAGGCTTCTGGTTCTTATTGATGTCCTTAAACAATTGAATTTCCTCGTCGCGCGTCAGATCGTATGCCAGACAAAACGGAATTAGCTTTTCTATCCTTGAATAACCAGCGTGCGCTCCATCTCCATAATGCAGCCGGTGGTTTCCGTCGACGCGTGACACAGCTATAACCGAACCCGGTTGCGCATCTCTTACATCAATTTCCAGTATTCCAATATCAGGCAATTCCGGTGATATAGGATGGAAGGTCACGATATCGTTTCTCCGAGAGCAGAGAAACACCTCGGGCCAGAAGCCAAGCTCCTTGTTTCTAACGTATTCATAAGCGTCACGGGCGTGTGAAGGGCTTAGATCCCTTTGTGTACCGGTCGGATTGTTCTGTTGGTCGTAAATGTCAGCTCGCGAAATGTCGGCTAAGTCACATAGGTTAGCGAAGCCACGGTACACGTTTACACCCAGCACCTTGGCCCTGACAGCAGGACATTTGAGCAAAGCCGTTGGTTGTTTTCTCACTAGGATCAATCCTCCTTCCTATCTGGTTGCGATTCCTAAAGTACTTTTGTTTCCTCTCGTCCTCGTTGTCTTTTCTCGAATGGCCTCCAATAGAACACACAGAGTTAGCAGGATGCATTGGAGTTCGTCAATCGGCCTGAAGGGGGCAGCATCAAAGTACCTTTCTTTTGTGAGCTGAAATGATTCACGGCTGCCTACTTGCTTTCGTAGCTCGGCAATGTGCTCCCGTAATGGGGATTTTGCTACATCGAAGGCAATAGAGTGTGCACTTAGGTTTCGAAGTGCTCTCAATTGCTCAAGAGCACGACACAGGGATTCGTCGATAAGGCCCAACCGGCGACATATTTTTATACGTGCACTGAGCGTAGACAAGGGTCTATCGCCCTCGAGTAACTCATCTTGATCCCCGGCTTTACCGAGTTTTGGCAAAAAGTGGAGATTCAAAACCTCGTATAGAAGGTGTTCGACCTTTGATGCCCCGATGATAACCAATGGTCTAATGCCGCGTTCAACCAGCAAATCCTCAGCAAATGCGTCGAACAGGTCGCTATTTGTGAGGTTCGCCATCCTTTACTCCGGTTTCGTCAGATACCCCTTCAAACTTTCAAGAAGACGCAATTGCTCTATGCCGACATGACCGTTCCGTTTTGCGACGCCTTGAAAGGAATTGTGTTCAACGTCTTCATTTCCCCACTGATCCCAGCCTTGACGGGAGAAGCGAGCGAACAACTCCAGGTAGGGACCAGGCGAGCACCTTTCGATGAGGCTGTAGATCTCATCCGGTTTTCTCGAATGCTCTCGCTTTCTGCTTGAAATAAAATTAACCTGGGTCCTACCTGGCTGGAGCGTCCTCATGGCGCCGCGAATACCGAAGAGGACAAGCTCCGTGACGTTGCGGAAATAGAAGCCAACGCCTCTCCCGTCCGGTCCGCCATCCTTGCGAACCTTAGACCACACAATGTTGGTCTTATAGGTAAAACCCCAACTCCGCATAACCTCAAGCCCCTCCTGCAGGAGGGCGTTAGGGACCCAGAGATAAAGGTGAGATGTTGCGGCAGCGAGTCTCCCAACCGGCAAATGCTTTATCTCCTCGACCCCCAGAGTGGGATACCTGAGGAGTCGGCGATGTTCCGGCGCCACCTTTCCTGTCCGGTTCTGAAACTGCCATGGTGGATCGGCCAGAATTGTGGAATACGGCCCTGTGGCCTTGGAGAGCAAATCCTCTGCGGCGTTGATTTGCGTTATGTTAATGGGCCTCGACATGACGAGCACTCCTTACAGGGTAATCACTTCTTTCGGCAAACCAACGAGGAGCAAGGGACAGGGATTGCCTACTCCGCGATTGACGCGGTCCTCCAGTTTACGCCAGTGCGTTGTTGCTTGACCGAATTTGTCCTCGAAAAATATGTGAGCCCACCCCTTTTGAAAAGAGCCTTTCACTTTCGCCGCTTTTTCATACAGCGCTGCCTGACGCGGCGTAGGATTATAGTAGGGAAGCAGCTTTTCGACGGAATCAATATCGTGTTTCACCGCAAACTCTTCAAAACAACCCTCCAGCGCGTCCTGCAGGGACTTGCCTCTGGTGACGAGACCGCCAATCGAAATAGCCCCCTCGGCATGAAGACGTTTGAAGTTCTCAAGGTCTCTGTCATAGAAGGGGTCCTTGTTGTTCCATTCGATCTCCAACGCTATCGTGCCGCCGGTAAACACTTTCACGTGATCGATCTCGTGAGAGACGGATTCCTTTTGCTCTCCGTCTACGATCTTTTTTATCTCGAAGACATGTTTTTTCCAGCCATGGCTTGCCGAAAGAGACCTTCGTATTCTCTGTGTGGCCTTGCCCTCTCCGCCTCCGCCCCGCACCAATTCCTCAATAGGGATGGACACATCGAATAGAACCGCCTCCAGTTCCTCCGCCGCGTCAGGCATATCATGCTTGAGAATAGCCTCCGCATGATGAAGCACCCGAATCTGAAACCCCTTCTTCCTTATCTTCTCGAACATCCCCACATCCGGTAGCTTGGTTAGGTATGCTGAATCATACGATGCAGCAACAAAAATGGCAACAGGTAAATGAAGACCGGTTTTTCCGAAGGAGAAAAGGGCTATCTAGGTTGTCGGCCATGAAGTGGGCGGCCATCGTATGCTGACATCCAGTGAGGATAATACCGCCACTGCCTTGTTTTACCAAAGCAATAGGTTTAGTTCCATCGACCGAGGCTTCCTGTTTCTTTGTAAATCTTTCCTTCCCTGTGATGTCATCAGGACAATAGCGTCATAACCAAGTTGTTTTGCTCGTACATACATTTTCCGGTCAAGAGCTATCCTCTTCTCATGCATGCCGGCGCCCGTACTATTTTCCATATCCTTCAAAGCGAAGTTTGCGATTTGTTCGCTCGTAAATAGCGTCTCCAATATCTCCATTTCTGAAAATCCATAAACCGGATTTCCGACGTTCACGCGTTCGGGCCGATCATTTGGGCGGCCATAAAATTCAGCCTGGGCAAAAGTAGACGCAAAAAAGTAGCCGCGCTTTTTGTAAGCATCGCTCTCGCCAGGTGGAACGTGCCACCAACAAGAATTATTTATTTTCGCAATCAAAGTCTCTTTTTCCGACATTTCCCGGATGGCCGTCATTTTGCCGACCCCCCTTGCAGGCTCGTTATACTCTTGAATGGTTGGCGGATGGCATTATCGAGGTCAGCATATGAAAACTATTATAGATTATAAAACGACAGAAAATCAAGGAAATTCTATATCAACAGGCCGACTTTTAAGCTCAGCGGTTTGGGCGAAGTCTGCAATTTCCTGGAATACAAAGACGTCTATAGCTGGTATGATCGAACGAGAGGAGCCGCCAAATGAAGGTGTGGATAGTATCTTTGGGCGGTATTTGAAAAGCGGATCAGACCGAATGCCCCCAAAAGACAAAGGATCGGGGCCTGAATCATAGGTAGACCCCCCTACCCCGCCCCTCTCTCGCCTTTATGGACTTGGTATTGGGCTTCCGATCGGACGCTAACGCCTGCTTTCTCAATTTTTCCTCCATCGCCCTACTCTCTCCGGCATCTGCGCCTCTCCCTTTGTTCTTGCATGTGTGGGCGGATTTTGCAAGCAAAAAGTGGTCGAGGACGCGACCAGTCTAAACGGTGATCCATCAGGCTATTGAACTCAGGCTTAAACTGATATAATTGAATTATCATTACGAGGGGGAGGCAGAATGGAAAGAATTGTCCGCGTACACATTGAAAAGTTGCCTGAAGGCGTGTATCTCGCAACATCGGATGAGATCCAGGGTCTTGTGGCTCAGGGGAGAACAGTATCAGAAACGCTGGAAATCGCAAGGGATGTGGCAAAAAAACTCTTGGAGGATCAGGAGGGTCGCAAGAGTGAGACTCAATTAGAGCCGATCACCGACAACTTTGATTACCCGCTCTTGGTTGCCACATAATGGGCAGTCTTGCCGGATTCAGGTACAGAGAAATCATTAAACGACTCAATTTCCAAATCCTAAAAACAGACCCACAGTATCGATCTCTCCATTTCAAGAAAGTAGGCGCTTTTTGGTCGGCCCGAATCGGCCTTGATTATCGAGCCCCTCGCAGTCGAAGACGGTCCGGACTTCATATGGGTATGGATAGGTAGTCACGATGAATACGAACGAATGACAGGAGACAGAGGCTAAACCTGGCGGGGAGCATTGGGGTCGTAGTTGACCCAGACAGATTCCATTCTCTCGCCTTTGGAAGAGTTGCACAGGCGCGCGTTTGCATCGACCCTTATCCAGTCGCCATAGAGTCGTTCCATCAACGAACATCGATAGCCGGATACCGCGACAGCCCCTTTCGCGGAATGAAGGCAGTCTGCAAGCTCTTCGTGCTCCCGGTCGGTCATCTCGAAGCCGTAAGCCTTATCGTCGCCTCGCGCCTCGTGGGGATAAGGAGGGTCGCAGTAAAATAAGGTCTCCGGGGAGTCGTACCGGCGAATGACTTCCGTCGCGGGGGCGTTCTCGATCTGGACCCTCTGAAGCCGTTGCACGATCCGGGGAAGACACTCCACGCTGCCGAGCCAGCGTGAGACGGCGCCAGCCATGCCTGCGCGGGACGTGAGCACGCAGTGGGCCCAGCGGCCCTCGGAGCTGGTTTGGGCCAGACCCGTGCGCGTCTGGCGGGCGCGGGTAAAGAACCTCCGGGCCCTCTCGATCTTCGTGAGACTTGGCTCGCAAGTGCATGCCTTCGCCAGCTCCTCGCGGGAAAAAGGCGTCAGGCTGATGGCGCGGATGGTCTCGTCGGAGTGGTCCCGGAGACACTCGAAGAAGTTGACTACCTCGGAGTCCAGGTCGTTATAGGTCTCGGCCGGAGCGGGAGGCCTGTTGATAAGGACGGCGGCAGAACCGCCGAAGGGTTCGCAGAAATGGGTGAACGTAGTGGGCAGGAGCGGGAGGAGGAAATCGAGGTGGGAGAACTTTCCCCCGTAATACCCGAAGGCGATCATTTTGCTTCGACGCACCCGTGCACGCCCCATCAGCCTTCGGTTGTTGAGTCCCGGGGCTTCCTTCATCGCCTCACACGCCGCGACGCCGCCCGCGGCCTCCCGATCGTCCGGCTTTCCCGCCATTCCTTCCCTATCTCCCCGGTTGTGTACTTTATACCGTTTTTGAGCGGCCCGCGCAAGACATTTGGTTAGTCCGCCAATGCATCATCTTTCGTATCACCGGCAAAAGACACGCTATTGAAATCAGGCTTAAGTTGGTATAATTGAATTGTCAGGCAAGGTAGGAAAGAATGGAAAGAATCGTCCGCGTACACATCGAAAAGCCGCCTGATGGTCTCGGAGGAGGGAGCAATGTTTAAGTACCTCTTGTATGTGCTGCGCTGGGTCGTTCTAGCGATACCGGGAGCGTTGTTTTTCAATAGAGTCAAACAAGTATTCGGGATAGAGGACGTATACCTTGCCATGATGATCAGTCAGGCCATCATGGGCGCAATGGTCTATTTCATAGACAGGCTTATCTTCGCCTCGGGGAGGATCCCGATACCGTTTGAGGTAAGACGCCGGGCAGTCTGCGCGGATTGCGGCCGCGTGGGCACATGCTACCGGGTGACCGGGACAATGTGCTGCGAAATGGCGGCGACGTCAGGTGCAGCGCCTTTTCGGTGTGAGGCTTGCGCCGTAAAAAAGGCGCAATAGACGTCTTCGCCTACCGATGCGGCGGCAAATCAGGCGAAAAAGGGAATTAGGCGAACCCGATCCGCAAATCTATTTTCCGGCCTTCATTGCCGTACCGCAGCAAATTATGTCGCACACTTCGGCGCAACCGCACGCTTCATCGACCGATACGACAAGTCCGCAGACCTCGCAAGAATACCGGTCTCCCTGGTTCACTTTCTTCGTTTTCTTATTGCCGCCTTTAGCCGGGGCCTTCTTTGCCTCCGAAGCCGCTTTCTTTCCGGCTGCCTCAGCCGTCTTGCCTGACGGTCTTGTCGCTTTCGCGGCTGCAGGTTTGACCGCTGCCGATTTTCCCGCCTTGTCCTGAGTTGTTTTTGCTTTAGTGTCTTTTCCCTTTGGCGCTGCCTTTGCCATCTCTTCGATCACCTCCCCCCTGTCCCCGTCCAAGTCTTTCTTGTCGGTTCGCCTAACCCCTTTCTTTCGTCATGCAGTTCAACCCTGGCGATTCCCGGGGCGCAGACCATAGCGATTTCCCCTTCTGCCGCCGCCAATATCTATCAACCATTATCCATTGTAATACTTGATGTCGTTCAAGGCGAGAAAAATCCGCGGCAGGAAGACAGGGCAGCGCAGCACGTTTTTCACCCTTAACCCACGCGGGCGTGCTTGCGCACCCACTCGCCCAGCGCCCCCGGCTTATAGTAGAAGCTCATCGTGTGGAAACACGTCGAAGAGCAAAGGGGCATGCACTTTTTCTTGAGTTCCTTCAACTCTTCCGAGTCGAAGCGGCTCATGCCGACGCGGCCCCAGTCGTGGTCGTAGCAGATCATGTCGAAGCAGGGCGAAAGCGTGCCGTCCGTGCGGATGAGCGCGCCGTTCCGGCCGGCGCGGCAGTCCCAGGCGCCGATCTGGCCCCTCATCCGCCCCTTGAACGTCTCAAGGTGCTCGATCGAGTTTACCATCGGCCACCCCTCTCGCTGCTTCTCTATGAGCCAGTCGAGGAGCGCTTCCGTCTCTTCGTACTTGTCCGGGGTGATGGCAAGGGGAGCTTCCCTGTGCTTGTAATGGTCCGTATTGACGAATTCATGGGGCGGCTCGTTCAAGTGGTAGTCGGTGCCGATCCCGTTCTGATGGGCAATTTCGGTGAGGAGCTTCACATCCTTCAGATTTGTGCCGCAAATGTTGATGTTGAAGAATATCAGATATCCGTATTTCTGCTGTTGCCGGACGAGGTAGCGGAATTGCGGCTCGATGGGAAGGAGCGCCTTCGGCAAGCCCTTTCTAGGCGCGATGCAGTCGACCGCCAGGTTGACTGCGGCCACGCCGGCCCGGCCCGCCTCATCGATGAATGCTTTATCCATAAGATACCCGTTGGTGGGCAAATACATGAAAAAGCCCTGCTTAGTCCCGTACCGGATGACTTCAAGCACGAAATCCTTGCGCAAGAGCGGCTCCCCTCCCATGAGCGGTATGACGCGGCACCCGATGGACTTGAGCCAGTCAACAGCGGCGAAAGCCGTCTCCAGGCTCATGGAGTCTCCTTTGTTGTCGTATTGATGGCAGTAGTGGCAATCTACGTTGCATTTCCAATCCGTGAAAAGATAGCAGAGAATCGGGCGGAATTCGGTCTTGTGGATCCTGGAGTTGAAATAGGGAACCACCCAGGATCGGACGGCCCTCGCGCCGTTGTGTAATTTGTACTCCAGGCCTTCCATCATATGCAACCCTCCGGGTGTAGCTGAAGCGTTGAAGCCGCGCAGATGTGAAAAGATGGACAACCCTTGAAAGATATGTAATGCTTTCTTCGCCCCCCGGCAAGGAGATCCGGGTTTGCCCGGGCCTTACGTGACCGCCTTTTCCATCCCGAGCTTCCTTCTGCACCACGTCTCGCAGGGAGCGGCGATCGTCAGGCATTCTAATAGTACCTCATTGAAGGGCGGATGTCTCTGCTTTTTGAATCATTCATTGACGGAAAGATAGAAAAAGTTGTATGTTTCGAGTGTAGTCGCTGCAAGGAGGAGTCTATGGACGGCTCGCTGCTGAACGGGAAGAGCATCTTGATCGTTGACGATGAACCCGACGTGCTCCAGGTGTTTGAAGAAGAGATTCCGCGCGGCTTGTCCTGCCTGCACGATCGACAAGGCGACGACATACGAAAAGGGGGCGGAGCTGCTGCAATCGAAGGAGTACGGGGTCGTCGTGCTCGATATCATGGGCATTCGCGGTTTCGATCTCCTCGAAATTGCGGTAAGCCGCAGATTCAAGACAGCCATGCTGACAGCGCACGCTCTCAGCCCGGAAGCCCTCAAGAAATCGCACGATCTCGGCGCCAGGGCCTATTTCCCCAAGGACAAGCTGGGCGAGGTTGTGCCTTTCCTCGAAGACATGCTGGCGCACGACTACAATACAGGCTGGAAGCACGTCCTTGAAAACCTGGAGGATTATTTTGACGACCGGTTCGAGCCCGGCTGGAAGGAGCGGACGGGCATCGACTACTGGTGATGCAATTACCGGGGCTTACCGTCGCCCTCGCGATAAATCTGGAAGGGGGACACTCCTCTCGCCCTTTCGCCTTCGGAGGGGTGTCGCCCCAACCGCTTCTGGAGGGGGGACACTCCTCTCGCCCTTTCGCCTTCGGAGGGGTGTCGCCCCAACCGCTTCCGTTCTAGAACAACCCGCCGAGTCCCCGGGCATAGCCGGTGAGTTCCGCGTACCCCAGGCAGGCGGCCTTGCGGCCTTCCGATGTTCCCGCGCCTTGGACTGCGCCCTCCCAATAGACGACGCCCGTCGACCGAGCAGTGGCAAGCTCCTGATCCGGCAGGAGGGGCGACACGAGGAGGTCAAGGCCCTCGTCAGGGATTCGTATCCGCCACCGGCTTGGATAGAGGGCGCCGCTCTTCGGGCTCTTCCAGCGACCGAGAGTCTCAAGCTTTATCGCACTCAGCGGGAGATGCCGGCTTTTTCCCCGCCTATCGACTATCGTGCCGGAAGACTCACGCTCGTTCGCTCCGTCCTTGCGCCTGATAAAATAGAGCATGAGGTCTTTGCCGTCGGAGAGATGTAGGCCGAACCAGTCCCAGCCTGTCTGTTCGGCGGAGAGCTCGTTTGAGCCGAATTCGTGGTCGAACCAGCTTGTCCCGTTTACCGCGGCATGCGCCGCGTAAGCCGAAGTCCCAAGCAAACCGGTCGTCGACAGGCGCGTGCACGTTGCATAGTAGGAGGCCTGCCCCGGAAGCGGTCCCTTCCTGCTCAAGCCCCTCTCTCCATTCAGCACCGGCGGCTTTTGCGCGTTGACTCCAGGCTGAGCCAAGCGTCCTTTCCCCTTGCGCGAAGAAGGACGGCGTCCCCTTGCATTCCGGCGGACCAGCCGAGAAGCCGGACATCGAGGCCATTTTCCCGTGCGCCTGCAAGCCCCGGACCCGTCCTTGAGACTGCCTCGTCAAAAACGAAGCGCTTTTTCGCCGAGTCCGTTACGGCTAAATGCGCCAGGTAGAGATCGCGCAACGACCAGGGGTTGGCTGATTTCCCGGCCTCGAGCCTTATCCCCTGCCGGAAAAAAGCGAGCTCGTAGCCGAAGGCGTTTTCCTGCTCGTCCTTCAGATTGCCGGTGAAGTACCACCATTCGGTCCTGTAAGCCGGATGGGCCCCGTGGTCCCTCGGGAATTGCCACTCCCTCGGAACCGTCGCCTGCCGCCACTCCCCGGGAGCGGCTGCAGCCGGCGAAAGGAGGCAAAGGAGCACGCCGCTTAAGCATAGCGCAGAGACAAAGAGTCCGGAGGGCCGGCCGTCCATCCTATCTTTTCATTCCTCCCTGAGCTGCATATGGGGATAGGTGCGGAGCACTTTCCAGATAGGATAGACCGCCGCGCCCATACTCGCCAAAAGCGCGGTGACGCCCGCCGCAAGATAGGGTCCCCACGCAGGATAGAAGAAAATCGTCCAGTTAAAGCTCCGCAGGTTGATCACCTTTATCAGTATGACGGCAAGGACCGTCCCGATGACGATGCTCAGCGCAAGGCTCACCATGCCCATGCCGAGGCCCTCCAAAAATGTCATCGCTGACGCCTGTCTCACTGAAAAACCAGAGCCCTGTAAATGCCGAACTCACGCTGCCGTTCTATGAAGAGGGTGAGGAGAGCGCCCGCTATCCCGAAAAAGGCAACGATAATCGCAAGCATCCGCATCGACCGCGTGACGGCGAAGGTGGAATCGAACACGGAGAGGATGCTCGCCCTCAGCTCGGCCTGCGTAAAGGCAGGAAGACCGACGCGGTGAGCCCTTGACCTCACCGCGTCGAGGATCCTGCCGCGCTCGGGGTTTGCGCGGTCGACGAACACTCCGAGGCTGTTGATGGTATGGTCGCCGAAGACGGCGATATAGGTCGAGCGGTCCATCATGATCACCCCGTGCTCCGAAGTGTAGTCGTAGAAGACGGCCGCCGTCTTGAGGCGCGCGGGGCCGCTGCGGCCTTGAAGCTCAATTGCGTCGCCGGGGGAGACCTTGAAGCTCCTTGCAAGCTCTCCGAGATAATCACCTCTCCCCTCTTCACCCGATCCCAATGCTCGTTGCCCCCCTTGAGCCAGCCGAAACGGGTGTACCTTTGGAGCACGTCGGCGCTGACCCCGGCGACCGACACCGAATGCCCCTTATAGATCACTTGCGCGTTCCGGTATGGGTCGAGCCCGCCAATACCGGGCATGGCCGATAGCTCCCGGTAGAAATCCTCCGGGACTTCAACGCCCTCGGAAGTGCTGCCGATGTAAAGGTCCGCGTTGAGCTGCGTCTTCATCCACCAGATCAGCGATTCCCGGAAGCTGCCGATCATAGAGCCGAGGCCCACCGACATGGAAAGGGCCACGGTGAAGGCGGCGACGGCGACGGACGTCCGGCTCAGGTTCTGCCTTATATTCCCGGCCGCCATCCGTCCGGGCAAGCCGCCCACGAGTGAGAGGCTCTCTTCAGAAGGGGGCTAACGAAGACGAGGATCATGCCCGCCAGAAGGCTTGAGCCGAAGAGGAACGCGAAGGCGGCGGCAAAGCCGACGTACACATGCAAGGACGAGAGCAGAAGAAGCAGAACGGTCAGGCCAAGGCTCGCGAGGCCCGCCCGCGCTGTCCGCTTGATGCCGGCTGCGCTGCTCCTCGTCGCAGTCTTCGGCTGGAGTATCTTTATGGGATCCACGCGCGCCATCTCAAGAAGGGGAAAAAAACTCCCCAGGAGGCTCGCGAAGCATCCGAAGAAGGCGCCGAAGGCCGCCATCGACCAGGACCACGGCAAAGGCTCGGGCTTCAGGAAAAAGTAGAGGTTGCTTATGGTCTGGCCGACGAGCCCTGTGAGGAAGCGGCTCAAGCCGTAGCCGAACAGGCCGCCGGCCAGACCCCCGGCGAGGCCGAAAATGAGTATCTCCGTCAGAAAAGCCGCCGCGATCTCGCGCCTGCTCGCCCCGAGGCTCATGAGTATGGCTGCGTCCTTTCTCCTGCTTGCAATCGAGAACATGGCGGTGTTGTAAACAAGAAAGACGCCGACGAAAAGCGCGATGAGCGAAAGGGCTTCGAGGTTGAGCCGGAAGGCTCGCAGCATGCCCGCGTATACCTGCTCCTTCTGTTTTTTTGACTCTACCCTGAAGCCGTTGCGATAGCGGGAAACGAAAGAAGCCTCATCGCCGAGGACGAGATCGACGCGGTCGATCTTTCCCCGGAGACCGAAGAGGTCCTGGGCGTGCCCTATGTCCATGACGATGAGGGGCTCGGGCGTGGACTAGGGAAGACGGCCAGGAGCTTAAATGCGCCCCTCGATGTCCGGATGGCGTCGCCCTCGTGTACGCGGAGGCGCGACGCGGTCTGCCGGTCGAGGAGGACAACGCCGGGGACGAGGATGAAGGAAAGGTCGCCGGGGACGCGAAACACCTCCGGCCTCATGGCCCTGTCTAAGAAGGGGTCGATGCCCAAAAGGCGCACCGCTTCTCCATTTTCAAGGCGGAGGCGGCGGTCTATCACGGGCGAGAAGCTTATGACCGCGGGCTCGTCGATCAGGCCGGCCAGCGCCGATTCCGGAATCGGCCCCGCTACGCCCTCCAGGGAATGGGTCGCCCTGCCGTTCAGAAAATCAATCGCCCGGGAAAAGCTGAAGAGGGCCGCACGGG
>CAVTDX010000073.1:0-6447 GCA_963733345.1 uncultured delta proteobacterium
ATTTTAGAATGTAGCGTATAATTTGGTGAGAGATTGTGTCCTTTTTGTGGATCCGCCTTCCGTGCATTGCTATGTCCAAGATCCATCCCTGGTGCACGTCAGGCAGCCGCAAGAGGGAGCTGATCAGCCTCATGGGCGCCTTATGCCGGCTTATCTCCCTTGCTTCGGCGCCCGTCTCCGGCTGCCCGGACCCTGCTCTTTTCCGCCTCAGCCTCGAATAGAGCTGAAGGGGGCCGGGAAAAGGTTTCGTGCGGTATATTTCGATCTTCTTCAGGTGTTCCTCAAACTTGCTCCAGTCGCAAGAGTCGTAACAAGCCTCGTTCACCGTGTAGATTACAGGCGTCCAGCCGAACTCGGGCAGATGTTTGGCGAATTTTGCCGGACGGACGGCGCCGATGGCCGAGTCGGGCGGGAAATGATAGGAGATTATCAGCAGCTTTTCCATGGTCTCTTCCCTCTTTCGATCTGTCGCCCTCATGTTCGGAATCGCGTCCTCAAAAGCTCACCGACCCGCGCCCCGCCGGTGCGAGCGCGCCCCCAAAGGGCGCGGGTCGGTGAGCGTCGGATATGGCGGCGCCTGGACGGGAGACGATGTTCATTGCGAATATTGGTGTAAGATGCTCAGAGGCTTATCTGCCTTCTGACGACAGGACCTAGGAAGGAAGTCAGCCCGACGGGCAGCCTTTTCCAATACCTGGTGAACCTCTCGAGCTTGTCCCGCTGCAAGGCCGCGGGACGGCCGGCCTTGCCCCGGCTAAGGGAGATGTAGTCCCAATGGAGGGGGACGGGAGACGGCGCCCATTGTTCCTTGAAATGATAGGTTCCGCTGTCAGGCGAGGACCGGCCGAAATCGAAAAACCCGAAGCCGTTGTCGCAGGCAAAGGCGAGCATGGTCCAGTAGAGGAGCATGTTCGGGCTTAAGGCGCTGAAGGCGCGCAGAGAGGAGGCCCAGGGGTTCGCCACGGTGTCGCCCAGGCTCACGGTGAGGCTGCCCGCGATGGGCGCCCCTTCCTTCGTGACGAGAAAGATCTGCGCGTTGCCGTCAAATTCCCTGAGCGCCCGGGCGAAAAGTTTTTTCGAATGGACCGGGGACCCCAGGTCGCGCATATTGATCAGAAAGACGCGATAGAACCGGTCCAGAAGCTCCATGCCGCCTACCTGCGCGCGGCATCCTTCCTTCGCGGGCCTCTTGACCTGGCTGCGCAATTTTGCCTTTAACGAGGCGGTCAGGGCCTCGGACGAGCCGGGCAGGGCCAAAAGCATACGCACCTTGCGGGAGTGTTCGCCGTGGTCCGGATCGGCCCCGTCGGTCGGGTTCGCCGGGCATGAAGACGGCTCAGTGCGCCTCAGCTCAATCGTCGGGGCCCCCACACTGCGCGCAATTCCGATGGCTTCGGCCACGAGGCGCTTCTCAGCCTCGTCCGTCTCGGCCAGGGGTCCTCCGCCGTCCAAGAAAGGCATCGAGACCAGGGTGTTCCCGAAGAAAAGGCTTCTCATGTGAAAGAGCGGCAGCACGCCCTCGACTCCCGACGGACCTTCGGCAAGGAGATAGTAGGGTCTGTGGCCGTAAGTCTCTCCGATGGCTTCGCGCCATCCCCAAAGATGCCAGGAAGTAGAGCCGGGGCGCGCCCTTACGTAAGCGTCCCAGGCGTCCTTATCTGCGGGGGTTGCGAGGCGGACATTCATCGATCGGGCGCCTCCCTTATCGTCTCTCCCGTGATCCGGGCGATCTTGTCGCGCACCGCCGCGGTTACGCCGGGATGGACAGGCAGGGCGATGAGGCCTCCGGCCAGCCGCCTCGCATTCCCGTAGCGCTTTCTGTCGTCCAGCCGTTCTCTGAGGAGCGGCAGCTCGTTGAGGGCGAAGGGATAAAAGCCGGCCGCCCCTGTGCCTTCCGAGATCAGGCGGCCAAGGAGCTTGTCTCTCAGGCTCCGGTCCCCCAGGACTAGAGGATACCTAAGGTAAGGGTACGGGCCGCGGCCGGAGATGTCGTTGTCGGAGCGCCACGGGAGGTTGTGCGCGTACCAGGATGAATTCTCCTCCCTGATGCGCTTTTCTTCCTGAAGGGAGCGCAGAAGGAGATCGAGGACCGGGATAACGCGGCCGTACCCTTTTTTGAGAGGAAAGTCCGGGACGAAATGGGTCTCCCCGAGATGGAGAAAGGGCATCATCCTGGGGATCCAGTAAAGCCGTGGATCGGAGAGACAGAAAGAGAAGAGAAATGCAGTCAGCGAGGCGAGGCCGCCGGAGGAAGAATTATCTTCCAGTTGTCTGTATACGAGGTCCGCCTGTTTTCGGATCTCGGCCGATCCCGTTACGGCGAGGCCGCCGTGGAGAGCGCTCATCGGTTTGCCCCTTCCGAAGCTGAAGAACCCCGCGTCGCCCAGGAGGCCCAGCTTTCTTTCTGAAGGGCCGCACACTATGTTCCCAAAGGCCTGGGCTGCATCTTCCACGAGAAAGGCATCGTTCTCTCTGCAGAGTTTCAGGGCCGGGTCTACGGGGGCCGGATAGCCGAAGAGATGGACCACGATGACTGCAAGGGTGTCCCTTCCTATCTTCTTCTCCAAATCCTGATGATCGAAGCCGAAATCCGTCAGGTTTACGTCGACCAGGACGGGTTTCAGGCCGGCCTTGAACACGGCCGCGGGGATCGCTGGACATGTGTACGCTGGAATGAGCACTTCTTTCTTGGACTTCAAACCGGAGAGGGCCTTCAGGATGAGCCACAACGCCGCTCTGCCCGAAGAGAGATACCACACGCTCTCGGCGCCCAGAAAGGTTCGCATCGATTCCGTAAAGCCGTGCCCGTCGGGCCGGAAGGCCCCGAGGCAAGCGCCCACGACGGCGGAGAGAGAAACTTTGTTTCGCACGGGGGGAAGGCAATAGGGTCGCATTCTTTATTGTCCGAAGGAGAACGCCTCAAGTCGCGGCGCGCTCTCCGGCTCTGCGAGGTTGCACAGCGCCAGGGCGATCCTGTGCACCATCCGGTCCCAGTCGTGTTCCCTCGCGACCGCCCGGCGCTTCTCAACTTCCTGCCTGGAGCAAGCGGGGGCCGAGAGGGATTCGGAAAGCGCCTCGGACCATTCGTCGACCGTCCCGGCGAGGCTCACCACGTCCCGAAACTTGTAGAGCGACCGTATCTTCGAGCCGACGACGGGGCAGCCGCTTGCGAGGTACTCGTGCAGCTTCAAGGGATAGATATGATTCGTGTAGCCGTTGATGCGGTACGGCATGACGGCTGCATCGAAGTGCTGGACGAATGCCGGAAGCGACCTGGTTGGCTTCCCTCCCAGGAAATAGACGTTTCCAAGATGCGAGAGCGCTTCAATCGAACGCGCCAGGCCGGCCTGCGAGTAGTTTGCGGGGCCGACGAAGACGAACGACAATTCCGGGCGCCTGCGCGCCAGCTCATGGAGAAGGGACCAGTCGATCTGGGTCTTGAGTATGCCTGTGTAGCCTATCCTCGGTCTCGGGATCTTCTTCAAGTCGGCGGGCTCGAGCCGGGGAAGCGCATAGCCGTTGTAATCCACCCCGTTCGGAATAACCATGGTGCGGGGATTGAGACCCCCCTTCTTTTCAAACAGCCCCTGGGAATGGATGAAGACCTGATTGACTCTCTTGATAAGCCTCGCTTCTACCAAATCCGTCGGCGCCTCCACTTCCGAGAAGGTGTATTCATCGTCGATGTGATAGCAGGCCAGGTTGTCCGGCAGGACATCCAGGGCCCTTTCGTACTCCGGCCGCCAGATATACGTGATCATTTTCCTGCAGCCTTGTCTTGCGAGGATGTTGCGCGCCTGTCGCAGCCGCCGGCCAAGGAAAAAGTCCGAGACCGGACCGGGAAGGCGCGTCGTCGGCAGCCAGAATGGCGGGGTGTACACATAAAACCCTTTCGGCTGCATCGTCTCCCATGAGTCCCCCGGCCCCTGGGGTCTCTCATGACCCTTGGGCATTAAGCGGCCGGGGTTGACCCAGACGACAGAGAAGTAGCGCGCGAGACGGGTGAGCACGTGCTGGCGCACCTGCCAGTAATCTCCCCACCAATCCGGGACGAGTCCTATCACCCCCACGTGAGGAAAGATGGGCGCTTGGGTTGACTCGAAAGGACCCTTGGCTATTTTTGCGCGGGGAAGGATCATCTTCTCTCCGGTCGGGGAACGAAAGATGCCGTCCGACGCCTGTCCTTGTAGCACCCTGCGATCATGCCGAAGAGAAAGAGCAACTCGGCTTTTCGCCGGAACCGCTCGCCGGCGGGCAGGAATATATCCGAGAGGGCAAACCTTGAGAGAGCGGCGGCGGCGTGGCGGAGTTGGTAGCGCGGGACGTTCCAGTAACGCACGGTCCCGGGAGGGGGATCGATGAACCCGGCCCACCCCATGCCATGATTGAAATAGCAGCGATGAAAGACGCTCTTCCTGAGCTGGTCCTGCCGGATAGGGTGGTAGACGGCGGCCCTGGGGTAGTAGACTACTTTTTCATTCGCCGACATGAAGCGGAAACTTATCTCGCTGTCTTCGCCGCCGATCATGCTGCGGCCGACGGGACCGAGATCGGTGCGGAACAGACCGTATCTGTCAAAGAGGGACCTTCGTACGAACATGTTCGCGCCCACGGGCCTGCCCATAGACCAGTCGTATTCGCGCTCTACCGGTCCATGATCATGCTTTACCAGGGGCCCGCCGAAGACAGGCCGGCCGTTCCTGTCTAAAAGCCATCGAGGCAGACGGGCCGGAAGCACCGGTATGACCCTGCCGCCGAACATGGCGCAGTCACGGCGGTCCGACGCCTCGAAGGCCGCGGGAAACCACCCTTCATCGAGGGCGACGTCGTCATCGGTAAAGACGAGAAAGTCGGACCTCGCCTCCCTTACGCCTCTGTTCAGCGCGAACGATTTGCCTTTCCTCGGCTCGAATAGATAGCGGACCGGCATGGCGCCCTCCTTTACGAAGCCGTCAACCGCCTCCGCTGTGTTGTCCGTCGATGCGTTGTCGACGAACAAAAGCTCCCAGGCGCCCGCGACGGCCGCGCTCTTTGCCCTGAAGTCTGCGAGCAGCTTAGGGATAAGCGGGCCGCGATTAAAGGAGCAGATTATGACCGATATTTGCGGATTGCTCATGGACAGAACTTTTTTCCTATATGTTCTCTCTAAATCCTTTCTGCGAAAAGAGGCTCAAGTTTCGCAAAGAGGCGAAAAGCGACTGCAAACGTCGCAAGCGATACGCAGCCGCTGTACAAAAGCCAATTCATCTGGGGCATAATGCCGCCTACCACGCAGGCAGCGAGGCCTTCGAGGATCGGCGCCATGGGGTTGAGCAGCAAGACTTTCGCCCATTTTCCGAACATGGAAACATCGTAGAAAACAGGCGTAAAAAAGATGGCAAACGTGACAAGGACCTCGACCACGTACTTGACGTCCCGGTAAAAGAGATTGGCGGCGGAGAGAAGTATTGCCGCGCCTGTCGTCATCAGCACGAGCATCACAAACAGGACCGGGACCCACAGCAGGTGGATGCTCAACCCGACGCGCAGGAAAGCCAGCACCGCCGCCAGAACGACCGAGGCGACCATAAGGTCGAACATCTGGGAACACATTGCGGCAATCGGAAAAATAATCCTCGGGAAGTATATCTTCGTGACGAGGTTTGAGTTCCCTACCAGGCTGTTGGTCGAGAAGCGGATGGAAGCAACAAAAAATGCCCAGGGCGCCGCCTTGACGGAGACCGCGATAAGGTCCTTGAGATCCACAGGCACGTGCGACGCCAGGGCATACCCGCACCTCACCACTATGCCCGCTCCGACGATCACCATCGGCATGAAGACGGCCCACATGAACCCGATGACGGACTGCTTGTACTTTACCCGTATGTCCCTCCAGATCATCATGTAGAGCAGGTCCCGGTACTTAATGAATTCCGCGATCGATTCCTTCATTCCAGTCTCCTAAGGACGCCTTTGAGCGTGGGATCGACTCTAAAACGCCATTTTTCGGCAATAGTAGCCCTCGGCATAGGCGTCTTTCGCACTCGATTCAATGCCCCTGAGCTTCAGGATTGACAGGAACGTCTCTTCCGTGAACCATTTTCTGTTGTTTTGGGTCTTGAAGCAGGTCATAATCGCGCCGATCTTCTTCCGGCAGGTCTCTGCGTCGAGACCGACGAAAAAGTTCGGGCTTCCCAGGTCTCCGTCGTACTTGACAATCTCGTACTCAAGGATAAAATGGTCCCGGAAGGTGTTCCAAGTCGCCTCGGAGATGAAGCGATGGTCTTGGTGCAGATCGCTCCGGTTGTGGGTAAGGATCACGTCCGGGTCAAAAGACTCCTTCAGGTCTTCGAAGTATTCCTTTATCCTGGCGCCCTGGAAGGGAAAAAAGCCGTCCCGGAACGATTTCACGACGACCGTTTTCCGGTACGCCTTTTTAAGGAAGACCGATGCGCTCTTTTTTGCCTG
>CAVTDX010000074.1:0-31813 GCA_963733345.1 uncultured delta proteobacterium
TCTGCAAGGCATGGGCAAGTGGATGGCTGCAAACGGCGAGGCGATCTGGCCTTTGTAGCCTCACTTGGTTCCGTTGGTCTTACTATAAGAACTTTTAAATTGAGAACGTTCTTGCCAAGTGCAATCATTTTCTTTACAACCTGGATAGCTCACATAAAATCCCATAGAATTAGTTCACCGCTTCTGCAGGCATTTATACTTTGCGGATGATGTCTGTATTGTTTTGCTTTAAATGCAAGATAATACGGGTCAACCCCTATGCAATGCCCACCAACTAATCCCGGAACAAGTGCCAAAGTTCCATTTGTCCCTGCCGCTTCGAGCACCTCATAAGTGTTAATATTCATTTTATTGAATATTCATAGACAGTTCATTCATCAAGAGGCTATATTCACATCTCTCTGCGTATTCTCAATTATCTTGGCAGCTTCTGCTACTTTAATTGATGATGCTTTATATACTCCCGCCTTAACCACAATTTCATAAATCTTTGCTATATTTTCAAGGGCTTCATCATCACAACCTGAAACTACTTTCCTTCTATTTCCCTAGTGTGTGTTCTTTATCGCCCGGATTAATACGTTCAGGTGAATATCCCAGTTAAAATCCTTACCGAATTCAATCCTGAATGTTACTTTCAAGCAAGGGTATACAATCTTCTATCTGTGCAGCCGGATAGACTGTAGATTCATATACAACATAATCGCCTTTCTTTAGAGCCTTGCCAACACTGATGGTTGCACCTGTTAGGCTGTAAGTCAGGCATATTATTCTTATCAATAGCCGTCGGTCCAGCAACAATATGAAAACTTGCTTCAGCCCAGCTTTATGACTGAAGCTGTTATATTCTGCTGTCGCATCCTTCAAAGAATGATGATTCAAGCTCTTCGCTCGGGTCTATCTTATTTCGCATCATTTCCAACCTGTTCTCTTTGATGTCGAAACCTATAACCTTTATCTTTTTTGCAAATTCAAGTGCAATAGGCAATCCGACATATCCTAATCCTCTAACAGATAGCTTATTTTCTTTATCAATTAATTTCCGGTAAATACTCATTACGATTTACGATTTATTCTTTAATATTTTCTTATTCCTCAGTGCATATATCCTTTCAATAATCTCAACTACTTTCAAGCCTTCAAGTGCATTGGTAGTAATTGTAGTGTTTCCCTTTAAAGTGTTCACCACATTATCAATAATAAAATGATGATTGGCAGCCGAACCTTTATAAATGCCGTAATCATTGGGCGGATTCGACTCTGCAAGCTTAGGCATCACATAATCTTTTATATGGCAATACTCAATTTCATTCATATACTGCCCTTACCTTTATGCTGGTACACATCATCGTATTGCTCTTAATATTAATAAATCCATGTTCAAACAAATACGCAAAGCTATTGCCATAATCATTTTGGTAGCGTTTATATCTACCACCGTAAAATCTCCGGCCTATGCCCAAGTGGCAGCAGTAGACCCGATGCCTTTTATGCCCCAACCCGGCATTATGGTGCATTTAAGCCCTGAATACACGCCGGCTTATTTAAAAGGCATAGTGATCCATCCTGAAAACGCGCTTAAATTTGACTTTATTATTTATAAAGGCGACAAAGAGTTGACGGATGCAGAAAAGAAGGACGAATATCTTAAACTAACTAAATATTTCTTAGCCTCACTGGCGATACCCGATGATGATCAATGGGTGAATCTCTCCCCTTATGAGAAAGACCATCTGGTCGTTGCCTGTCGCTTCATTCGTCGTCTTGCTGTCCCTCTGGCTGACCGCGTTTGTCTCGTTATAGATAGGCGACCGGAAACGGGCCGGGGCTATAAGATAGCACTGATCGGAAAAACCGTGGCCTATATAAAAGGCGTCGTCCTCGGCGATCGATGCTTCTTTGGCCCTGTGGAACTTATCATTCCAGGTCGGGTTGGCAACGAGCATCTCCGGGCGCTCCTCCATCTTTCTGATCGCCGAGCCTATCCATTCTTCATTGTTCGCCATCATCGTATCGCTGGAGAAATGGAGGAGGTAGTCCGTCTTGCACAGGTAGATGGCCGTCATCTCGGCGATGGAGTAGTAATAGCCTCCCCTGAAGCCCTCCGGGTCGCATCCGAAAGCGTCAAGCACCTGCCCGGCATAGTCCGCCACATGGACAAACTCGCTGATGACGCCCGAACGGACGAGCCTCGACGCATAGCGCGCCGCCTCATCAGGTTTTTTCACATTGTTGATGTGGAGGACAAACCGGTCGAAAGGGTAGCGACACGACCGCAAGGCGCTTCAGCCGGTCGGTCTTAAGCAGGCGCTCCCAGTCGTTCTCGTAGCACTTGGTCTCAAGGGTTACGGTGCGTTGTTGATTCTTGGCGCCCATTGGAGTTGACTCTCGCTTGCGCGACTGCGACGCAAAGTCTTACCATATGAACCGGCGCACATGCAATAACCGGCGGTGCGGGCTTTCTTAACACAGCACGGCCAGTGCGGCTGCCGCCGCCGATGCGGCTATCACCAGCCTGTCTGAGAGCGTCAGGACCAACGGTCTCAAAGAAGTCCTCGCCCCGCCGTCATAGCCTCTCGCCTCCATGGCGGCGACCAGCTCGTCGCAGCGGCGGAAGACGGCAAGACAGAGGGGCGCGGCCAAGCAGGAGAACGCGCGCAGCCTCCGCAGCGGACGGCCGGCTTCGAAGTGCGCGCCCCTCGCCGCGGCGGCCTCTTTGAGGCTGTCCATTTCCATCGATATGGCAGGTATGAAACGGAGCGCCAGAGAAAGCATCAGCGCCAGGTCCTGAGGGGAGACCTTCAGGATGCGCGCGGGACGCAGCAGCCTTTCCATGCCCTCGGCGAGCTCGGTTGCGGGTGTGGAGAGGGTGAGGAGCGACCCCGTCGCGACAAGGAGCGTCAGTTGCCACGCAAGCCTGGCGCCATCGGCGAGACCCTGAAGGCTCAGGCGCAATGGGCCGAGCATCGCTGGAAGGAGGGGGTCTCCGTGGCTGAAGAACAGATGGAGAAGAAAAACGAGGACGATAAAAGGCACAGCCGGCCGAGAGGCGCGGGATATCTCGCTGGCCGGCAGCCGGCCCCATAGGGGGATGGCGACGCACGCGGCCGTGGCAAAGCCAAGGCCCCAGGCCCCGCCCGATAAATCGATCACGCTGAAGGCCATTGCCGCAATGAGCTTCGATCTGGGGTCCATCCCGCGGATGGCCGGACTGCCGGCGACATGGAGAGCGAAGCTCATGGACCTGCGCTCCCCCGGACGGCCAGGCGGTCCAACAAGGCTTCTATCTCCTTTAACGCGCCCTCAACGGTGAGGGCCGAGGGGCTCACCTCTCCCCGTATCCGGTGAAGCCGCCACATCAGCTCGGTGATGCGGGGGGCGGTAAGCCCGAGACCCTTCAGCCATTCGACTCGGCAAAACACCTCGCCGGGCGTCCCTTCCGCGCTGATCCGCCCGTGATCCATCACCACGACGCGGTCCGCCCAGGTCGCTTCTTCCACGTTGTGGGTCACGTGGATGATCCCGATCCCCTTTCGGTTAAGCGACCGCACTAGGGAAATCACGCGGTCGCGGGACGACGGGTCGAGGGACGACGTCGGCTCGTCGAGGATAATATCTTTCGGCGCCATGGCAAGGACGCCGGCGAGGGCCAGGAGCTGTTTCTCGCCTCCCGAGAGCGTATGCGGGTGGCGCCCTGCATGCGCCGTCAGCCCCACCCCCGCGAGGGCGTCGTCCACCCGCCTTCTTACGTCCCCGGGCGGCAGCCGGAGGTTGCAAGGACCAAAAGCCGCGTCCTCCTCCACCGTCGTCCCGACGATCTGGTTGTCCGGGTTCTGGAAGATCATCCCCACCCTGCGCCGTATTTCGGCGATGCGCTCCTTGTCGCGCGTATCCATCCCATCGATCGACACACTGCCGCCCGCAGGCATAATGAGACCGTTCAGATGTTTTGCCAGCGTTGTTTTCCCGCAGCCGTTCCGACCTATAAGGGCGACATATTCCCCGTCGCGGATTGCGAGGTCGATCCCGTCGAGTATGCGTCCCGACCCTTCATACCCGTAGACGAGCCGCTCGATCGCGATCATGGCGCGCCGACCCCCCGGAGCGTCTTCAGATGCTTCGCGATCCTTCCAAAGACCATGATCGAGGCGGCGCACTTGAGGGCGTCTCCGGGCAGGAAAGGCAGGACCCCTGCCATGATCGTCTTCCTCCATGAAAGATGGGCGACCAAAGAAAGCTGCGCCGCGCCAAGCGCGTACATTGCAGCGTGGCCTGCCGCGATGGCAAGAAGCAGCCATCCCGGCCCGGGCGCCTTCCTCATCTGCCTGACGCCGCCTATGACGCAGGCCCCGGCAATAAAACCGATCAGGTAGCCCCCGGTCGGCCCTAGAAGCACGCCCAAACCCGCTTTCCCTCCCGCAAAAACCGGCAGGCCGGCGGCCCCCAGGAGCACGTAGACGATCTGGCTGACGGCGCCGAGCCGGGCCCGAGCAGGAGACCCGCCAAATTCATGAACAGGTCCTGGAGCGTTAAGGGGACCGGGTAAAGAGGGATAGACAGGAAGGCGCCTGCGGCAGTCAGGGCGCCGAACATTGAAGCATAGACAAGGCCTCTCAAGCGTCTGCTCTCGGGCTGCATCCTTACTTAGTCCTCTTTCAGGAGCTTATTGTAAACCAAATTCGTCTGAAGGTTAACAACAAAATGAATTGAAGGGGTAAAACTACCCTTCCGGCCGCTGCCTGGGAAGCGGCGGCCGGAAAGCTCAGGCGGGCCTAAAAGCGGGCCGGACCGAGAAACTAGGCTTCGTGCCTCCTTTTCTCTGCGGCATGAGGCCGAAAGAGACCGGAGAGAAGCAAGCGAGGGGCTGAGGAAGGGAAACTGGCGTAGTATTTTGGTATAGTTGCTTCATATTTTTGATTATATGACGTTGTAATACATTTGTCAAGTCTTTTTTTATTGTCGCGGACAAAAAAGTCGAGCCGCAAGAGGCCGCCGCCTTTTTTTCTTGACAGGCCGTAACTTATAAGCTACATTGCTCACATGCCGGTCTTTCCCTTCGACATCGAGTATTACATCACAAGGGAGGGGAAGAAACCCTTTAAAGCGTGGCTGGAGAGCGTCAAGGACCTTGCGGGAAGAGCTAAGGTCCGCGTCGCACTTGATTGCGCACGGCTTGGGAATCTCGGAGACAACAGCTCCGTAGGCGAAGGCGTTCGTGAGTTGCGCGTCGATTACGGACCAGGCTGCCGCATCTACTTCGCGATTGACGACAGACGCCTGATGTTGCTTTTGCTCGGATTAAGAGAGTCGCGGCGAGCAACGAGACATAGCAACCGCCAAGGGGTACTGGCGAGATTACAGAGAGAGGAAAAAAACATGGCTCAACCCACTTCCTATCAAAAGGATTTGATCCAAGCGTTAAAAGACCATAACGAGGCTGCAGCGTATCTCAATGCAGCCATCGAAGAAGGGGATCGCGCCCTTTTCCTGCTCGCGCTCAGAAACGTCGTCGAGGCGAACGGCGGCATGGCGGCTATGGCCGAGAAGGCCGATCTGAGCCGTGAAAGCCTTTACCGAATGCTGTCTACACGAGGAAATCCCGAGATCAAGAGCCTTCTCCGCCTCTTGCGCGCCATGGGGCTCAAGCTCTCTATCGAAGCGGAAAGTCTCAGCACCGCCGCATGACCACGATGGCTTTCTAAAGAAACGGCCGCCTTTCTCATAATCCCCTTCAATTCTCTTTTATGCCGTAATGTGCTATAAGTATGGGCATGGAGCACGAGAGAGCGCTGCCCGGCCCTGCGAAAACGCCGCTTGTCGCTGTTGTGGACGACGACCCGGACATCATCGAGCTTGTATCCGTCCATTTGAAAAAAACGGGGATGAAGGTCAGGGAGTTCCTCGATGCCGAGTCTTTCTACCGTTTTCTCAGGCAGGAGACGCCGGACCTTGTGCTTCTGGACCTGATGCTGCCCGATGCGGACGGCGTGGAGGTGTGCAAATTCCTGAGAAGGAGCGAACGCCTCTCCGCCATGCCGGTCATCATGCTGACGGCGAAGGCGGATGAAGTAGACAAGGTCCTCGGGCTGGAGATAGGCGCGGACGATTACGTGACAAAGCCTTTTTCACCGAAAGAGCTTGTGGCGCGCGCCAAGGCCGTGCTGAGGAGGACAGGGCCGCGGACGGCCCACACGCACAAGGTGGAGGTCGGCGGCCTGCTGACGATAGACCTGCAAAAGTACCAGGTGGCGGTTGAAGGACAGGCCGTGGAGGTGACGCCCGTCGAGTTCCGCATCCTCGAATTCCTCGCATCGAAGACGGGATGGGTATTCTCCAGAGAAAAGATACTCGACTTTCTCTGGGGCCATGACAAGATCGTATCGGACCGCACTATCGACGTGCACATCAGGCACTTGAGGGAAAAGCTGGGCAGGGCGGCCGGCTCATCAAGAACGTGCGAGGCGCGGGCTACAAGTTGGAAGAATGAAGAACTCGTTTTTCGCGCGCATCTTCATCGGATACCTGCTCATTATCCTCGTGCTTTCCGGAGCGAGCCTTCTCGCTTTTTCCGATACCTTCAGGGAGCTTTACGGGCAATCAGTCAGGGAAATGCTGACAACCCTGGCCGTTTCGCTGAAATCGGACGCCGCCGGATCGATCGAACAGGGTTCCCACAACCGCTTCGACGTCGTCGCGAAGAGGCTGGGGCGACAACTGAAGGCAAGGATCACGGTGATTGATGCAAAGGGGACGGTGGTTGCCGATTCCATTGCAGATCCCCGGGTCATGGAGAACCACCTGAACAGGCCGGAGGTCGTCGAGGCCCTGACAGGCCGGACCGGGATCTCCAGACGTTTCAGCAGCACCACGAAACAGGAGGCGCTCTATGTTGCGCTGCCCCTGGAAAAAGATGGAAGAGTCGAAGGGGTGATAAGGACGAGCGTCTTCGCCGGAGACATCCGGATCCCGCCCCGATTGATGGGCCACATGGTCGAAATGCTGGCGCTCTTTTCCCTGCTCGCCCTCATCGCGACCCTGTTCATCTCGCGGAACATCTCCCGCCCTATAAGGGAGTTGACCGGGGCAGCGCGGCGTTTAGCCTCGGGAGATTTCAACACCCGCGTCTTCATGAAGCGGAACGACGAGTTCCGGGCGTTGGCGGACACCTTCAATTCCATGAGTCGGGAGCTGCAAGGCGCCTTTGAGGAGCTGAAACGGCAGAAGGCGGAATTGAAAGGCATCGTCGATTCTCTCCGGGAAGGTCTTCTGGTCGTCAGCAGGAAAGGCGCCATCATTTACTGCAATGAAAGCCTGAAGGCCATTCTGGGCCTTGACTCCGCCCTGGAGGGGCAGATCTACTGGCAGGTCCTGGGACAGCCTCAGTTCATAGAGCTTATGGAGAAGGCGCGGGATGGGAGGCTCAGTCCCGTCGAAGAAGTGGAGATCGAAGGGAAGACGTTCCTATGCAGCGCCGCCCGCGTCGAGCCCGAAGACGAAATGGTCCTGGTCCTCCACGACATTACAAGCATGAAAGAGGTCGAAAAGATCAAGCGGGACCTGGTGTCGAGCGTCTCCCACGAGCTTCGCACCCCCCTGACCTCGATAAAGGGTTTCGCCGAAACCCTTGAAGAGGAAATCGAAGGGAAGAACAAGCATTATGTGGAGATCATCAGGAGAAATACGGACAGGCTCATTGCAATGGTCGGCGACCTGCTTTCCCTCTCCCAGCTCAAAGAAAAGGGCGCCGAGCTGGAAATCGAAAAGGTTGACCTGAAGATGCTCGCCGAGCAGACGATACGCATATTCGACGCCCAGGCCAAGGAGAAGCATCTCGCTCTCAGGCTCGAAAGTCCCTCCGAGCTGCCGCCCGTATACGCAGATCCTTTCAAGGTCGAACAGATGCTGATCGATCTCCTCGACAACGCGATCAAATACACCGATCAGGGAGAAGTCAGCCTGGTCCTCGGTTGCGGCGACCGGGACGTGACCATCAGCGTGAACGACACGGGCATAGGCATGCCGAAAGAGAAGCTCTCCCGCATCTTCGAGCGCTTCTACGTGATCGATAAATCCAGGTCGAGAAAGACGGGCGGCACCGGGCTCGGCCTCTCCATCGTGAAACATATCGCTCTCCTCCACGGGGGCGAGGTGAGCGTGGAAAGCACGCCGGGGACGGGCAGCCATTTCCATGTCAGATTGCTCCTAAGGTCCGGCGCAGGAAAGCCTTAAGGGGGCGGGGCCGAATTAACTTTCCCTTAACAAAAGCTTCACCAATGCTTAACCTAAACTAAGTAGAATAGTAGCTGCATGCAGCAAGAAACTTCAAAGGAGGCGCGGCGGCGGAGCTTTTAGGCGCCGGCTTCCTTAGCGTGGTCAGATCATGAAAAGCAGGATTATGCTGGTCCCGGGCAACGCGCCTCGCGCCCTCCGGGCCGACGCCCCGTCTGCGAAAGGAAAGGCAAGCGCGCGCGCGGGCGCCATGTACTCATCGAGGACCGCTCTGTCGGAACCGGTCTTCAGGCGTATCCTTTACCTCTCCGGAATAAGCTTGCTCGTGTTGCTTTCCGCTGTTTTTGTCTCCCTCTTCATCGTGTCGGTTCCTGCGATAAGACGGCACGGCTTTGGCTTCCTCACGGGCATCGTATGGGACCCGGTGACCGAGAAGTTCGGGGCCCTTCCCTTCCTGGCGGGCACGCTTGCGACCTCGTTCCTCGCCCTCCTGATTTCGCTTGTCTTCTCCCTGGCCGTCTCCATTCTCCTCGGCGAGTATTTCCGCGGCGGGATAATGTCTTCCTTCATCAAGACAGTCGTCGAGCTGCTCGCGGGCATTCCTTCGGTTATTTACGGGTTCTGGGCATTATTCTTTTTCGTCCCCCTGGTGAGGTGGATGGAGGTGCACTCCGGCGCCCCTCCCTATGGAGTCGGCATCCTGACCGCAGCCCTTGTGCTCTCCATCATGATCATCCCCTATTCCGCTTCCCTCGGCAGGGAGGTGATCGGTCTTGTGCCGGCCGACCTGAAAGAGGCGGCCTTCTCTCTGGGCGCGACGAGGTTCGAGGTCGTCAGAAAGATTATTCTCCCCTACGCCCGCTCCGGCATCTTCGCCGGCGTCCTGCTTGCCCTGGGGCGGGCCCTTGGAGAGACAATGGCGGTAACCATGGTGATAGGCAACTCGAATGTGCTCCCCAGAAGCATCTTTTCTCCCGCCAACACCATGGCGAGCGTCATCGCCAACGAATTTACGGAGGCAACAGGCAAGATCTATCTCGCGAGCCTCGCCGAGATAGCCCTCGTGCTCTTCGTGGTCACGGCCGTGATCAACGTCGCCGGGAAGGTCGTCATCGTCAAGACGAGCGTCGAGAGGACTATATGAAGGCAAGGGGCCTGCAAAGAAGGATATTGGCCGACAAGCTGTTCAAGGGCCTCATAGTCTTCCTCTCTTTTGTCTGCATGCTCCCGATGTTCCTTATTCTCTTTTTCATCGTAAAGAAAGGCGTCTCAGTGATAAATTGGGGCTTTCTCGTCAGCCTCCCCCGGCCTATGGGGGAGGCCGGGGGGGGCATTTCGAACGCTCTTGTGGGCAGCGCGATCCTTATTCTCATAGCCTCGGTCATCTCCATACCCTTCGGCGTGCTCGCGGGCATCTACCTTTCCGAATACAGGAAAGTACGGTTCGCCTATTTTTCGCGGCTCTCGGTTGAAATACTCCAGGGCGTGCCGTCGATAGTCATCGGCATAATCGCCTACATCTGGATTGTCGAGCCGATGGGTTCGTTCTCGGCCCTTTCAGGCGGCATCGGCCTCGCCATCATGATGCTTCCGGTAATCGTCATGGCGACCGAGGAAACCCTGAAGCTGATCCCGGACCATCTCAAAGAGGCTTCCCTGGCCCTCGGCGTCCCCTATCCACGCACTATCCTGAAGGTGATCCTGCCGGCGGGATTGAGCGGCATAGGGACCGGCGTGATCCTGGGCATGGCGCGGATCGGGGGCGAGACGGCGCCGCTGCTCTTCACCGCCTTCGGCAGTCCTTACATGAGCCTGAGCATCTTCAAGCCAATCAACTCTCTGCCGCTGCTCGTCTTCAATTATGCGACAAGCCCCTACCCTGATTGGCATACCCTGGCCTGGGGCGCTTCTTTCATCCTGGTTGTTTTCATCCTGGCCCTAAATGTTCTAGCGAAAATGGCGACCCGCAAATGGAAAGTGCAATTCTAAAAATCGAAGGCGTCAGCGCCGGGTTCGACCAGCAGATGGTCGTCAACGACATAACCCTTTCCATTGTCGGGAACAGGATAACGGCGATCATGGGGCCGTCGGGATGCGGCAAGACGACCCTTATCAGGTGCATCAACCGTATGCACGAGCTCGCGCACAATGCAATTTTCTCCGGAAAGATACTCCTTGACGACGAGAACATCTTCGATACTGACCCGATCATCGTGCGAAGAAAAATAGGGATGGTCTTCCAGAGGCCCAACCCTTTTCCCACAATGAGCATCTATGACAATGTGGTCGCCGGCTACAACCTTAACGGCATCCGGGTCTCCAAGGGCGACAGGGACCGGATAGCGGAAGAGTCCCTGCGCAAAGCGGCCCTCTGGGACGAGGTGAAAGATTTCCTCCACAGAAAAGGCACGTTCCTCTCCGGGGGACAACAGCAGCGGCTGTGCATCGCCCGCGCCCTTGCCATGCATCCGGAGGTGCTCTTGCTCGACGAGCCGACTTCCGCCCTCGACCCGAAGGCTACCGCCCATATAGAGGAGCTTGTGGTAGAATTGAAGAATACGGTGACCATCATCCAGGTAACCCACAACATACCCCAGGCCGCCCGCATCTCCGATTTCACCGCGTTTATCTACCTGGGCAGCCTGATCGAGTACGGACCGACGGAGAAGCTCTTCACCGTGCCCCAGGACAAGAGGACCGAACAATACCTGACGGGCAAGTTCGGATAGGAGGGCGAGATGTTCGAAGAGCAGTTGACCGACCTCAAGCGCGAGCTGGCCGGGTGTGCAACCTTTGTAGAGCAAATGATCGAAAGAAGCGTCCGGGGACTCCTGCATAACGACAGGAAGTTCCTCGAACGGGTCGTGGAGAGCGACGAGCCGAAGGCCAACGAGTGCGAGAACAGGCTCGACGAGCTGTGCCTTAATTTGGTCGCCAAGTATCAGCCAAGGGCAAGGGACCTGCGCACAGTGCTCATGGCGCTCGGGATGAACAAGGACCTGGAGAGAATGGCCGATCACGCGGTCAACGTCGCGGAGGACGGTCTCTTCCTGATCGAGAGGCCCCGGGTCAAGCCCCTCATCGACATCCCCAGGATGGCCGAAATAGCCACGGGGATGGTCCGGGACAGCATCAAGTCCTTCCTCACGGAAGATGCGAAGCTCGCTCGTAGCGTCTGCGAGCGGGACAGCATCGTGGACGACCTCAAGGAGCAGGTCGTCAGGGAGCTGGTCGCCTTTATGACCGCCGACCCTTCAACTATCGAGCGCTCGATCCATCTCCTCAATATTGCAAAGAACCTGGAGCGCGTCGCGGACCTCTCCACCAATGTTGGCGAAGACGTGATATTCATGGTGGAGGGCCGGGTAATAAAACATCACAAGAGCGAGGCTATTTAAACCCCTGCGCAGGCTCACTTTTTTCACTTCTCTACCCTTAAATTGTGAAGTAAAGATAGAAGCAAGAGCCGAAGAGATCAGGAAATACATCCGGCGCCATAAAGACAAGACAGCGTAGAAAAACCTTGACAACCTGCGATCACGTAGTATACCGTTGTCAGAAAGACGGCAGATCGGACTTTCCAAAATACCAAACAATGAAAGGGGGAAGGCCTAACGAACAGGGAAGAATTGGCGGCACAGGCAACTCTCTTGGAGGACAGAGTGAGGACCGCTGAAGACCCTGTCACAGGGGAATAAATGTCGGAGGACGGGGCAAGAGAAATGTGGATCAAGGAGCCCGAGCGGTAAGGAAATGTTAAAATATGCCGGAAGCAGGTTTCTGCAGGCCCTCCTAACTCTATGGGTGCTTTCTATCTTTGTCTTCGTTATGGTCAGGTTGACCGGAAACCCTCTGGATTTGGTATTGGACAGTTCTGCCGGCGCCCGGGACCGAGCAGCGGCAGCGAGTCAATTAGGCCTCGATAAGCCACTCATAAACCAGTATGGCATTTTTCTCAAAGGCGCCGTTCAGGGGGACTTTGGAAAGTCTATCAGGGCCCGGCAACCGGTGATTGATCTCATCATGGAACGCCTTCCCAACAGCATGGAATTAACGGTGATAAGTTTCGTGCTTGCCACCGTCGTGGGCTTGATGATCGGCGTATCTTCTGCGGTTGCGAGAGGGAGCGCGCTCGATACGGCTGCACGGATTTTTGCGGTCTTGGGGCAATCGATGCCGTCGTTTTGGCTGGGACTCCTTCTCATGCTCGTATTTGGCGTCTGGCTCAGGCTGTTGCCCGTCAGCGGGAAGGAGAGCTGGGCGAGTTTTATTCTGCCTGCGTTCACCATGGGGTGGTATCAAATGGCGGCTATCATGCGCCTGACGCGCTCCACCATGCTCGAGACATTGGGAACGGAATATGTGAAATTGGCGAGAATCAAGGGGGTGCCGGAAGTCTGGGTTATTTGGAAACATGCCCTGAGGAATTGCCTAGTTCCTATTTCAACTATGCTCGTCATTCTATTCGTTACCATGATTTCCGGAGCCGTGCTTGTCGAAACTGTATTTGCGTGGCCGGGCGTGGGGCGCCTGATTGTGGATGCCGTCACCTGGCGTGATTATCCTCTGGTTCAAGGGCTTGTCTTGTTCATAGGCGCCATGTACGCGGTTGCGAGTTTTGGCCTGGACATGCTCTACATGGTGGTTAACCCCAAGGTCAGGCATCAATGAGGACTCTTATGGCAATACCCTATTAACCGGCCGCTTTCCTGATGAAATGGACTATTTTTCGATATAACGAGCCATGATAACCACCGGACTATAAGACGAATTTGTAATACTTAGGATCGATGAAGTGAAAAGACGAAGGAAGAAAGGGGCAATATCGCAAGACATTCCCTGGACCCCTACAATTCTGCTTATCGGCATATTAATGATGGCGGTGTTTGCTCCGCTTCTGGCGCCCCAGGGACCGACCCAGGGGGACTTGTCCGAGAAGCTGCAACCGCCATGGCTTGCAGGTGGAAGCCCCAAGCATCTCCTGGGCACGGACTTTCTGGGCCGGGACGTCTACAGCAGATTATTATATGGCTCCAGGGTATCTTTAGTTGTTTCACTGATATCGATCTTCTTTGCCGGCAGCGTGGGGATCCTCATTGGCGTATGCGGAGGTTATCTTGGAGGTTGGGCCGGCATCGTGCTGAACAGGTTCACAGATTTGGGGCTGTCTATACCGATTATACTGCTGGCAATCATCATGGCGGCAGTCTTTGGCGCCTCCTTCCAGAATATCATCATTGTTCTGGCGCTCGCAATCTGGCCTCGTTATGCCCGTCAGATGCAGGCAGAGACCGTTGTTCTGAAGGAGCAGGAGTTCGTAGCCCTGGCCAAAGTGGCAAACCTTTCGGCATTTAAGATAATGTGGAAGCATATTCTTCCCAACCTGGTTCCAACACTGCTTGTTCTGGCCAGTCTTCAAGTGGGCTTTGTGATCCTCTTGGAGTCTTCATTAAGCTTTCTAGGGGTGGGCATTCCTCCGCCTACGCCTGCATGGGGGCTCATGGTCGCTGAAGGCAGAGGGAACCTCGCTACAGCCTGGTGGGTCGCCTTGTTCCCAGGAGCGGCAATCATGGTTGCGGTTGTTGCATTCAACCTCCTGGGAGACTGGCTCAGAGATCGTCTCGATCCTAAGCTGAGGCAGATATGACGGCGAAAAACGATGTGCTGTTACGGGTTGAAAACCTTACGACTCGCTTTAACCTCCGACGCGGCATCGTAACGGCGGTCGATGGAGTAAGTTTTTTTGTCAGAGAGGGCGAAAGCTTTGGATTAGTGGGGGAGTCGGGATGTGGGAAAACCATGACCGGTCTCTCTATCCTGGGGTTGGCGCCTAAACCGGCCGCAGAAATTGTGGGAGGCAAAATAATCTTCGAAGGTCGTAATCTTTTAGAGCTGAGCGAAGCAGAGATGAGGACCATAAGAGGCGGCAAACTGTCGATGATACTGCAGGATCCCCTGACCTCGCTCAATCCGATGTTTACGATAGGCAATCAGATAGGCGAGGTCCTGAGGATCCATCTCCATGCAAAAGGGGCGGACCTGTTGAAGAAGGTCATCGGCGCCTTGAAATTGGTGCAAGTTCCCGCTCCGGAGAGCCGTACGTCAAATTACCCGCATCAGATGAGCGGCGGCATGCGCCAGAGAGTGTGCGGCGCCATAGCGTTATCATGCCACCCATCCCTTATTATAGCAGATGAGCCCACGACCGCCCTGGATTTAACCATTCAGGCGCAGTACCTTAAGTTTCTAAAAGAGATTCAGCAACAATATGGAACGGCGATAATTTTCATTACTCACGATTTGGGGATTATCGCCAAGATGTGTGAGCGGGTAGCTGTTATGTATGCCGGCAGGATCGTGGAAGCCGGTTACACCAGAGAGATATTCAGTTCTCCCCGGCACTGTTATACTCAAGCTCTGCTTTCCTGTGTGCCTAAGTTTGAGGCTGAACAGGACTCTCTATCCACCATCGAAGGCCAGCCTCCAGATTTGGCTAATCCTCCCCCTGGGTGTCGCTTCGCGCCTCGTTGCTGCGACAAAGGAGACAAGTGCGAAACGTCCTATCCACCGACCGTGATGGTCGATGAAAATCATTCTGTCAGTTGTTGGTTATGCTCATGAATGATGCGCCGATTGAACTTAGAGATCTGAAGAAGTACTTTCCGGTAAGTCATGGACTGTTTAGTCGCGCAAAGGGCTGGGTGAAGGCGGTAGATGGAGTAAGTTTCAAGATCGAACAAGGAAAGGTGTTCGGGCTGGTGGGAGAATCGGGGTGCGGCAAGTCGACTATTGCCAAGCTGATACTCCGTCTGGAGGAAGTCAGCAGCGGTTCCGTATTGTTCAAGGGCAAAGACATCTCCCTGATGTCGCGGGATGAATTATCTGAATACCGCAGTTCAATCCAAGCCGTTTTTCAGGATCCGGGAAGCTCGCTTAGCCCAAGGATGCGCATAAAGGATATCATAAGAGAGCCTATCATTGGCGCCCGATGTAAACTGCAGATTCCCGTTGCTCAAAGAGTGCAGGAAGTAATGGGGCAGGTGGGGCTAACGCTGGCCAGTGCAGAATTTTATCCTCACGAATTTAGCGGCGGTCAAAGACAGAGGGTCGCTTTAGCGCGAGCCCTTTCATCGAGTCCGCAGTGCATTATCTTGGATGAGCCCACGTCTGCCTTGGATGTGTCCATTCGCGCTCAGATTCTGAACCTGTTGAAGGACCTGCAGCAAAAGCTGGGACTTTCGTTCATGGTGATTTCCCACGACCTGGCAGCCGTAAAATTTATGAGCGATACGGTGGGAGTCATGTATTTAGGCAAGCTTGTGGAGGTCATGAAGGGCAAGGACCTGTCCTCCAGGCCTTGGCATCCTTACTCGAAAGCGTTACTCTCAGCTGCTCTTCCTTCCCATCCTGACATTAAGCGAGAGCAAATAATTCTCCCTGGGGAGGTTCCCAGCCCTCTCAATCCTCCTGCTGGTTGCAGATTTCATCCTCGTTGTTCTCTCAGACAGCCAATCTGCGACGAAAATGAGCCTTTTCTGGAAGAGTTGGAACCGGGGCATAAGGTGGCGTGCCATTTTGCAGAGAGATGAAGAGTTGCTTCAAGCTGATTTGGAGCGGATCGGCCCAAGATGGCTTTCGGTGGGCGACCCCGAGCAGGCGCAATTTGAATCGGTCGGAAACAGATAATGCCTGACCCGGACGAACCGGGACTAAAAAGATTTTGTTGCGATGCTTCAAGAACCTAAGGAGGTTGGAATGAAAAAACTGTATTATTCTATGGCCATCGGGATCCTGTTATCAGCATCTGTATTGGCGGGGATATGCACGGCGGCGCAGGTGGGTGGACTCAAGCCCGCCGGCACGTTGACCGTTGGATTCAACGTCCTGGGGAATGAGCAGATGTTTATTCCCCTTTCCGACCAATATGCAGTAATGATAGTGGGAAATGTGTGTGAGAGTCTGGTGATGTTGGATAGGAAAGGCCAGTTAAAGCCGATGTTGGCCGATAAATGGGAGATGTCTCCTGACGGGAAGACCTATACCTTCTATCTTCACAAGGGTGTTCAGTTTCAGGGAGGTTGGGGTGAGCTTACCGCTGAAGATGTGAAATACACCGTTGAGCGCATCACCAATGAAAAAGCCTCGCCGAACCCACACTCTGCACTGCTCCGAGCCCTCATCGCCTCGGTTCAGGTGGTTGACCCTTACAAAGTCGCCTTTCATCTGAAGACGCCTTCGTGGGCTTTCATGGGCCTGGTAAACCATATGGATCCGTTTCCTTGTGCATCCATAACAAGCAAGAAGTATGTGGAGAGCGTTGGCGAGGCCAAGGCTGCCCTGCAACCCATAGGCACAGGCCCATTCAAGCTGATGGAGTATAAACGGGGCGACCACTATGCGTTTGAAGCAGTAGAAAATCATTGGTGGCAGACTCCTCATTTCAAGAATCTCGTATTGAAGATCATTCCCGAGGAGGCCACGAGATTATCCATGATCAAAACCGGAGATCTCGACATCACTGAGATTTCCCTGGCCACCATGAAGGAGGCGGAAAGACAGGGCATTAAGTTACGATCAAATCCGGGGGTTGCTCATGTGTGGCTCCAGTTGGGTCAGATGATTCCCCCGCGTTACGAGGGATTTGATCCCGGCATTCCATGGGTTCCCGTTCCAGGAGACGCCAAGGCTTCGGAGCGGGCTTTAAAGGTCAGAAAGGCCCTGGCGTTGGCAATCGATTATGGAAAGATAATAAAGGAGATCTATTTTGGTGAAGCGCTGCCCGCATCCGTTGTACAATTCAATCCGGGTGCAACAGACCCGCGTTGGAAGCCGTATCCTTTTGACCCGAAACAGGCCAAGAATCTCCTGACCGAAGCCGGTTATCCCAACGGCTTTAGCAAGCCCTTAGAGATGTTGCTCATATCAAAGCTCGGCAGTGAAGAGCTGCCTACCATTGGACAGGCCGTGGGCATGATGTGGGAGAAGAACCTGGGACTGAAGATAAATTACGTCACCATGGAGACTGCTGCCTTCAGACCCCAAATGGTTGCCAGAAAGTGGAAAAATCCAATGTTTGTGAGGGCAGGCGCCATTACGGGATCTGAAGAACCGGTAAAGCTCTTGCAAATTATTGCATATAGGGACGGGGCGAGCTGCGATCTATTTGAGACTGATTACACTGACCAGCTCACGACACAGATCCTTTCAGAGGTGGACTCCAAGAAGAGGGCTGAATTAAACAGGAAGCTGGGGCAATACATCTACGATAATTACCTTTCAATCCCTATAGCAATAAAAAATGCTCTTTACGCAGTATCCGGCAGAGTCGGAGACTTGCCCCTGGCGCCGGGCAGAATGAACGCTGCTCCCCAGGTTTTCGATCAGGTCACGCCCGCTAAGTAGAACAACGTTGAATGAAAGGATAGGCGATATTTGAAGACTTGAACGTCGCTTTCATTATGAATTGAATGTAATCTGACAACGAAATCGCGACAGGGGAAGGTTTCGCGGCAAAAGGAAGACTATGCTTATGCGCTTTTCTTCGGCCATTTAACCATTGAGAAGATTTTGAAGGCAGTTTATGTTGATAAATGCAACGCTGTCCCGCCTTTCACCCACCTGCTTGTACGGATAGCGGAGGAAATGGCCCTGGACCTGACAGAAGCGCAATTGGAACGGCTTGAAATAATAACCGATTTCAACCTGGAGGCAAGATATCCCCGGCCGCCCGGCCGCCATGGGTATGTGAGTTCTTTCCGCGGCCGGAGGAAATTTCGATGATAGCCGCCGTGATCGAGCCGGCCCGCACCGGAGCATCAAGATTGGAGGGGGGACACCCCTCCGAAAGACAAGGGGCGAGAGGAGTGTCCCCCCAACCTTTTCGGATGCGGGGCGGCCGGGGCGATTTTTGATGGATGGGGCGGAAGCCGACGAAGGCGGGACCCGGAGCATACTCTGTCGTATGTGAGGAGTCACGCCGAGCCGGCGACCGCGCCAGGCGCAAAAAGCGCCCGGCCGCCTCACTTTGACCGCGTCTTTTCGACCAGGGCGTCCAGCCCTCCCCGGAAGAGCTTAACCGACAGCCGGTCTCCCATCCCGACTTCGGCCGCATCCCGTATCACCGCGCCTGTCGCGGCCCGCATCGTTATGCTGTAGCCCCTCTTCAGAATATTTTCGGGATTAAGGTCGTCGAGCCTCTGGCCGGCCGCCTGCAGCTTCGCCTTCTTTTCCGTGAAGAGGGTCGAGAAAGCGGCGGATAGATCGTGGGAAAGCTCGTCGAGGTACATCTGGCATCTCATGAGAAACGCCCTCTTTTCCTTCAGGGCAACCGTTTCTTTGGCAAGCAGGAGCCTTGAGCCCTCAAGCAGTTTCTTCATTAGACTGACGAGCCGCTGCCGCTCGCCTGCGAGCATCTCCAGAAGCTCCCGCTTGTCCCTCACGACCATGTCCGCCGCGGCGGTCGGCGTCGGCGCCCTTAAGTCGGCAGCGAAATCTGCGATGGTAAAATCGATCTCATGGCCTATGCCGGAGACTATCGGTATCGTGGAAGCGCAAATCGCTCTTGCCACGGCCTCTTCATTGAAGCAGGCGAGGTCTTCGAAGGACCCGCCTCCCCGCCCCAGGATGATCACATCCACGTCCTTTTCCCTGTTGAAATACTCGATGCCCGCCACGATCTCGGCACACGCCCGGTCTCCCTGCACCCTGGCCGGATAGATGCACACTTGCATGTTCTCGAATTTTCCGCGTATGATCTTCAGCATGTCCCTGATCGCCGCCCCGGCGGGCGACGTCACGATGCCTATCTTCATGGAGAGAAAGGGGAGCGGACGCTTGCGCGCCGCATCGAAGAGGCCCTCCCGGAACAGCTTTTCCTTGAGCAGCTCGAATTTAATCTGGAGCAGACCCTGTCCCTTTAGCTCGATCTCGTCCGCAAGGAGTCGGTATTCGCCCCTTTTTTCGTAGACGTCGATCCGCCCCCTGCAAATGACCGTGCAGCCGTCCGCCAACGCCCGCTTCAGGTATTTTTCGCTATAGTTAAACATGACCGCTTTCAGGCTGGATGCATCGTCCTTGAGGGTGAAGTAGAGATGGCCTGAAGGGTAGACCTTAAAATTAGAGATTTCGCCCTCCACGATCACATCCCTGAACTGCCGGTAAATGCAATCGCGTATGCGGGCGGTAACCTGCGATACGGAGAGCGGGGCGATAACGGGCGTCCCCCCTCCGATCTTGATCCGATATTCCATCTACTTCTTGAAGTACTCCGCGACGATCTTCATCGCGCAGTAATCGCCGCACATGCTGCACACGTCGTCGTGGAGGCTCCTCTCTTTCCTGAAGCTCTTTATCTTTTCAGGATCTATGCTCATCCTGATCTGCCCTTCCCAGTCGAGGGCTTTCCGATAGCGCGACATTTGCTCGTCGCGGGACCAGGCGGCCTTGTTGCCCCGCGCCAGGTCGGCCGCATGGGCGGCGATCCTCGCCACCACCACCCCTTCCCTAACGTCGCCGACAGACGGCAAGCCGAGGTGCTCGGAAGGAGTCACGTAGCAGATGAAGTCTGCGCCGTAGTAACCCGCCAGCGCCCCTCCTATGGCCGAGGTGATATGATCGTATCCCGGGGCGATATCGGTGACGATGGGTCCCAGAACGTAAAAGGGCGCCCCTTTGCACAGCTTCTTTTCTAGAATGATATTCGCCTCTATCTGGTTGAGCGGCACATGGCCGGGTCCCTCTATCATGACCTGTACGCCGTTCCTTTGCGCCTCGTCGCACAGCTCGCCCAGGATAAGCAGCTCCTGCACCTGCGTCCTGTCTGTCGCGTCCGCGATGCTCCCCGGCCGGAGGCCGTCGCCGAGGCTTAAGGTCATATCGTATTTCTTCGCGATGGCGACAAGACGGTCGAACTGCTCGTACAGGGGGTTCTCCTTACCGTTCGCAATCATCCATTCGGTGAGGAACGCTCCTCCCCTGCTCACGATATCCGTGATCCTTCCCTGTTTTCTCAGCCTCTCGAGCACGCCTCGCGTGACGCCGACGTGGACGGTGATGAAATCGACGCCGTCCTCCCCATGCTTCTCGATTACCTCGAACAGCTCGTCGGGCGTCATGCCCGTGACGCCGCCCCGGCTCGCCGCCTGGACCGCCGCCTGGTATATGGGCACAGTGCCCACGGGCACCCGGGCATGATCCATCACGACCTTGCGTATCTCATCGAGGGCGCCGCCGGTGGAGAGGTCCATGACCGTATCGGCCCCCGCTTCTTCCGCTGCGCGCAGCTTCTCGATCTCTTCTTCTATGTTCACTCTTTCCGACGAGGTGCCTATGTTGGCGTTCACCTTTACCGAGAGCCCTTCCCCCACGCCCTTGGGGGCAAGGTCCCGATGCCTCTCGTTGCTGAGGATGACCGCCTTGCCGGCGGCCACGAGGTCCATCAATGCCTTGCCCTCCATGCCTTCCTGTACCGCGACGGCCCTCATCGCCCCGGTGAGATTCCCTTTCCTCGCCTCGATCAGTTGGTTATCCATGCCGCATCGCCTCCATTTTCTTCAGCAGTTCCTGCGGATCTCTCGCGAAAAGCCTTATAATCGGCTCCTTCCCCACATCTCCGCGATCATAGATGATGTCGGGCGGACCTTCTGAGTCTTTCAACGCCGCTTCCACGAGGAAGTCGAGGCTCCTGCCTTCAGTGCCCTTCACGCCTTCAGGCGCCTGCCTCCGATCCAAGAACACCATGGATAACCCCGATTTGCGCGCCCTTTCCAGAAAGGCCTCATCATACCTTAAGTCCACTGCCGCGCGTTGATACGGATAATGCCTCATATATGCAAGGCATAGACGGGCTACGTGGGACGATGCCCCGAACTCGGCCGTCCCTTTGAGATAAATCCTGCCATGCCGGGTTCCGATCCGGCCGGGAAAAGCCGCCACCTCTTCGGTCGTAAGCGCGTCGCTTAATGCATAGCCTATGTTCATCTGCACTGCCGGGACCAGCTCTGCCATATTCAACTCTTCCAGGCGCGCCGCCGCGTCTTGCATTGCTTGCAGGACACGCCATTTTTCCGCATCCCGGCTCGTTGCGTGGCCTGGAAAGGCGTAATAGTATGCACCCTCTTCCGGCTGGCGACTCTCGAAAAGCAGCCTGTCCATCAGCCGCTCCGTCTCGAAGAAAGCCTCCTTCACCGGATAGCCCCGCGCCATAAACGCAAGAAGGGCGGACGAAAAGATGCAGCCCGTCCCATGAACTACCTTTTCGATCCTTTTCCTTTTGTAGGTCGTCGTATGGGCCCCGTCGAAGAGGAGATCGACAGGCTCGCCTGCCAGATGGCCTCCCTTAAGGACAACATGCCTGGCGCCTTTGCGCGAAATGGCCCGGGCAGCAGCCTCCATTCCGCCGACGCCTTCGATCCCGACCTTCGCCAGAGCCTGCGCTTCGTCGAGATTGGGCGTCAGGGTCAGCCCGAGCGGCAAAAGCCGCTCCACAAGCGCCTTCAACCCCTCATCGGAGATCAATCTCAAGCCGTTCTTCGCGGCAACGACCGGGTCGAGCACTACGGGGACCCCGCTGCGGCGGGCGAGAAACTCGGCTGTCCTTTCCACGTGAGGGCTGTCGGGCAAAACCCCGACCTTGACCCCCGAGAGAGAAAAGGCCTCTCCCGCTTTTTCAAGCATCTCCGAGAAATTTCCTATCGGAACAGGGACTGCCTTGTCGACGCCTGCCGGACCCTGAACGACAAGGCTCGTGGGGACGGAAAGGCCGTGCAGCCCCAAGGCTGAGAAGACCTCCAGGTCCTTGGTGAGACCGGCCCCATTCGTCAGGTCGTGTCCGGCGATAGTTAGCACATACTTCATCGGGGTCCTTGCAAAGGAGATTTTTTGCCGCCTCCGGCGTCGCTCCTTGACGGACCATTTGCCGCGTGCTCGAGCGAATCTCTATAATATAACATCTTTTGCCGCGCCCTTAAAGCCTTCTCCTCTTACGACCGGGGCAAACGCATTTGGAATCTTGTCGGCGCCTTCTTTAGGCGTGAGTCGGCTCGTTGCGGCCGGGCGAATGTCGCCTTATATCTGGCTAGTGATCGGGGGGCCAAAGGGAGCAGGCGTGTTTATCATCGTACCTCTTCTGGTTCTTACGTTCCTCGCGCTGTTCGGCACCGCCGATCCTTTCGTTTATGGCCACGATCGCCTTCCGGAGTCTCTCTATCATGTCGAGGACGTTCCTCGGGTCCGCCCTGAAGTCTCTCGATTTGCTCTCGACGATCCTGTAGTTGGCGTTGATCTCGACCTGCGCCGCCTCTATGCCAAGGCTCTTCCTGGCGAAGCAGGTGATCGTGCCCGCTCCTTGCGCTGAAAAGCGCTGGTTGAAGACGCGTGGCTCCAGGTCGGCGAAGGCCCCTTGGAGGACATCCCTGAACGTAGGGCAGGAGCAGGCCGAAGGGGAGGCCCTCCATTATCCCTATATCGACCTTCGGCCTGCGGCCGGCCGACCCGTGCAGATCGAGTACGAAACGGATGCGGTTCTCCCTCACGATCTCTTTCACGAAGTCCTTGTAGGCCGTGACCGCGTCGCTGTTCGGGTCTTCCCTCGTTTTGTTCTTCACGTAAAGGACGTACGCGCCCGTGAGCCGGCCGAGCACGATGGCGAGCGACGAGGTATATGCGTCCTCCGCCTTCCAGGCGCCCTTTGCAGCCCGGTAGTGCTTTGCGCCGTGGGGCGCCGAGATCAGGATCGGGATAGAGCCCTTTATATAGCCGTAGTAAGGGGTCGCCTCTTCGTCATAGCTGACGGACTCAAACTCGATGCGCCGCATCTCTTCGAGCAGCCCGGGGCCGGGCCTCGCAGGCGCTGCCTGCCCTGCCAGCGTCCGCCGCATTCTCTATTTCGTGAAAGAGCTTAGCGGCTTAAAAACGCCGAATGAGACCGCGCGGATCAACGTGGTCAGTCTGCCTTTCGCGAAAGCCTCGTTCACTCTCTCGGAAAGCGTCTTCAGCGTTTTGTTGATATCGTCGGTTTCAATTTCGTACACAGCAAGATATTTGCCCGCCTCATAGCTGCCCAATTCCTCGCTCATGTAACGGTTGGCCCTCACGATTCCCGGCGTCGCCATGACGTCGGGCACGTGGACCTCGTCATACCATTTGTTAAACTCGGCCTCCCGCGACTCATCGGTGCAATTAGTTCTTACGACAAGCAGCCATTTTTCCATAGCAGCCTCCTTCCGGGCGCGTACCCCTATGATCTCACATCAGAGTCCTTTGATGCGGTCGTCTATGGACTTGTCCGTAGGCGCAAGGCTGATCGCGCCCTCGGGACAGCACATCTGGCAGAGCCCACAGGCCGAGCAATGGTCTTCCGTGATCTTGGAAAACCCATCCTCCAAGTGCACCGCGTTGCACAGGTTTTCGGCGCAGACGCCGCAACCCGTGCACCTGGATAAGTCCACATGGGCTGCAAGCTTCGATTGACGGGCCTTCTCGGCGATTTCAGGCCACGGTTTTATGTGCTGAAGGGCATGCCCTTGCAAATCCCGCACCGTCTTGTACCCGTACCGGTCCATATAATCGGAAAGGAATTGAGCGATCCTCTTCCCCTGGGAGACGCCGCGCCAATAGAACGCGGAGGCAAGTTGTATCGTCCCGGCGCCGAGCATTATCGACTGTACCGCATGTTCCCCGGTGACTATGCCCCCTCCGCCGACTATGTCCGTCTTCCCGCCGAAAAAACCACTGGCCATCGCCGTGTAGAAGTAGTTGTGTATCCTTATCGCCTCTCCTCCTCCTACACAAGCTATCGGATTTGCCCCGATCTCTTTCAGCAGCGGCCAGCTCCCCTTTCCGTCGTTATAGATGTCGGGCGGCAGGATCGCCATGGGCATGTGCGTCGTAACGACGTACTTTGCACCGGCTTTTACGACCGAATCGATCACGGCCAGCATTCCGGGGTAGCCCGCCTGGGGGGTCGTCTTCACGCCCACAGGAATCTTGACCGCCTGCGTCACGGCCTCGACTATCGGTTTGATATAAGAGGGTGAACTCCCTATGAACATTCCGAATTCTTCGCCGGCCGCTACCTGCTCGCCTACCTCCTTACTCATCGGCTCAATGTTGCAGCCGCCGTTTATCTCTATCATGTCCGCTCCGGCGGACTCGAACCTCTTTGCCATGTCTGCGCTCAGGGCGGGGTCGACGGGAGAGAAGAGGCTCGCGATGATAGGCACGTCGGGAGGGCTTATTTTTTTTACCTCCTCGAGGCGGGGCAGGCCCTGATCGACCGTGGGCGTCGGGATTGCGCCGGTCGTGAAATAGCACGTATAATCGCCTTTCGGGCCCGGCGCTTTCCACTGTGTACGCCAGATGACGTCCTTGTAAGCCTTATCTTCCATGTTAGCCGCCGGCCCGACGCTCGGCATAACGACATAGCCTATTCCGGAGTCGAACCAGCGCTTAAACCATGCGGTGTAGGTCTCCACGGGAGCGGCCGGGTGCCAGGAAATGTTCAATCCGGTGACGGATGCCAGCCCGATCGGCGAGCGCACTCTTAAACCTGCCAGGGTAGTCGATAGATCGGCCATGTTTATCCTCCTTACGCTAATTATTACCACAGCCCAATGTCGTAGTGCAAGAAAAACGTTCCACCTGTCGGCAAAGTTTGAGATTTCGGGGAGGCGACGGGCGTGGGTTCTTGAAACTTAAATCGTCTGAAAGTAGTCCGGTTTTGATAGAAGGACTAACTCTGAAAGTGGTACAATAAGTAGGGGGGAGGCCAGACAGGGTTGGGCGCCGACACCCGCTCACAAACGCCGAAGACCGTTCCGGGGGCTACTTCGCGCTACCTTCAGGCAGCGCGGGAGGCCGGCGGCTCGGGGCAACCCCGGGGAGGGCTTCAAGGAATCAGAGAAGATCATAGAGTGGAGAATTCTGAAGAGTAAGGGAGGCTTTACAGATGGTGAAAATAGCGATTAAGAATGGCCGTGTGGTCACCCCGAGCGGGGTAATTTACGGGGGCGTGGCAATCGATGGCGAAAGAATCATCTACGTGGGCAGCGATTATTTCCTGCCTGAAGCCAGAAAGATGATTGACGCGGAAGGCTGTTTTGTTATACCGGGGCTGATCGACCCTCATGTGCACACGGGGGGCTCGCCGGGAATCCCTTTTGAGGAAGAGCTTTACAGACAGTTCAAGAAAGAAACGGAGGGCGCCCTCCGCGGAGTCACTACCTTCGGGCACATGATAACGGCAGGCCCGGGAGAGTCTAACTTCGATTTTCTGGATATCCTTATCAAAGCAGGGCAAGAGCTTTCGTACGTCGACTTTTTCAGCCATGGCGTGGTCACCTCGGAGCTTCACCTTTCCGAGCAACCCGAATTGTGGCGCCGGGGCGTCACCTCCTTTAAACATTTCTGGAATGCCTACAAAGGCGCCGACAGCATGGGACTCGTGTCCCATACCGATGAATCGATCGCCTACCGTTCTTTGTTGTTTGTTGCCGAGCAAGGCTACCCCGGTGTGGCCATGTTCCACTGTGAAGAGATAGACCCCATCTACATACTCTCCGCAAAACTTAGGGAAGAAGGCAGGAATGACCTGGAGGCGTGGGCCGAAGCGCGACCGCCGTGGGCAGAAGCAAAACGCATCTTCGACGCCATGGAAATGGCCAAAAACGCGGGCAACCCCCCGGTCTACATAGTCCACATTTCCTGTGTCGAAGGCGTAGACATGGTGGCCGAGGCGAGACGGCAGGGGTATCCGGTATGGGGGGAGACCAACCCCGCGTCCTTGACCCACACCTGTAAAATGGACGAACTTGGCTGTTGGGGCAAGGTGATTTCACCGTTTCGATACCCAAAGGATCGAGACCGGTTATGGCGCGGTATGCGCGACGGCGGAATAACCAATATCGGCACCGACCTTTGCGCCTGGACGCGCAAGGCCAAAGAGGAGGCGATGGGTGGAAAAGGCAAGTACGGCAACCTATGGGATGCGCTTCCCGGTCTCTGCGGCGGCTTGGAACACCTCCTGCCGGTCATGATGACGTTTGGGGTGAATGCAGGCAAGATCTCAATTGAAGACATGGTTCGCGTTTGCTCCACGAATACGGCAAGGGTTTTCGGCATCTACCCCAGGAAGGGAGTTTTGGCGCCCGGCTCGGACGCAGACATCGTCATCGTCGATCCTTATAAAGAGGCTGTAGTGGACGATGCCTTCTATCGCTGCGGCGCCGATTTCAGCGTATACCAGGGATGGAAGTTTAAGGGATTGGCAAGAACCACCCTTATCCGCGGCGAGGTCATGATGGAAGACTATGAAACGACAGGGAAGCCGGGTCACGGGAGGTTTATTGCCCGCGGGGGCTACTGAGAAGGCAAGAACCGGGAGAAGGGGACATTCCCAGGAAAGCAAGTCCGAAGGGCGTCCCCTATAATCCCTCGCCTTTCAGCCAGCGAAGAGCGTCCTTCCGGGAAGTAAACACTTCAATTTCGTAAGGGAGGTCCGCTGCATCGCTTCGATACATGTTTGCAGCCACCCTTTGGAGATCGCTCGAAACGAGAAGGGCGGTCTTGTTTCCGACCATGTCCGGGGGGCAAAAGCTCTTTATCGCCCGTACAATTTCCGGATACTCCGCAAGGCTAACAATGGCTTCGTTGGGAAAATACCAAAGATCGCACCGTTCTTTCAGGGGATCTTTGGTGGCAATTTCCTCCACTGCCCGGACGATTTCCTGCCTTGAGGTAGGATTCGACACGTGGACCTCAAAGATCGAGTCGACTTCTTCTATTCGATATGGCATTAGACCTCCCTCGAAGTCCCTGGCAATGATTTGAAGAAGAAGGGAAATCACGTTCGACGTTCATTGCAGGGACTCTCACTAAATTATCACTTTTCCGGTTTACGCAATGGTTTACATATATATCACAGGATGTAAATTTGTACAATATCATTTGCACTTGTAATCATCATTGCGCCGGCAGTCCGGACCAGGATTTCGGGAAGAACTGCATTGGTCAGGGTTTGCCTGTGCGAGGCGCCCATCGGAAGCGGGCGCGGGCGCAAGGTCGGCGTGAAAAGCGCACGGCAGTCTCCGCCGTCGGGCGCCGGACGCGGGCGATAGGAACAGAGTTGCAGGCTGCAAAATGTTCTATACTATAACGAGGCGTCCATCATGGTCGAACTGAAGGGACAGATAGAGAGGATCACCTATTTTAACGAGCAGAACGGCTATACCGTCGCCCAGGTGAAGGCGGAAGGGGCGGCCGGTCTCGTGACGATCGTTGGCAGCATTCCGGGCCTGAACCCCGGGGAGACCGTGAAGCTGCAGGGCGAATGGCAGAACCATACGCGGTACGGCCGGCAATTCAAGGCAGCCTCCTGCGAAGTGGTGATGCCCGCCACCATCTCCGGCATAGAACGCTATTTGGGCTCCGGCATGATTAAAGGCATCGGCCCCGTGACGGCAAAACGGCTGGTCTCGAAATTCGCGATAGAGACCCTCGACGTGATCGACCGGGACATAGGGCGGCTGGCCGAGGTCGACGGCATAGGGGAAAAACGGATCGGGATGATAAGGAGCGCCTGGCAGGCTCAGAAGGAGATACGGAATGTAATGGTCTTCCTGCAGGGACACGGCGTCAGCCCAGCCTATGCGGTAAAGATATTCAAGCATTACGGCAGAGAGGCTGTCGCGATAGTCCGTGAAAACCCGTACCGGCTCGCCGAGGACGTCTTCGGCATCGGTTTTATCACGGCGGACAAGATCGCGGAGAAACTGGGGATCCCGAAAGACTCTCCCACCAGGGCGAGGGCAGGGATCCAGTACCTGCTCAACCAGCTCTCCGAAGAGGGGCATGTCTACTACCCCTTCGGCTTTCTCGTAGACCATTGTGAAAAAACGCTTGAGACCGACCGCGGCGTGATCCTCGACGCGGTCTCCTCGGCCGCCTCCGACCGCCGCATCGTGATTGAGGCCGCAGGAAGCCCGGACGCCGAAGAGAGACCGGTCTACCTGACGGGGTTCCACGTATCCGAGCAGGGGCTTGCGCGCCGCCTGAGGGACCTGCTGAGTTATCCCAGGCAATTGCCCCTGATCGACAGAGAAGCCCTCGTCGCGGCCGCCGAGAAGCACCTCGGCCTTGCCCTTTCTGAGCAGCAGGCCCTGGCGGTGAGAGATTCGGTGGAGAGGAAAGTTATGGTCGTCACCGGTGGACCCGGCACGGGGAAGACGACCATTATCAAGTCTATCATCGCGATCCAGGAGCGCCTCGGCCACAGGGTCATGCTGGGGGCGCCCACGGGCAGGGCCGCCCGCAGGATGAGCGAAGCCACCGGCCGCGAGGCTCGCACCATACACCGCCTCCTCGAATTCAGCCCCGGGGACGGGAAGTTCAAGAAAGACGAACAGAACCCGCTGGATGCCGAGGCCTTCGTCATCGACGAGGCCTCCATGATCGATACTATCCTAATGTACCACCTGCTCAAGGCAATACCGCTGCGCGCGTCTTTGATCCTCGTGGGAGACGTGGATCAGCTCCCGTCGGTCGGCGCAGGCAACGTGCTCGGGGACATCATCGATTCGGGCGCCGCGCCCGTGGTGCGGCTCAACGAGATATTCCGACAGTCCAGGGAGAGCATGATCGTCGTCAACGCCCACAGGGTAAACGAAGGCCAAATGCCGATCCTGAACGGGACAGGCCGCTCCGATTTTCAATTTATTGAAATGGAGGCGCCTGAAGCCGCCGTGGAGAGGGTCGTCGGTCTCTGCCGGGAGCGCATACCCCGCAAGTTCGGCTACCGTTCGATTGACGACATCCAGGTGCTGACGCCCATGCACCGCGGCGCGGTCGGCGCGATCAACCTGAACGCCGAGCTGCAGAAGGCCCTGAACCCTTCAAAGGACGAGTTGTTGTGGGCAGGCAGGACCTACAAGACCGGCGACAAGGTGATGCAGATCAGGAACGACTACGACAAGGACGTTTTCAATGGCGATATCGGCAGGATCAGGAGGATCGACCGTGAGGAGCAGGAGGTGTCTGTCGACTTCTACGGGAGACCCGTCAAATACGACTTTTCGGACCTCGACGAGCTTGTCCTCGCCTACGCCATTTCCGTCCACAAGGCGCAGGGTTCCGAGTATCCCGTCATAGTGATGCCTATCCTCATGCAGCACTACATCCTGCTCCAGAGGAACCTCCTCTACACCGGCATAACGAGAGGCAAGAAGCTGGTGGTCCTCCTGGGGACGAAGAAGGCGATAGGGACGGCCGTGAGGAACGATAGGCCGCAAATGAGATATACCCTGCTGAAGGAGCGTCTCCAGGGCGTCAGGTGAGCGGCTGAGGCGCCTTTCGCGCGGACCCGTAAGCCCCTCGCTTAGGGCAGCAGGCGGTGCGCCGCCTTGAACCAGTGCAACATAAAAATAGCGGCCTTTTTTTCCCGGTTGACTGCCGCGGGCGGTTTTACTATAATAGGACGCTGCCATGAACATTTTAGGCATTCATTCCTTTGGACACGACACGGGCGCCGCCCTGATTTCTGAAGGGCAGGTGCTTGCGATCGGCGAGGAGAGGCTTAACAGGATGAAGCATTCAGGCCTCTTTCCCAATGAGTCCGTCCGGTATCTCCTTGAAGCCGCCGGATTGAAGGCTGTCGACGACGTCGACTTGGTCGTTGGCGTCACAAGATTGGGACAGGACGGGACCAATAAAGAAATCGACATGATCCGGTCCGGGCTGGGTTACGCCGGCAAGATCCATACGATATCCCACCATACGGCCCACGCGGCCAGCGCCTTCTATCCGTCGCCCTTCGACGAAGCAACGGCGATGGTGATCGACGGACTGGGCAGCAATGCCGCCGATCTCGACAGCGGGGCCAAAAAACCTTTCATCTTCCGCGTCGTAGACAGGAGGATGCAAAAACAATTCGAAGAGGTCCAATCCTTCTATCGGGCAACGGACGGCAGGCTTTATACGATCAGGAAAGATTACGCCATGCCCGGCTTCAGCAACGGTCTGGGTCTTCTCTACATGGGGACCTCTGTTTTTATCGGCCTCGGGGACTTCGGTTCGGGCAAAGTCATGGGGCTTGCGCCTTATGGAGGCCGCACTCCCGGGAGACGTTTCCGGAGGAGCTTCTATGAGATTGTGGACGGCGCCGCACTGATACCGAGCGAGAAGAATTTTGTCAGACACATCGACTACTTCCAAAAGCTCTACTATCCCGATATCCCCAAGAGGGAGAAGGGCGGGCTTCCGGACGACGTCTATACGGAAATCGCCTACGAGGTTCAAGACGCGCTCGAGGAAGCCCTTGTTGAGATCGCCAACCACCTTTACAGGCTGAGCCCCTCTAAGAATCTCTGTTACGCGGGAGGGGTGGCGCTCAACAGCGTCGCGAACAAGAAGATCCTCGACAACAGCCCGTTTGAAAATATTTTTGTTCAGCCGGCCGCCTGCGACACAGGCATTGCCCTCGGGTGCGCCCTGTACGGCGCCCATATGCTGCACGGCGAGGACCCGGGGAAATATCGATTTAAGAACGCTTATTTGGGGAGGCCCTACTCCGGGGAAGAGATCCTGGCCGCCCTGAAGAATACCGCCAATATAAGTTTCCGGAAGGCGCCGCATATCGTAGAAAGAGCTGCGGAGCTCCTGGCGGAAGGAAAGATTCTGGGATGGTTCGAAGGGGGAAGCGAGGTAGGACCCCGCGCCCTGGGTCACAGGAGCATCATCTGCCACCCGGGAAAACCGGGCATGAAAGACATCCTCAATGCCAGGGTGAAGCATCGGGAGGCCTTCAGGCCGTTCGCGCCGTCGATCCTCAGAGAATATGCCGCCGATTATTTTGACCTCGCCTGTGAAAGCCCTTACATGCTCCTTATCGCCGGGGTAAGAGAGGATAAGCGGGAGATTGTCCCTGCCGTCGTCCATGTTGACGGCACTGCCAGGGTGCAGACCGTCGACCGCGAGAATAACGGGAGGTTCTATGATCTGATCGAAAAAGTCTTCAAAATTACCGGCGTTCCCGTTATCCTGAATACGTCATTCAACATAGCCGGAGAGCCCATAGTGGAGACCCCTGCCGATGCCCTGAAATGCTTCATGTCTACTGAAATGGACTATTTGGTGATTGAGGACTATTTAATTGAAGCCTCGGGGCCGAAGGAGTTGATCGGCAAGCCTGTCATAGACGAAAATAAGCTGAAAGCGACCGACTTCAGAAGAGACTTTCGAAAATATTTCAGCAGAGTCTTTAAGAATAATTCATAAATGGTAAAGAGCGGGGAGCGTCGGGGCGGCCTCGCGGGCGCTCTAATGAAAAAAGACCTTTATGTCTGGTTTGACACGGAATACTCGGACCTCGACCTCGATGGCGCCGCCCTTCTCCAGGTTGCCTCAGTCATCACGGACACGTCGCTGCGCCGCGTATTGCCCCCGGAGCGCGACGTTTCTCTGGCAATCCGGGCGGCTCACGGAGCGGCGGTGAGCGAATGGGTAGAGCAGAACCTGTCGGACCTGCTGAAGGCATGTCGCTCTTCTTCCGCAGTAGATAGCAAACACCTTAACCTGAACCAGTAACTAACATAAC
>CAVTDX010000075.1:0-17746 GCA_963733345.1 uncultured delta proteobacterium
GTCTTTCATATCTTCAGGTTGATGTAATCCGTCGCCGGCATCATCCGGGTCGGCGAGATAAGGGAAGTCCGGTATCGGGTCCTTCTTAGTGACGCCCCAGTACATGGGCAGCTCGAGTCGGCGATCGCAGGCCATGATCAAAAGAACCCACAGGACTGTCGAGCGTCATGCCTTCGACGGCCTTCACGAGGGCCTCCTTGTCTGCCTTCCCCGCCTTTTTCGGCACCCTCCGCGACGAACTGGGCCGTCACGTACCCGTAAGGGGGCGCCGATCCGGGGATAATCTTGTAAGACTTCCGGGTCCCGCCAAATGCCCTGTTCGCAGGCGTGTCCGGGTGAGGGAAGAGGTAGTTCGCCGTCCCGAAGACGCGCGGGGTGCATCGTTTCCCTGCGCCATGAGGGTCGAATGCTCGTTGGCCGTGTGCGGAAAAAGGGACCTTCTGGGCGAGGTCCATGGCTTTCGCTGCCTTTCTGGAAGTTGACCATCCCGGTCCCAACGGCCGCCTAAATGAGGAAAATCAGGCTTTGCAGAGAGGATTTGCGTGATATCAGGCGTCAGGTCCGCCTCGCCTTATTTCCACCATGTCTGGCCCATGAGCTGTACGCCTGGTTTCAGCCTTTTCAAGTGGTTCCAGACGCTGTCCGCGAGGTCATGACCTATTCATAAGTCGTCGCCGGCGATCCAGTATTTCAAGTATGGCTTCTTCGCGAGGGTGACGGCAGCGGCCTTTCCTGCCATCAGCGTGTTTTCGCTCATGCGGAACACGTAGCGATGCCCCTGCTCGCCGAGAATCTTGTCGCTCTTCGAAAAGGTGACGAAGAAGGGGATTTTCTCCTTCCTGGCAAAGTCGGAAATAGCAAGCGCGGTTGCGCTGTCGATCGTGCCCGTGAGGATATCGTCGTTCCTTCATGACGAGCTCTTTTGCCAACTTAAGCTGACGTCGGGCTCGAACTTCTCATCCCTTGTCTGATACTCGATCTTTTTGCCCAGCACGCCGCCGGCGGCGTTCATTTTTTCGACGGCCAGCTTGAAACCGTCGAGCATGTTCAACGTGTACGCCGTCGGCGGCCCGAAATAGGTGTCGACGATCCCGACCTTGATGACGTCCGGGCAGAAGAGCAGGGCGGATGAATGAAGCAAAGGCCTGTCCACGCCCCCAGCATGGCCAAGAGCACGAAGGTTTTTCGCATGCCATCCTCCTTTTGTGAGGCGGTTCGCTTTAGGTGCGTCCTTCAGTGGCCTCCTGCCCCTATTGTAGCGGATATTTTCCGGCCTGTCCATATCGCGACGATGAGGCCGGACTACGCATCGAACATCCATGTCACCCCGCCCAACGAAGGGCATCTTCGTCGCCAAGATGGTCATGAATTGCACGTTCGCATCCAACGGCAGACTTGCCATGTACACGACGCCGTTCGCCACATGCTCGACGTCCATGGTCGGCTCTGCCGCGACGCCGCCATTGGCCTGCATAACGCCCACCTGCATGCTTGAGAGCGGATCGGTCGCCGCGTTGCCAATGTCGATTTGGCCGCACGCAATATCATATTTGCGCCCATCAAGCGCCGTCGACTTGGTCAGACCGGTTATCGCATGCTTGGAGCCGTATAGGGGGCCGAGTTGGGCCTCGGGGCGTGCGCCGAGACGGAACCGTTGTTGATGATGCGCCCACCTCTGGGGACCTGGTCCTTCATGAGCCTGAAGGCTTCCTGCGTACACAGAAAGGCGCCTGTCAGGTTGATGTCGATGACGTCTTTCCATTGCTCGTAGGTCAGGTCTTCCAAGGGCACGAACGGTGCGAATATCCCGGCATTGTTAAACAACAGGTCTAGCCGGCCAAAAGTCTCCCGGGTCTTGCCGAACAAGGCGCGTACGGCGGCCTGGATTCGTCCCGGCAAGACCAGGGAGACTTTTGGCCGGCTAGACCTGTTGTTTAACAATGCCGGGATCTTCGCGCCGTTCGTGCCCTTGGAAGACCTGACCTACGAGCAATGGAAAGACGTCATCGACATCAACCTGACAGGCGCCTTTCTGTGTACGCAGGAAGCCTTCAGGCTCATGAAGGACCAGGTCCCCAGAGGTGGGCGCATCATCAACAACGGTTCCGTCTCGGCGCACGCCCCGAGGCCCAACTCGGCGCCCTATACGGCTGCCAAGCATGCGATAACCGGTCTGACCAAGTCGACGGCGCTCGATGGGCGCAAATATGATATTGCGTGCGGCCAAATCGACATTGGCAACGCGGCGACCGATCCGCTCTCAGGCATGCAGGTCGGCATTCTGCAAGCCCATGGCGGCGTCGCGCCGGAGCCGACCATGGACGTCGAGCATGTGGCGCAAGCCGTCGTATACATGGCAAGTCTGCCGCTGGATGCGAACGTGCAATTCATGACCATCATGGCGACGAAGATGCCCTTCGTCGGGCGCGGATGACATCGATGTCCGATGCATAGTCCGGCCTCATAGTCGCGATATGGACAGGCCGGAAAATATCCGCTACAATAGGGGCAGGAGGCCGCTGAAGGACGCAGCCTAAAGCGAACCGCCTCACAAAAGGAGGATGGCATGCGAAAAACCTTCGTGCTCTTGGCCATGCTGGGGGCGTGGACGGGCCTTTGCTTCATTCATCCGCCCTGCTCTTCTGCCGCGGACGTCATCAAGGTCGGGATCGTCGACACCTATTCCGGGCCGCCGACGGCGTACACGTTGGACGTGCTCGACGGGTTCAAGCTGGCAGTCGAAAAAATCAACGCCGCCGGCGGCGTGCTCGGCAAAAAGATCGAGTATCAGACAAGGGATGAGAAGTTCAAGCCCGACGTCGGCTTAAGCATGGCAAAAGAAGCTCGTCATGAAGGAAGGCGTCGATATCCTCATGGGCACGATCAACAGCGCAACCGCGCTTGCTATTTCCGACTTTGCCAGGAAGGAGAAAGTCCCCTTCTTCGTCACCTTTTCGAAGAGCGACAAGATCGTCGGCGAGCAGGGGCATCGCTACGTGTTCAGCATGAGCGAAAACACGCTGATGGCAGGAAAGGCCGCTGCCGTCGCCCTCGCGAAGAAGCCGTACTTGAAATACTGGATCGCCGGCGACGACTATGAATACGGTCATGACCTCGCGGACAGCGTCTGGAACCACTTGAAAAGGCTGAAACCAGGCGTACAGCTCATGGGCCAGACATGGTGGAAAGTCGGCGAGGCGGACCTGACGCCTTATATCACGCAAATCCTCTCTGCAAAGCCTGATTTCCTCATAGCGGCGACCGGCGGGGCCGGGATGGTCAACTTCCAGAAGGCGGCGAAAGCCATGGACCTCGCCCAGAAGGTCCCTTTTTACCAGCACACGGCCAACGAGCATTCGACCCTCATGGCGCAGGGAAACGATGCGCCTGAAGGCGTCTTCGGGACGGCGAACTACCTCTTCTATTACCCGGACACGCCTGCGAACAGGGCATTCGTGGGGGAATTCCGGAAGTCTTACAACAGGTATCCCCGGATCGGCGCCCTTTACGGGTACATGACGGCCCAGTTCGTCGCGGAGGGGTTCAAAAAGGCGGGGAAGGCAGACAAGGAGGCCCTCGTGAAGGCCGTCGAAGGCATGACGCTCGACAGTCCTGTGGGTCCCTTGACGATCCGGGCCTGCGATCACCAACTCGAGCTGCCCATGTACTGGGGCGTCACTAAGAAGGACCCGAAGTATCCGGACTTCCTTATCTCCGCCGACACCCAGGTGATCCCGGCGACGGATTACATGCCGACCTGCGAAGAGGTGCTGAAAGGGCGTAGGAAGTAGCCGAGCGTCCTTAAGCGGATGTCTTCTCCGGCAGGGAGAGGCCGTTCATGAATTCTCTTTGGAACGTCTCCTCGCGCGCCAGCTCGACGTGGACGACCCAGGCGGCGATCCGGTCAGCCTCTTTCCGTTTTGCCGCATCCATGAGGGCCAGGTAGGCGCCGTGGCCCGCGGCGTTGCCCACCATGGCAATGCGGTCGGGGTCGGCCGGGGGAAGATACCCAGAGTGACGGCGCTCTCCTTGTCCAAGTGCATGCCGAAGGCGCCGGCAATTGCGATCCGGTCTACTGAAAACACGTTCAGCCGGCGCATCAGGACTCTGCATCCCGCGTAGATTGCCGCCTTGGCGAGCTGGACTTCTCTGATGTCCTTCTGCGTGAGCACGATGTCGCGTCCTGTTTTCGTTTCACCCTTCCAGGCTAAGACGAATTCCTTCATGCCGGACTCCCCCTTTCTCAGCCTCGCGCTGCCCCGGCTCTGAGAAAAGGCGCCGTCCCGCCCTATCAGTCCAGCCCCGTAGAGCTGGGCGACCGCATCGACGACAGCCGACCCGCACAGGCCCGCCGGCCCGAGGGCGCCTCTCTGCCCGGCCGCCCGGCAGTCTTTTCCGATCACCGTGTAGTCCACTTCGAGGGTGGCCGCATCTATGCGCACCTTGTTTATGGCGCCCTCTATCGCCCTCATGCCGCTCGATATGTGGGCGCCCTCAAGGGCCGGACCGGTCGCGCAGGAACAGGAGAGGAGCCGCTCCCTGTTCCCAAGAACAATCTCCCCATTGGTCCCCAGGTCGATGACCAGGGAGATCTCGTCCCGCGTGTGCGGCGTCTCCGAAAGGAGGACGGCCACGTTGTCGGCCCCCACAAAGCCGGCCTCCACAGGGAGAACATGCAGAGAAGCAGCCAGGCCCAGATCAGCCCCAAGTCGCGCGCTTTTACGTCTAAAGAACGGCGTATGGTTGGCGTGAACGGCCACAGGCCCAGGCGGTCGGGGGGAATGCCGAGAAAGATGTGGTGCATCACCGTGTTGCCGACCACTGTCGCGTCCACAATCTCGCGGGCGTCGAAGCCCCTCTCATACGCCATACGGCGCACCAGGGCGTTGATCGAGGCGATAAGGACCGCCTGCATCCTCTTCGCGCCGTCCGGGCGTCGCGACGAGTAAGAAATGCGGGACATGACGTCGGGTCCAAAAAGCACCTGGGGGTTGGTGACGGCGCCCGTCGCGATGAGACGGCCGTCCAACAGGTCCGCCGCATAGGCCGCCACGGTGGTGGTGCCGATATCGAGGGCCAGGCCGAGGCGTCTTGCGTCCCATCCGGGCAGCGCCCCGACGATCTCTTTTTCCTCCCGGACGAGGATGGTCGCCCTTCCTTCAAGGTCCGAGCCTGTTCTGCCCAGCTCCGGAAGCACCGCCGGGTCGGTCGAGAGGTTGTCGAGCCGATGGCGCAGATTCATCAGGCCGGCGACGCGCTCGAGACGCGCCAGGCCGGCCTCCCCTTCTGCGAGGTCGATTGGATAGCCTTTGACCGCGGGGTCGATCGCGCCCGAGCGTCCGTCAAAGAGCTTTTCCCCCGCGCGGCTGACGAGGCCCTCCTGCGGCACGAAGACGGTCATATCGCCCTTGATGCGGGCCATGCAGGCCAGTCTGTAGCCCGGCGCCTCGTCTGCCGCCTTCAGCAGCGCGGATTCGTGCTCCGAGGGACTTTCGGCTTCCCCTTCCACGACGCGCACCCTGCATTTGCCGCAGAGACCCTTGCCGCCGCACGGGGCGTCGATATAAACGCCCGCGTCCCCGGCGGCATCGAGGATCGTTCTTCCTTCAGCCCCTTCTGCCTGCCTCGAAGCGGGGGCGAAGAGGATGCGCCCGCCCTTTGTCGCCATCGTCTACCTTCGCCCTCCCGGGCCCGGATAGAGCGCATCGAGCCGACCGGCAGCCGTCGTCGCCGATATGCCGCAACTGGCGCCTAGTATGAGACCGCCTTTCCGGAACGCCTCTTCCGCGGCGCCGATCTCCGCGCGAATCTTCTCTTCCGTCCAGCCCATAATGTCGATGTGGCCCATGAAGCAGACCCGCCGGCCGAACTCCTTCGCCAGGTCGAAAACGTTCAGTCCCGCCGCCGCATCGACCGGATGGATACAGTCATACCCCGCTTTTATCAAAAGGTCAATCACCTTTCTCGTGTCGCCGTCCGAATGAAAAAAGGTCCGAAGGCCCATCTGCCGCGCCATTTGCGCGGCTTGCCTGTAGACGGGCCAGACCGTGCCGGCAAAATACTCGGGCGAGAAAAAAAGACCGTCGCTCCCGGCGATATCGTCGGCGACCGCCAGGCCCGCGAACCCCATCTCACGGGCAGACCGGGCTGCTTTCTCCGCCTCCGCGGTGAAAAGGGAAGCCGCGTCGCTGAAAGATCGTTTGTCCCGATGCACGCCCGCCATGGCTTTGAGGAACCCCAGAGAGCCTATCAGGCGCGAGACGGGTCCGTTGAGGCGCCCTACGACGAAATACTCTTCAAGCTCCCCCGATCCCTCACAGAGATCGCCGCTTTCCACGTCGAGGTCGACGCCGACGCATGAGAGCCCCAACGAGCGGGCGGCTGCGGCGAGTTGCGCGAAGTATCCTCCCCCGGGTGGGCCCGCGAGAGGAAAGAAGCGGTCCAGATAATCCCGCTCCAGGAAGAGCTCGCCCCTCGGCAGGATTGCGCTAGGACCGCCGGTATGGTCTAGGGCGGCCGATACTGCCTCATAGGGCCGGCAGGGCGCGTTCAGACCCGACCCCGCCGCCCCTTGTGCGTCCTGTAGTGCGTGGTGAACCGCCTTGATCGGGGATCGCGGCCCGCGAGCAGGTCGGCCGCCATGGCATACTGCAGCATGGCCGAAGGGTTGACGATAGCGGCGTTCAGCCCCGCGTGTATGGCGAGGCCGAGGAAAACCGCATTGATGATCGTCCTGTCCGGAAGACCGAAGGAGACATTGCTTGCACCCAGGACAAGGTTGGTCCCCCACGCGCGGCGCACCAGCTCCATGGCCTCAAAAGTCGTAACGGCAGCCTTGTCGCTCACCGCGACAGCTTCGGCGACGCAGTCGACGAGGATGTCTTCCCGGGCGATCCCGGCGGCGTCCGTCCGCTCCAGTATGCGGCCGACGACTTCTTTCCTGTCGGCCGCCGTCTTCGGGATCCCCGAAGCATCGGACGCCAGCGCCACGAGCGCAGCGCCGTGGTCTTTCACCAGGGGCAGCAGGGCGTCGAGCACGTGCTTCTCCCCCGTGACGGAGCTGACGATCGGCTTGCCGCAGTCAAGGCGCAGCGCCGCTTTTAGGGCCTCTGGGTTCCTGCACTCGATGCAGAGGGGCAGGTCGACCACGTCCATGACGGCCTCCATTACCTGGGGCAGGACCCGGACCTCATCGATGCCGAAGGCGGAGACGCTCACGATCAGTATATCGGCGCCCGCCTCCGCCTGGCTGAGCGCCTCCTTCCGGATCGGTTCCATGTTGCCAGTCGCCATGCCCTCCTTCACCGGTCCGGCGCCGAAGGGGTTGATCCGCTCTCCGAGAAGGACCGTGGGCAGGCCGTCTCCGATCGCGACTTCTTTTCCCTTGGGACTCCGCAATCGGGTCTTCATACCTCGGACCTCTTTCTCATTTAACGGTCTTCCGGCGCCCTGTTGCCTTCTTATCGTTCATGCTCTTTTCCATCTCGCCCTCCCCCAAACAAGGCGCCAGGGCCCTCCCGCCGCTAAATGCGCTTCAAATTCTTCCCTTGTTAATCAACGACTTCGTCAACTCTCGTTTGAGAACTTTTCCTGCCGCGCTTTTCGGCATTTCTTTTACCAAAAAGTACTCTTTGGGGATCTTGAAAGATGAAAGGCGGGCTTTCAGAAAAGCCTTCGCATCCTGGATGGAAATGACAATGTCCCCCCTGGGGATGATGACGGCAACGACCCGTTCCCCCCACTCCTTGTCGGGAATGCCGACCACGGCGCACTCCTCCACTCCGTCCATGGCATAGAGCGCTTCCTCTACCTCTCGAGGATACACGTTTTCTCCGCCCGTAATGATCATGTCCTTGAGCCGGTCGACAATGAAGAGATACCCTTTTTCGTCGAGGACGCCGATGTCGCCCGAACGAAACCACCCGTCCTTCCAGAACGCGGCCTCCGTATCGGTCGGGTTGTTCAGGTATCCTTTCATGATGTTGTGGCCCTTGACGCAGATCTCGCCCTCCTGTCCGCATGGCAGCGTATTCCCTTCGAGGTCCCTGATCTCGACTTCGACCCCCGGCACAGTCTCTCCAACCGATCCGACAACGTGCTGATAATAGTGATTGTAGGTCACTGCGGACGCCGACTCGGTCATCCCGTACCCTTCCGCGATGGTCAAGCCTGTCGCGTCCCGCCAACGCCGGACTATCTCCGCCGGCAGGCTGGCCGCTGCCGAGAAGCAGTACCGGACCCTGCCGAGCTTCTTCGGCAGATCGGGCAGGGCAAGAAGCCGGGCGTAAACCGTAGGGACGGAAAATAGTTTCGTCGCCTTGTTGCGGGAGAGGATCTCGATTATCTGGTCGAGGTTGAACGAGGGAAGGATCTCCAGGCAGCCCGCGCTAAGGATCGTCGCATTCATGATATGCATCTGACCGAAGACGTGGTTGAGAGGCAAAAAGCAGACGGCCCGGTCTGCCTCGGTGGAGCGTTCGCTGAAGGCCACGTTGTGAGCGGACAGGTTAATGTTTTCGTGGGTGAGCATGACCCCCTTGGGCGTGCCTGTGGTGCCGCCCGTATAGAGCACGGCTGCCACATCCGTCCTCAGCGTGGCGACGGCCCTCTGTTTGCCCGGCGCCGTCCCGATCATTCTCTCCAGTTCAAGGTCCCCGTCCGGCCCTATGATTTTTTGCAGGCCGGAGGACTTGAAAGCCTGAAAGTCCGTCGTTCTGTCGGTAAAGGCATAGCGGGGCCGGGCATGATTGACAAAAAGGGCCAGCTCCTCGGCCGTGAGGAGATTCGAAAGCGTGACCGCAACCCCTCCCGCCTTAAGGACCCCGAAGTAGAAGACTATCCAATCCGGCGTATTTGTCGCGCATATGGCGACGTGGTCTCCCCCTTTTAATCCCAGGTTCAAAAGGGCGGAAGCGACGCGACTAGCCCTGTCGTCGAGCGCCGCGTAGGTCAACTCTCCTCTTTCCGACGAGAGAGCGGGCCGGTCAGGAAAAAACATGGCGGACCTTTCAAGGTTCGTCGCAACGTTCATGGGACTATCTCCTCAAGGGCAGCGAAAATTGCTGTCGGTTGCCTCCCGGCCGGGAGGCAACCGACAGGCGTACGTTGCGGGCCTGTGCAAGCGATCAATAATCGGCTGCTATTGTTTGTACAGGTGGCGGCAAGGATAGACGCCCACCTTCACCACCTTCCCCTTCTGCAACTGGTCTACGCGGATAGAATCGACGCCCTCGATCCTCGTCGGGCTGTAGGTGAGAGGAGTGCTGCTGATGCCGCCCGTGTCGAGATCCTTGATCTTGTAGAAGCCGTTATTAAGCACGTCCACAGGTTTAAGCTTCTCAAGGGGCGCCTGCTGCATGGCGAGCCTCAGCGCCTCGATCTGCACCATGGCCTCCAGGGTACCCCCCAAGTATTGGCTGTGGCTGGCAAATTTGTCCGGATGATACTTCTTTTGCAGCCCGGTTACGAACTTGACGCCAGGGTCGGGCTCGTCCCACGGAGGGAAGCCGCCGGAAATCACGAAACCGTCGCCCAGCGTTCCCATAGCTGCCGCAAAAACAGGGAGGTGGCTCGGCGTGCCGCAGGCAAAGGTCATCTTGTAGGGCTGATAGGGCCCCATGCCCAGCCTCACCATTTCTTTTACCGTCGGCTGCGAACCGGGGTTCACCATGATGCCGAGCGCGAGATCGACTTTCTTCTCCTTGAGCCACATAAGCTGGGTGGTGGGAGGGGAGGTGGGGATGAGCGGCACGTACTGCGTGCCGGCGAACTCGTAGCCGTCCTTCTTCAGGTAATCTTCCATCTCGGGTATCTCGATCGACCTTCCCATGGCGTTATCCGCGGTGAGATACGCCACCCTAGGTTTTCTCGATTCCTTCCAGTTCGCCTTGAACCAGTCGGCGGCGGCCCCAAGGTCGTCCGTATAGATGGGGTAATAGGTGAATATAGTCCCTGGAGGCGTGAGCAGGTAGGGCCCGGTGGCCATGCTGGTAGCACCCGTGTTGTCCTGTTTCAGCCTGTCCTTGAGGGCAAGGGCGATGGGCGAGCCCGATATCCTGTAAACGAGCATGCCTTTGCCTTTAAGCTCCTCATAGATCGAGAGGGCCTTTGCGGGCTTCAGCTCGTCGTCGCGCCAGAGGAGTTCGACCGTGACGTCCGCGGGCCACTTCTCCTTCCGCCAGGGCGCCATCTGCTTCGTCTCGTTCACGTATTTCACGTAGTCCTCGAAGGCTGCGAGGATTGCCGCCGAATCCTCGGCATAAGGGCCGGTGAGGGACATGGTGCCCCCGACATATACGCTTTTTGCCCCCGCATTCACGGGAACGAGCATCAATCCCAGCAAAACCGCCAGTACGCATGCCGCCGAACCTAATCCGATCTTTGCCATTGACTCCTCCTTTTTTTTGCTCTTTTTTTCATTCCGCCTCTTCACGGGAGAAGGGCCAAAGCCGCCAGTACGTTTCTATCATTCCCCAGAGGTGAGAAAGGCCCCTCGGCTCGAAGATGAGGAAGAGGATGATCACCAGTCCCCTGCTGACAAGGGCCAGAGAGGCGGCAGCCTGGGCCGCAACGGCCGCGGAGAGGACGGGTCCCATGACGGTCACGAATTCGTCGAGGAGCTTAAGGAAGACGGCCCCCAGGACCGCGCCGGCGATGCTGCCCATGCCGCCCACGATCAGCATGCCCAGATACCATACCGAATCCATGAAAGGGAATTGATCGACGGATGCAAACCCGTAGTAATGCACGAGAAGCGAACCGGCCACGCCGGCATAGACGCATCCGATAAAAAACGCCTGAAGCTTGTATGTCCACAGGTTGACGCCCATCACCTCAGCCGCGAGGTCGTTGTCTCTGATGGCGACAAACGCCCTTCCGGCCCTGGTCCTTATGATGTTGACGGCGAAGTAGGCGCCGATGCCGGCGACCGCCATGACCAGGTAATAGTAGCTCGCCTTCGAATTGAAGACCAGGGGGCCTATCGCCGGCTTGGGCACGGCCATGCCGTCGGGGCCCCCGTGAGGCCCCTGAGCTGGATTACCGACCAGATAATAATGAAGTGCGCCGCTATCGTGGCCATGATCAGGTAGAATCCCCTGATCTTCAGGGAGGGCAGGCCGAAGATCAGGCCCGCCATGCCTGCGGCGAGACCTGCGGCAGGCAGGGCCGCCCAGAAGGGCCAGCCAAGCCGGGCGGTGAGGATGGCGGACGCGTAGGCGCCAACCGCCATGAAGCCGACATGGCCTATCGATATCTGGCCGCAAAGCCCGGTAAGAATATTGAGCCCGAGCACGCTGATGACGGCGATGCCGATCATGGTCATGACGGTGAGGACCCTGTCGCTCAGGAACAGGGGGCAGACGGCCAGCAGGACGAGGAAGACGAGCAGCGTCGCCCACTGCCCGCGCGAGCGGAAGATGGCCATCTCCTGACCGTAGTTTTCTTGAAAGGCGCCCCGTCCCATATGCTTTAGATCCTTTCTATTCTCTTCAGGCCGAACAGGCCGTAGGGCCTGAAGATGAGCACGATGATCATGACGACGAAGGGGAATATCTGGGCAAAGCCGCCCCCGGGCAGGAGCGGGTCCAGGTAGCCTGCCGCCACATTCTCCAAAATACCCAGTATAATGCCCGCAACGATGGCCCCGCCGATGGAGTCGGCCCCTCCGAGGAGGACGACGGCAAAAGCCTTCAGGCCGATCTCTGCCAGGGGTATCATTACGCCCGACACGCCCCCCAAAAGGATGCCCCCGACCACGCCGACGACGGAAGCGATCACCCAGGAAACAGCATAGACGGTGGTCGCCCTGATGCCGAGACTCCGCACCACCTGCAGGTCCTCCGCGGTGGCCCGCATAGCCAGTCCGATCCTGGTGTAGCGAAAGAGGCCCATCAGGGCGCCCACCACGACCACCGAGACCATAAGCCCGATAAGCGATTCGGGAGGCACGGATATCTGGCCGACTTTCAGGGTGAAGCTCGGAAGCACATCGTGGTAGGTCTTATATTCCCCGCCCCAGATCATCGTGACGAGCCCTTCGAGCACGGTCGCCAGGGCTATGGTCATCATGATCATGGGAGAGCTCGGACTGGCCCACGAGGGGACGCAGGGCCAGACGCTCTATGAGGAGGCCGAGCGCGGCGGCCGTCGCTATCGCCAGAAGCAGGGCGGCCCACAGGGGCAGGTGAAACGTCACGAGGAACGTGTAGCCAAGGTAGCCGCCGATGAGCACGAAGTGTCCCTGGGCGATGTTAAACGCCCTGGAGCACTTCAGGATGATGACAAAACCTATGGCCACGAGGGCATAGACCATGCCGAGAGAAAAACCCGTCGCTACCAGTTGGATAAAGAAGGTCACGGGATGCCCTCCCCGACGGACGCACTCGCCGGGAGGCCCCCTTCGGCGGTAAAATTGAGGTTTTCGAGAGGCAGGCCCAGTGCGTGATAAAGGCGCATGGCGTCAGGGTGCAGCGGCGCGTCGGTGTTGTAGCAGACCCGCGCGGCTTGCAGGCCCAGGGTCGCCCTTATGCGTCTGAAGAGTACGACATCGGCAAGCGCGGCGAGTAGTTTCAGGACCCGGCGCGGTTTTTTCCCCTCAAGCCTGAGATCGGCCACCCTGTAGCCGACCGGCATAAGCAGGCGGAAGACGAGCCTTGTTGCGGCATCGACGCCGCCGATCCGCACCTGCAAACCGGCCACCTGGCTTTCCCAGAGACGTGCCCCGTGCCACACGATGGTAGGCCCTATTTCGCCGGCATCCCGCAGGGCCGTCTCCGGGCCTTCGGCGAAGTTGAGGGTGCAGCCCGAGAGCAAATGGCAGCCGACGGCGAGCCATTGGTCCGCGATCCATGCGGGCGGCAGAAGGGGAACGACGTTGTCCCGATCGTTCCATGGATGGAGACGGAGGAGCTCGTCCGCGCCCGTCCGTAGGGTCCGGGCCGTGTGTATGGCGAGTTTGGGCCGGCCGGTAGTCCCCGACGTGCACACGAGGGCGCAGACGTCGTCGGCGCTGCCTGTTTCCACATTTTTCTCGAAGAGTCCCGGGCGTTCTGCTTCGAAGCTCTTCCCCAGTTCCAGCACCTCTTCGTAGCCTCTCAGCATCTCGTCCCGATAGTGGGCCAAACCCTTGCGGCGCCAGCAGACGATCTTCTCAAGGAGCGGGAGCCGGTCTCTCACATCGAAGAGCTTGTCTACCTGCTCCTGGTCCTGGACAACCGCAAACCGGACCCCGCCGGCCCTTGCAACGTCCACGAGCTCATCCGGCGTCGCATCGGGATCGACCCCGAGGGACGCGCCGTGACCCGCCTGGGCCGCAATTTCCGCGACATACCATTGCGGCGCGTTATCCCCCGCAATGAGCAGCCTGTCTCCCTCCCCGAAGCCGAGGGAGGCTAGCCCGAGGGTCAGGTATTTGACGTCGAGGTAGTAATCCTTCCACGTGTAAGCGGCCCAGATGCCGTAGTGCTTGTAGCGCATAGCCTTCCGGCTTACTCCGTACTTTTCGTAGTTGGTCTTGAGCGCCTTGGGCCACGTGTCGCCCTTCCGGCCATCGCCCGTTGCACTACTCGTCACCGGTCACTCCTCACGCGAGCCATCTCTTTTTTCGCCGGTAGTGCTTCATGTCGCGGTAGCTCTTCCTTGCGTTGCCGGCCGACAACCCCAGGTAACATTCCCGGACGGTCTCGTTGTCCCGCAAAGTCTCGGCGGGGCCGCTCAGGACCACGCGGCCGTTTTCCATGACGTAGCCGAAATGGGCGACGCCGAGGGCGGCGCGGGCGTTCTGCTCCACGAGGAGTATCGACATCCCCTGTTCGGCGTTGATCCTCCCGATGATGCGGAAGATATCCTCCACTACCAACGGGGCGAGGCCGAGGGAGGGCTCGTCGAGGAGCATGAGCTTCGGCCGCGCCATCAAGGCCCGACCGATCACGAGCATTTGCTGCTCGCCGCCCGACAGGTAGCCGCTCACGCGCCGGCGCAGGCTCCTTACATTGGGAATATAGTCAAAAACCATTTCCAGGTCGCTCTTGATCCCGGCCCTGTCTTTCCGGCAATAAGCCCCCACAAGGAGATTTTCCTCGACGGTCAGGTGCTCTAGGACCCTTCTCCCCTCCATGGCCTGGCTCACGCCGAGGGCGGCAATGTCCTCCGGTCCGTGGCGCTCGATCCTCTTCCCTTCGAGAAGGATAGAGCCCTCGGTGACTTCCCCCTCTTCCGTCTTGAGCATGCCCGAGACCGCCTTCAGAGTGGTGGTCTTGCCCGCCCCGTTCGCGCCGAGGAGCGCCACGATGCGGCCGTCGCCCACTTCCAGCGAGACGCCCCTGAGCACCTGGATCACTCGGGCGTAGACGACGTCTATGCCGTTGACTTGCAGCATCCTCTCACCCGCGCCCTTTAAGGCGCCTTCCCCAGGTAAGCGCTGATCACTTCCGGGTTCATACAGACCTCCGCCGGGGTCCCTTCCGCTATCTTCCTGCCGAAATCGAGGACGGCAATCCTGTCCGCCATCTCCATCACCACGCCCATGTCGTGCTCCACGAGGATGATCGACCTGACTCCGTCCCTCAAGACCGGGGTGTCCGGATAGGCCGCGCCCTGTCCCTCGTACACGTCCATGATGAACCGCGCGATGTCTTCCTTTTCTTCGAGGTTCATCCCTGCCATGGGCTCGTCGAGGAGGAGGATTTTCGGCTCCAGGGCCAGGGCCCGCCCCAACTCGACCCTTTTGCGCAGCCCGTAGGGCAGGAGGCCGACTATCTTTTTCCGCACCGGCGCGATCTCCAGGAAATCGATGATCTCTTCCACAATCCGGCGGTGGCTGATTTCTTCCCTGCGCGCCCAGCCGAAATATAGGGCGCCCGCGACAAAATTCTGCCTCATGAGCACGTGCCGGGCCGCCATGATGTTGTCTTCGGTGCTGAGGCCCGTGTAAAGGGCGATGTTCTGAAAGGTCCTCGCCATGCCGAGGCGGGCCAGCCTGTGGGGACGCAGGCGGGTGACGGTCTGCCCCTCGAAGTATATCTCGCCCGCCTGGGGTTTATAGAAGCCGCTCAGGCAGTTGAGGAGGGCCGTTTTGCCCGCGCCATTCGGCCCGATGAGGGCGAGAATTTCGTTGTCCCTGATGTCCAGAGTGACGTCGGTGAGGGCGGCAACCCCGCCGAAGTGGAGCGACGCGTGATCGATGCGCGCCCTCGTGCGTTTTTCCCCTTCCCCCATGCGTCTCACCGTCCGCCTTTTTCGCGCTTCCGGCTTGTCCCTCTCGATCGGACCCGGCTAATAAACTCCGTACTCCCTGGTGAATTCGAACATGGCCCTCATGTACTCGCCTTCGACGAACTGATAGCTGACATTGTCCGGGACGCCGTGGCCCGGCCACTTGAGCTGCCGGAAGTCCAGCGTCTCCAGCAGCGGGCCCAGGAAGCGCAAGCCGAAAGGGTTGTGGTCCATGTCGGGCTCGAACTCGATCATCGTTCGCCAGTAGGCTTTCCACAGCTTTTCCGGGTCGTACATGACCTCCCGGACCGTGAGTCCCGAGTATTTGGCGGGGAAGAAGCTGAACATGGCCATCACCGGCACCCTGTCGGGTTTCCTCAAGGCTATGGCGTCCAGGACCCTCTTTTCCCGTTCCCTGTAAAGCTCTTCGGCAGTTTTGCTCATGTCGCTTCAGGCCGTCTACGTTATAGGAGAAAAGCAACCCTTTGTCAAGACAAATATATGCTGCTTCTATATATAACTGCGGCGGAGGCCGTATTCCTGTAGTTTGCGCCCATTTCCGTCCCTCATGGCAGAGATAATCGTTGACTCATCGTATAGATATAGATAATATAATAATGTGCCTCCCATGAAACAGACGGACCAGACATCCTATATAGACCGCACGTCTTTCGAGCCCGCCTACGTGCAGCTCGTGAACATCCTGCACGGCCAGATCGCGTCCGGCTCTTCAGACCGGGAGAGCGGCTGCCTTCGGAGTCGCAATTGTGCCGGCGTCGGCAGACTGTCACAGGTTTCCCTCGGCATCCCTGAATTGCTTTCAGGGTTGCCAGCCTGAGAGCGCCCATCTCGCTGCTCACCGTGATCAAAGCGGGAAGCGGTGCCGTTACCACCTCGTGACCGCTGCGCTTCAACTTTTCCACGATAACCTCTGTCATCCTGCAACTCTGCCCTCTGGACGAGATTGATACCGGGGATATTGAGTAATCCGCCCGCAATAAGGAGACCCACCTGTCCCGAATCCCAGTCAGCAGCCTGTCTTCCAGTAACGATGAGATCAAAAGGTTCAGTCTTCTTAATTGCCGCGGAAAGGACCTGGGCGGTTGCATGACTGGTTAGGTTCTGGAAACTAGGGCTCCACAAGGATCAGCCCATTCAGCTCCAACGCTCAAAGCCTTCTTCAGGATGGGGATAACAGCCTTCTCGGACATATTGAGGGCGATCACCTTTCCTCCCCAGCGCTCTTTCAGTTGTATCGCCAATTCAAGGGCATTCTCATCGAAGGGATTGATGACCGGTGGAATCCCGACAGGGACAACCTTTTTGATATCGCTGTGAATCTCATAGGCGGAACGAGGCCCTTCAAGGATTGGGCACGGCTTTTATATATACGATGATCGTCCGTGCCTTCACGACAATGTGGCCAGTTTCTTGATAAATGCAGGGCAGCAACGTCTTCATACTGACCGACGATCCCGTAATCCTAGTTCTGAAGATAGCCGCCTCTGCATCTTTGTTGATTGTTACGATCTTCTTGGGAGTCCTCCCGCCCCGGCCATATGCTGGGCGGCACCCGAGATTGCCACAGCAATGTAGAGCTGCGGGTTCACCTTTTCCTCTGGTTCCACCGAATTCCCGTGGAACGGAAAGCAGCCCTTCGTCCACCAGGGGCCGGCTCGCACCCAGTTCTACCTTGACGAAATACCTCTTGAAGGACTTCCACAAGCCCTTGCAGTTGCTGAATGCCCTCTATGGTCTTGACCCCTCTGCCTCCAGCGACTATTGCATTTGCCTGCGTGAGACTGACAGTCTCTTCTCCGGGGACAAGGCCGAGTGATTCAGTGAGCGCCATGGACGAAACAAGCTCGCAGCAGAAAGGTATGATTTCACCTTTTGCTGCCTTTTTAGAGCCTCCGCAACCTTGGGTCTGACTGTCACCATTTGAGGAGCTGTAGCCAATTCGAGCACCGAGACGGCATTGCTCCCTTCAGATGGGTTTTGTACAAGAAGAAAACCTGTACCCTTCTCCCTTTCTATCTTCACGCAGTCCGTAACGAGATCGTTCCCCATTTTGCACGCCAGTTTCGGGGGCTAACTCCAGGCTGTCATAGGTGTGTCCCATGAGGACAGTGCGGGGCGCAAGGGTACAGCAGAGGGCTTCGAGGGCGGATGAATAGAGATCAGCTTGAAAACCGGAGAGGAGGGGGTCGTCAATCACGTACACTTTACCAACATAATAGGCAAGTTCGATCACGAGGTGGCCCACTCCATAACCGATGGACGCAGGCGCATACCGCATCTCCTCTGTGTTGTGAAAGCTCCGCCCCTGTCTTTAGAAGCTCCAGGGTAATAGGGGCCTACCCGTTTTTCTTGTTCCGCCACTACGACAATACGATCCGTCATTGTTATGGTTATTAATCCAATCACGGTAATGGGCTAGGTACAATAGGCTGACCAGTCACCTAAATTGTTCGGGTCTAATGCGTCTTTTATTTTCCGACTGAGACATCGAAGTTGTCATAAACAGCACCGT
>CAVTDX010000076.1:0-90766 GCA_963733345.1 uncultured delta proteobacterium
CACCCTACGGGATTGGTTGGGTGTCGGTTCCTGAAGGGCTATCAATCCTCGGCATCATCACAGGATGCGAACCTGAAGAAATCAAGATGCATATGGATGTGAAACTCGTGGTGGAGAAGGTCTGGGAGGACGGCGAGGGTAACGATGTTGTGACTTGGAAATGGAAGAAAATATAGGCTGTCGCGGGTGACCGGCAGCCATGCAGTCGATTAACAAGGAGGAGAACAAGATGAGAGAAGTCGCGATAATAGGTGTAGGTTTGCATAACTGGGGTAAATTTCCCGATAAAACAGTCACGGAGATGTCAAGGGTTGCTGTTACCGAAGCGCTCGAAGATGCAGGAATGGAATGGAAAGAGATAGAAGAGGTGCTGGCGGGGATATGGATATATGGATCAGGGAGCGGCTTTAACCCCGGTGCGTCATTAACCGGGATGATGGGCGACATCGGAATCCCTACCGTCAATATTTATAATATGTGCGCCACGTCAACCAATTGTTTCAGGGTGGCTTACAATGCGGTTGCAAGCGGGACAAGAGATGTGGTCCTTGCTGTAGCGGCAGATAAATCGCCATCCGGTTTCTATCCGGTGCTCGGGAGGCCTGACCCGACGGATCCTGATTGCATACGGTGGGCGATGACTGGAATGTCCAACCCGGGCTATTGGGCCATTGACCTCCGGAAACGTATGGAGGAATTCGGAACTACCGAACGTCATCTGGCCAAGGCTAAGGTGGCGTCCAGTAAGTTCGGAGCTCTGAATCCCCGTGCTTTGTTCAGGAAGGTGTACACGGAAGAGGAGGTTTTGAACTCCCCCATGGTCTGCGATCCGCTGAGATTACTTATGATATGTGCCACAAGGGATGGTGCTGCGGCAGCTATATTGTGCAGTATGGACAAGGCAAGAAAATACAAGAGAAAACCGGTCATCGTGGCCGGAGTGGGTGAAGGGAGTTCATTATACGGAGACCCCACTGCGCGAATGGGCTTTATCGCTGAACCGGCCAAAGGGACAGCTCCCATTCTCAGCGAAAGCTATTCTGCTTCCCGGGCAGCCTACAAGATGTCCGGCATAGGGCCGGAGGATATAGATCTCGTCGAAATGCCTGACAATTCTTCATGGCATTACCTGCAATACGCTGAGACACTTGGCTTCTGGGGACCGGGCGAGACGGATAGGATGCTTGATGAAGAACAGACATTCTTGGGAGGAAAGCTGCCTATCAACACCAGCGGAGGGATTGCCAGTTTTGGCGAGGCAACGGCCGCGAACGGCCTCGCACAGATATACGAAGTGGTGGTGCAGTTGAGGGGTGATGCAGGAGAGAGACAGGTCCAGGGGGCGAAGGTCGGTATGACCCAGACTTATGGTATGGGAGGAAATAGCGGATCGGCCATAATGAAGGTTTGATATCTGTGACGACAAATGGGTCTTTCACGTACCTATAAAGAACGTAGGGACAAGACGATGCGGGACTTGGGTGCAAGACAAAGACTTGTCTATCCTGCACGCATCACGCGGGAAAACCTTTCGCTAAAGGAGGAGGGATGGCATGGAGTCAGAAAGACAATTGCATCATGTTTTTTGTCATGTATGTCCGATCCACTGTGCCCGTAAGGTAGTCGTTGAAAATGGAGAGATCGTAGAAGTTGAGCCGGATCCGGAAAGCGGTTACCCCAGCGCCCGGTGTGTCTATAACAAGAGTCAGATTATGAAAGAGGTTCATTCACACGCGGATCGCTTAAAATACCCCCAGAGAAGGGTGGGGCCAAAAGGAGGGGGCGCGTGGGAGCGGATTTCCTGGGACGAGGCCTTGGATACCATCGCGACAAAGATCACGGAATACAAGGCACAATTTGGCGCGGACAGCGTTGCGCTCTGTTTGGGAGAACCGAAGGAGATGGAGTTTGCATTCGCACAAAGATTTGCAAGCGCTTTTGGCACTGCGAATTGCGTGACTCCGGGCAATTACTGAGGGGTACCCCGGCTGGCAGGTGCCAGTTCCGTCTATGGGATTACCTTCACTCCGGACCCAGGTCCTGAAACAGGTCTTCTGCTGCTTTGGGGCGCTAACCCGATAGGCTTGATGGGTGGTGAATTGATGGAGAGCATCCGGGCAGCCACGTCCGCAGGCGCCAGGGTGATAGTCATCGATCCGAAGAGGATCCAGCTGGCCAAGAAGGCCGACCTCTGGATCAATCCAAGACCGCAAAGCGACGGTGCTTTGGCGATGGGCATCATCAAGTTGATTATCGAAGAGAAGCTTTATGATTTCGACTTCGTATCGAAGTGGACGGTTGGGTTCGAGGAACTTCAAGGAGAAATAAAGAACTTTTCGCTCGATGATGTGGAGAAGGCAACCTGGGTGTCAAAGGCCCAGATAGAAAAAGCAGCGAGGATGTTGACGGATCCGAAAAACCAACCCGTCTGCTATTTCGAAGGAAATGCTCTGGAGAGAAGTATCCATAGTTTTCAGGCAATCCGTGCCGTCAATATCTTAAGGGCTCTTCTCGGGAACCTGAACGTTCCCGGCGGGAATACCCTGTTGACGTCTGCTCCCTTCGCAAAGATGGGACGCTTCTATTTTCCGAAAGGCAATGACCGGAAAATCGAGAAAGGGCTTTGCAGCCCTTTTCGCGTGGGCATGACGGCTGCCTACGTGCCCCCTCAGTCGTTTGTCAGGGCTATCCTGGATGAGAAGCCCTATCCCATAAAGGCCGCCATAAACATCCTGACCAACCCTATGGTTAGCTACCCCGACAGTGAAGCCACCTACCAGGCGCTCATGAAGCTTGAGTTTTTTGTCGTATCGGAATTGTTCCCCACGCCCACGTCGGCGGTTGCCGACATCGTTCTTCCCGCCGCCTGGGGAAACGAACATGCATCGGTGGGATACTGGCCCGGCTGGCAACTGGGAATTCGCGCTTATCCCAAGATTGTCGAGCCGCCGGGGGAAGCCAAGCCTAACGCTGAATGGATAAATGAGCTTGCGAAAAGGGTTGGGCTCCGGCGGTATTTTTGGGATAAGTGGGAAGATTGTCTGGACGAAATACTCGAGCCGGCCGGTATAACTTTTGAGCAGCTCAAAGAGGAGAAGCGGTTGCTTAAAGCAACAAAGGATTTCAGAAAGCCGGAAGATGGGATTTTTAGAACCCCGTCGGGCAAGGTGGAAATATACTCTCAGGCATTGAAGCAGCAGGGGTATCCGCCAATCCCGACTTTCAAGGAATTGACCCAGTTCTGTTTCGAGCCTTCTGAAGAATACCCCCTGCTGATGTTTAACGGCAAAGAAGCGGCCTACATGAATAACGGCTATAAACATGTAAAGTTAGCCAGGGCCATGAAGCCGTATCCCACCGTGGATCTGAACCCTGAGACGGCGAAGAGGCTGGGTCTCAAAGAAGACGAATGGATCTACATTGAAACCAGGAAAGGGAGGGTGAAGCAGATCCTCAAGCTGGATGCGGACTTACACCCTAAACTCATATTCCCGTCCATGGGATGGTGGTTTCCCGAGGAACCGGACGACCTTTTCCAGTTTAGAAAATCGAACATTAATGTGCTTACGCCCAGTGAACCGCCCTACGACCCTGAGGTGGGCGCGGTGGAGTTAGGGGCCATCCCGTGTCGGGCTTATAAGGCAGAATGATGATAGGGCTTCCGCCGCGCGGGGAGGCATATATTGTGACTCTTCAGGATCGGTGTTGCTATGCTTAAGCTGCCTTCAAAGCGGTGGAAAAAAGTGCAGGTCAAAGCAGAGGAGCAGGGGAGATGCACCTTGTGCTTCATTTCGCCCCTCAAGGATGAACAGGAACTCAGAGAGATTGTGGAGGAAGACATTTCAGAGTGTCTGGGGGAAGGCGACCGCGTGATCAGCGCGCAATGGGAGACAAAGTCCGTGGCAATGGAAATTTGCGACTGGGAGAGCTTCAAGCGGAGACTCATATTCGTAAACATTGTCATTGAGGAATAAGGGGTCTCTGTCAAAGCCGGCAGCCTGGTTTTGGGCACATGCATATTAGGAGGAACGATCATCCATTGGCGGGGAGACACATATAAGGTAATTCTCGATGTAGCTGGCATCGCCCCTTCGATTTATGATGAGGCGATGCAACGGGATCGTCTGTTCCCGGGGGTTAAACTTACCGTGAAAACCTTGCTTGACCATCGGGGCATTGAGCGGCATGTAAGGACAAAAGTAGGGAAGGAAATACGACAAAAATGAAGAATTTATTGACCCCCATCAAGATCAGGTCCCTTGAGATTGCCAATCGGGTAGTCATGGCGCCCATGGGGACAGAGCTTGCTAATGACGACAGTACGGTCAGCGAAGCGAACCTGGCCTATGTAAAACGCCGGGCGCAAGGCGGCGCCGGTCTTATCATTACAGAGGCCCTGGAGGTGCATCCTTTGGGCGCTACTTCACCGCGGTGCCTCGGCGCCTGGGACGACAAATTCATTCCGGGCCTGACAAAACTCGCGGATGCGGTCCATGGCCAAGGCGGTAGGATTGCGATGCAGCTTCACCATACAGGCCGGGAGAACTACTTGCTCCTCAAGAAGAAAAAGGCCATCGGGCCTTCCGCCATCCCGAGCTATACCTTCGGTTTTCTCGGGCCGCCGCTTGAGATGACCCTGGACGATATCCGGGAAGCTATCTCCTCCTTCGGCGCCGCAGCCATCCGTTCGAAGGCTGCCGGATGCGACGCGGTGGAACTCCATGGGGCCCACGGCTACCTTCTCATGCAGTTTCTCTCAGCCCATTCCAATAACCGAACCGACCGGTATGGTGGGGATTTCCGGGCGCGGGCTCGGTTTATGATCGAGTGCCTCCGGGAGGTGCGGAAGCAGGTGGGGGAGGACCTCCCCGTATCTATAAGAATCTCCGGCGAGGAGAATATCAAGGGCGGCTATACCATTGAGGATGTGCAGACCATCATTCCGGATTTGGTCGACGCCGGCGCGGACATCATCAACGTATCCTTCGGGACCCACGGCAATTTGAAGGTGAACACAGATACGCCGAATACAAGCGCCCCCGTCGAATATGAGCAAGGGTTCAAGGTGCAACTGGCCCGCAAGATCAAAGAGGTGACGCATGTTCCGGTCATCGCCGTAGGCCGTTTTACGGATCCCTTTTTCATGGATGAGGTGATCGCACGAGGAGACGCGGACCTTGTCGCTGTGGGGCGTCAGCACCTCGCCGACCCCGATTTTCTGAAAAACGCTATCGCAGGGCGCCCTGAAGATACTTGCGAATGTCTTGCCTGCAACCAGGGTTGCATCGAGCGCCTCATAATCGAGCATAAATCGGTGCGCTGTTCCATCAACCCGGAAACGGGCCAGGAGCTTCTCTACCCGTCCCGTCCCGCAGAGGTCAGTCGCAACGTGTGGGTAATCGGCGCTGGTCCGGGTGGTCTGACTGCAGCCTTCGAGGCTGCACGGCTTGGACACCGGGTGACGCTCTTTGAACAGGAGAACGAGACAGGAGGACAGATAAGGTTTGCTCAGGAGGCGCCCCATAAGTCGGTATACGGCAGGTGGATCAATGCCCTCGCCGCAAAGTGCAGGAAAAGTGGCGTGGATATCAAAACCGGCACGGAAGTCACTGATGCGATGATCGAACAGGGAAAGCCCGATGCAGTTGTCCTTGCCACAGGCGCCGACAAGGCCGCCTGCCCGATCGAGGGTGGCGCATCCTCCATCGTATGCGATGCTTGGCAGATTTTAAGCGGAGAAGTCGCGCCTAGGGATCACGTCTTAATAATCGGGGGCGGCCTGATAGGCATGGAAACGGCTGACTTCCTCTGCGAGAAGGGTCTCAAGGATGTCACCGTGGTCGAAACGTTGGCCACTCCTCAAGTCCTGCCAATGTCCTCGCACGGCGCCATGCTCTATCGGCGCCTTGGCGCCGCCGGGGCCAAACTCATGTTCAACACGACAATGAAGATTATCGAAGAAGGATCGGTGGTTGTCAGCACCGACAATCAGGACCGGAAGCTCGAACCTGTCAACCAGGTCGTTGTAGCCGTTGGCGTAATTCCAAGGAGCAACCTCAGGGAGGCGCTTAAGCAAAAAGGTGTCCGTCATTTTATCATCGGCGATGCAAAGGAACCTCGAAGAATCATCGAGGCAACGACAGAGGGAGCTGGGGCAGCATGGGAAATATAGGCGCCGATTCCCTATTTTCAGAAGGCCGTGCCTGTTTTTGCTCAAGGCCCCGTTACGAAGAGGTCGTCGAAGCGACGCCCCGCAAGCTTTCAATAAACGTAATCCGTTGCAAGTACGCGGAAATGTATCGCAAGCGCGGTCCGGAGGACATCGGTTATCTGCTCTCCTGCGCGCGGGATTATGCCTTAATGGAAGGTTTCAACCCCAAGATCCGGTTTGTCCGGGCCCCGACCGTTGTGGAGGGGGCGCCTTTTTGTTATATACGTTGCTCCGTGGAAGGGGAATAACGAAACCATTACGAGGTGAGAGCTATGAGGTCGTTTGAAACCGGTATGACCGTCCTCAAAAGGACGGGTAAGTTGCGATTATGGATCGTCTTCATTGCTTTTTTGGCCTACATGGTGGCTTTTTTTGACCGAGCTAACGTCACCGTGCTCATCGCAAACCTGAATTTCACCAACGCGTTTGGCATTACGGCGGACAAGTCGACACAGGGACTACTATTAAGCTCCTTTATGCTCTTCTATGGTATTACCTGCTTTTTTGCGGGACCAATAGTACAACGCTTTGGGGCAAGAAAGGCGTTGGGATACGGACTTATCTCATGGGCGATCGTCATGGCGGTCATGGGCTCTGTCTCTACCGTAGTAATACTTCTGGCATGCCGGGCTCTCCTTGGCATCGGCGAGGCCGTTCTGGGACCCTGTGTCTCAAAGCTGGTGCAGACCTGGTTTCCGGTTCGGGAAAGGGCCAAAGTCAACGGCGTCTGGTTCGTCGGTTTTTTGGTGTCTCAAATCATAGCTCCACCTCTCATAACCGGGTTGGTAACCGCTGTCGGCTGGAGAGATAGTTTCTATTTCTTAGCCTTGATCGGCCTCATACCGGCCGTTGTCTCGTTTTTCTTCGTGTACGATCTTCCCTCCAAACACCCCAGAATTTCCAGGGAGGAAATTGACTATATTTCAGGAGGCATCGGCGAAAAGGTCGCGGCCTCAGCCAAACCCGCTGGGGGTTTTGGCTTTCTAAAGGAAAGCAATTTCTGGCTCGTCGCCATTCTTTACGCCGTCTCCAACGCGATCGGCTGGGGTATGCTGGGTTGGTTGCCAACCTATTTCAAGGCGGTCCTTGGGTTCTCCTTTGCCAGGATGGGTCTAATGGCCGCCCTGCCGTATCTGTTCGGCGCCGTTTCGGTCCTCGTGTTTACCCCGTTGATGGACAGGTTCAATTCAAGGGCTGCCTTTGCGGTAATCGCATTCGTGGGGTTCGGCGTCTGTTTATTCGCGGCCATGAATGTCTCCGATCGAACCTCGGTGGTCGTCATCTTTTGCGTGGCCAACGCGTTTCTTATGCCCAACGTTCCCTCTCTTTTTACCATATTGCAGAATACCATCGGATCAACCGAGGTCGCCAACGCGACTGGGATTTTTAACGGTATTGCCTATGTCGTCGCTTCCGCTTTTCCCTACCTGATGGGCTCCCTTTACACTTCCACCGGCAACCTCAAAAACGGGTTTTATTTGCTTCTTTTTATGACGGTGTTAGCAACTATTATGTCGATACCCTTGGTGAGACGCCGCCTTTGATTCTGAGGGAGGGTTTCATGGAATAGAAGGTCAAGGATATTCCGGGTATCCCTCGGCGCCCACGGCAATTTGATGGTGAACACAGATACGCAGAAATGCAAGCGCCCCCGTCGAAGTATGATGTGGGACGCTTTGTAAGGGCCGCTGATAGGCCTCGAAAGGTCTCATATGCACGAGCTGAAGAGCTATGTAGAGCATCGTGATTATTTCTCGGAACGCGTGGAAAGCCTCTGTCCCGTCTGTTTGAGGGTTATACCGGGCAGTCTCCGGGAATCAGGAGCCGGGCTCCTCATGGAAAAGAGCTGCCCTGATCACGGGCCTTTCAGCACGGCCATCTGGACTGATTTACAGAGCTACAAGGATTTGTGCCTGGCCGCGAGAAAGGTAGTGACGCCCCTGGATAATGGGGCGCCCTCGAAGGGAGGCTGCCCGGATGATTGCGGCCTTTGCCCATCACACGATCAGCATACCTGTCTCGCTATTCTTGAGATCACATCGAGATGCGATCTCGGCTGTCCTGTTTGTCTTGCAGGATCCCGCCCGGAAGGGGAGGATCTGACCCTTGCAAATATCGAGTACGCCTTAAGGCGCCTCATGGATTATGAAGGTGGCCTGACGCCGATTCAGCTCAGCGGCGGAGAACCTACTTTGCACCCCGGGCTAACCGATATCGTGAGACTGGTTAGGTCTCTCGGAGGTCGCGGGATTGAGCTGAATACGAACGGTGTGGCCCTGGCCGCACATCGACCCCTCGCAGGAATACTGAGGGACGCAGGGCTCTCGAGCGTCTATCTCCAGATGGACTCCTTGGATCCGGCTGTGTCGGAATTTATTCGGGGAAGCGACCTGGTCGGCACGAAGGTGAAGGCGATTGAAAACTGCATAGAAGCCGGGCTGGAGGTAATCCTCTCCGTAACCGTGGCGCCCGGGGTCAACGACCAGGAGCTCTGGACGATGGTCCGCTTTGGCGTGGATCATCGACTCACCGGTGTTAATTTCCAGGCCTTGACATTGAGCGGGCGGTATCCGGGGAAAGCTGGAAAAGGGGAGGATCATTTTACCGGAGGCCATTTCTTGCGGGAGATCGAAAAGCAAAGTAACGGAATGCTGCTTAAGGGCGAGTTATCGACAATACCTTGCCCGGATCCTCGCTGTGGCCTAATCCTGTATGCGCTGATTCGGGACGGGGAACTCGTTCCGCTCAACAGGCTGCTGGAGGGGGATAAGCTGTTCGACTGTCTCGCAGAGCTTAAAGACTGGCGTCAAACGCTTCAGCATATCAGTAAACAATGCTTTGACTCCTGCTGTTGCTCAACAAGCGGGCATAGTGCAGATGAATTTTCAACGATACTATCTCGTTCAGACTTTTTCTCTATAGGTTTTCATGGAATGATGGACGCCTATTCTCTCGACATCGAAAGGGTGAGGCGGTGCGGCGTGCATGAAATAACGTCTGAGGGCAAGCTGATCCCTTTCTGTCTCTATAACATGAAATACCGGGGAAATCTTGCAGAACACCCGAAGAAAAGCCGCTGTCCAACATAGCTTATTGCTTCATCTTGTTCTGCGCCGCGAGCCTAGACCGTGGTTTATGGGGATCAAGACTTTCGTGGGAACATCCGCGAATCCTCTGAAACTCAGATCCGGACGGCATTGATCGCCATCCTCCTCCTCAAATACTTGAAGTTCCGCTAAACGGGGAAAATTCCCTGAGATTTAACGTTCCTTTCATCGTCGCTTAACCGTTCGGGCCCATAAATAAGACCATAGTGACAGAATTTGAAAAAAGGAGTGACAATGAAGCACTGGATGAACAGGCTCGGGGAACACTACGAGAAGATGCGAAGGCTCTATCAGGGAGAGGATCTTATGGTCGTTTTCGACATTGACGACACGATCCTTGACCTTCGTCATATGGTCCTGCACGTGTTGCGGTCGTTTGACCGCCGCCATGCGACCGACTTCTTCGCCGACTTGAGAATTGACGCGATCGGGCCGGGCAAAATGGAGATGGGGAGCATTATAAAGGAGTTGTCCATTCCCGCAATGGACGGACGCAGGATTGCGCACTGGTTTGAGGAGCATTCCTGGTCTTCGAAGGTAATCAGAGAGGCGCACCGGCCCTTCCGGGGCGTCATGGAGGTGATCGGGTGGCTCCAGCGGCAACCGGGGACCTTCGTGGGAATAAACACGGGAAGACCGGAATTCACAAGGGACGATACGCTTTACTCGCTTAATGCCGCTGGCAGGCGCAGCAATGTGGTCTTTACGCACGATCTTCTATTCATGAATCCATGCGGATGGAACGAAAACACCGTGCCTTTCAAAGTCGCCGGAATAGAATGCTTTAAGAAGAAGGGATTTCGCATCGTTGCCTTTGTGGACAACGAGCCGGAGAACCTTGAGGCAGTATCTATGGGCGACCCGACGGGAGAAATCCTTCTCCTTCATGCGGATACCATGTACAGGTCCCTAAGACAGAAAATGCCGCGTCACGCAGTCAGCGGAAAGGTTTACGACATTGTCGAGTTAGGGTGCACGCGCGGGAGCGATGGGCTGGGATACGCCGCCTAAGAGCCGCCCGGAAGCCTGTCCTTCATCCTTATAGACCTTAATTGCTCTCGCCTTCCCGTGGCCGCCGTCTTGTCATCACGTCCGCTTTCCGCTTATAATGATGCCGGGAAGGGCGAACGCCGCATGATCCACCGCGTCGACGATCTCACCATCACTACCGGGAAAGCCGGCGTCCGGCAGTACGCAAAAGTCAGCTACCCCATCCGCTACGGCGTTTATGACGAGATAAAGACCGCAGAGTATGTCTTCCAGTTCAATTTACGGGGAGAGATCAAGCACATCCAGGGGCGGGCCGGGGATTGGCCCAATCCTGCCGAATGGCTGAAGCGCACCGAGGGCAACGACTGGAGCTACTACTCTTCGGGCGACTACAACGGGATAGCAGACCGCTTCGGGGAGTATTATTTCCCTTGTCTCTCCTACGCCAGCAACTCTGTCATGGCGGACAGTCCCTTTCTCCACAAGGGAGTGCGGCGGGCTTTCTCCGCGGTCGCGGCATTGCGGGAAAGGGCAGGGCGCATCGGGCTTGCGTTCGTCCCTGCAAAGGTCCGGAGATTTCTTGAACGCATTGCCGCACATGACGAGAAGGCGCTTGCCGCATGCGCGCACCGGTTCCACCGCATCATCGGGGGCCGGGTGAGCGTGTTGCCGCCGGACGCCCGGCACGCCGACTATGATGTGGTCCCTCTCATCCTGGCCGACGGCTGCCTCTACAACTGCGGCTTTTGCCGGGTCAAAGCCGGCCGGGAGCTGAAGCCCCGGTCGAGGAGCGACGTGGCCGGTCAGATCGCCGGTTTGAAGCGATTCTACGGCCCCGACCTGCAGAATTACAATGCCCTTTTCCTGGGACAGCACGATGCCCTGGCCGCCGGGGCAGACCTGATCGAGTTCGCCGCGGCGTCGGCTTACGACTTGCTGGGATTCGAGCGCTCTTTCATGGAAGGGCCCGCGCTTTTCCTCTTCGGGAGCGTCGACTCGCTCCTGGGCGCGAAAGAGGCCCTCTTCGGCGTGCTCGACCGGCTGCCCTTTGCCGTCTACCTCAACATAGGGCTGGAATCGGCCGACGGCGACACGCTGAGGTTGCTCGGAAAGCCGGTTTCCGAATTTAAGATCGGGGAAGCTTTTGCCCGCATCTGCGCTATCAACAGCCAATACGGGCGCATCGAGGCGAGCGCCAACTTCCTCATAGGTCTCGACCTTCCGCCCGGCCATCTGGCCTCGCTGTCCCGGCTCGGAAAGGAGGCGCGTCCATTTTCCAGCGGCAAGGGGCATCTCTATATCTCGCCGCTTGTCAGGGACGGAAGGTCCGGAAGGGAAGAGAAAAGGGCATTGCTCGCCCAATTCGACAAGGCCAAAGCGGCCAGCGTCCTTCCCGCCTTTCTTTACCTGATCCAGAGGTTGTAACCTTCCACTGTTTATATTGGGCGGGCGTTCTGCTATAATCAGGTCGCGCGCCGCCTTTTGGTCGTCGGGGGGTCGGGGGAATGGGTTTTCCCTTCGACTTTTTTGGAGGATAAAGATATTCACGGGATAGAACCCGCTATATAAAAAGAAAGAGGCGCCAAATGAAAGCCAACGCAACAGCCCTCGTAATTAATCCTAAGGACAACGTCGCCGTCGCCCTCGTTGCCCTCAAGGCGGGCAGCGCCGTGGCCCTGGAGGTGCAAAAGCGCGCCCTGACAGTGACGCTCGTATCCGACGTGCCCATGGGTCACAAGTTTGCCCTGGCCGACCTCGCCGAGGCAGAGCCGATCATCAAGTACGGAGAATGCATCGGCAGGAGCACAAGAAAGATCGCGAAGGGGGAGCATGTGCACGTGCAGAACGTTACCAGCGGGTCGCGAGGCGGTGTATGATGCGGTTTGAAGGCTATCGCAGACGGGACGGGCAGGCGGGGACAAGAAACCACGTGCTGGTCATACCGAGCGTCGGCTGTTCGCAGACGACGGCCCAGGCGATCGTGCGCGGTTTGAAGGGCGCGGTCTACCTGGCCAATACTATGGGCTGCGGGCAGGTGGGGGAAGATCGCGGCGTCATCAAAAGGACGCTGGTCGGCTTCGGCGCGCACCCCAACGTGTACGCGGTCCTCGTGGTGGGCAACGGCTGTGAGGAGCTTACCGCCCGGATCGTCGCGGAAGGGATCAGGCCCACGGGCAAGCGCGTGGAGTTTATGACGATACAAGAGATCGGAGGCGCCCGGAAGGCGATCGCCCTCGGCAGGCGCATCGTGAAAGAGATGCTCCGCGACGCGTCGGCGCTCTCCAGGACGCCGGTCCCCTTGAGCGAGCTGATCCTCGGGACGGAATGCGGCGGATCGGACTTTACCTCCGGTCTCGGGTCGAATCCGTCCCTCGGCGCAGCGGCCGACATGCTGTGCCGGGAGGGGGGAACGGTGCTCCTCTCCGAGACGCCCGAGCTGATCGGCGCCGAGCATATCCTGGCCAGAAGGGCCGTAATGCCGGAAATAGGCAAACAGGTGATCGATGCGGTAGCGTGGTGGGAGGGTAGGTGCATCGCATCCGGTCACGACATCCGCGACAGCGATCCCTCCCCCGGCAATAAGGACGGAGGCCTCACGACCCTGGAGGAAAAATCCCTCGGGTGCATCTACAAGGCAGGCACGGGCCCCCTCCAAGAGGTGATCGCTTACGCGTGCCGCCCAACGAAAAAGGGCCTCGTCCACATGGACACTCCGGCTCACGATGTCGAGCAGCTCACCGGCATGGTCGCCGGGGGCGCCCAGATCGCGGTATTTACGACGGGCAGGGGGACGCCGGTCGGCTCGCCCATCGCTCCGGTCATCAAGATCACTGCCAACAGGGAGACGTACCTCAGGATGAGGGACATGATCGATGTCGACGTGAGCGCGGTGCTGCGGGGAAAACAGACGGTCGAAGCGATGGGGGAAAAGCTCCTCGCCGAGACGGCGGCCGTCGCTTCCGGCAAGACGACCAAGGCGGAGAAACTCGGCCAGTGCGATTTCGCCGTGTTCAGGATTAACGCCAGCATCTGACGTCGGTCTGTCCGTCTTTTTATGGCGCCGGCGCCGGACGGTAGAATAGGCTTGGCTTTTAGCCGGTCTCGGTCGCCTGGCTCAACGGGTTCACGGCGTTTCCGCAGCTCAGGCTCAATGGCTGTTCCATGAGCCTCTTCCACCGCCCCATTCCATGGACGACCATGTTTCGGCACTTGACAATTATGTCAACTGATATACAATTGTGAAGAGGCTGACCCGAAAAAGCGGACCCTCCGTTGAGAAGGGGGCGAAAAGGTGCTGGCTTCCGTGAAGAAGATGGCGGAGTGGCCGAAGGATGAACCTTTGGTAAACTCCGCTTTTTCTTTCCATGAGGCTTATTCCTCTATATAGCCCATCTGGAGGCCGACTATGAAATGGGATTTTCAGAAAATGCCAATGTGAAGCCTCCGGCGGAAGGTCATATGACGCCGGAGGCTTCTTCCTCATGGCAGTCGTATGGACGTTTCCGCAAATCAAGGCAGGACGCGGCTCCTAGCTGGGAGTTGGCGAAAGGGCGGGCCTGCAAACCAAAGAAAGGAGGCGGTGTCATGGAGACAAGGAAGGAATTTCTCGAAGCCGTGATGAAGATGGCCAACCTGAAAGACCTGGAACAGGCGGATGACGCAGCTAGGGCGGTGATCTCGCTCACAAAGCGCATCATCGGAGAAGAACTATCTCAGAAGATTGCAGACGTCTCGCCGCCTGATCTTCGTCAGGGTTGGGAATCTATCAAGGTTGCGCAAGAGGACTATACCGGGCGTGATGAACGCTTATTCGAAACCGGGGAGACCGACGAGGAGCTGGAAAGAGAAAGGCAGCTAAAGACAAAATCTGAAAGGTATTAGCAATGGCGATGGGGTTCGCTTTCACATATCCTTATGAGCAATTTGGCGCTGTTAGCGTTGCGCTCGACCTATAGCGCCGCATTACCCTAGAGCGAATGCACGGATAATGGGACACGGAACTTGCTTGTCCTTGATTTCAAACAAGTGAATACGTATACTTTTACCGGCGATGGGGTTCGCCATAAACGCCCACAAGAGGCTAATGACTCCTACCAAGATTCCACCTCTTTCGGGGACGGGGACAACGGCGGACTGACGCTCCCGGAGAGGTTTTCCGGAGGAGCATCATGGAAGAAAAGGCGACCCTGTCCCGCCCAGCCCAATCAACTGCCCGGTCAATTGTCGACGGGGTCCACCAGGCAGCCGATCGTTTCGATATAGTTTCCCTTCGCCGCCACATCGATGCTTACGAAGGCTTCTTCGCCCAGGACCAGCTCATAGATGTGGCGATCCTTGGGCAGTTTAAAGCGGGGAAGAGTTCCTTCATCAACAGCCTGATCGGGCAGGACGTCCTTCCCATCGGCGTGATCCCCGTGACCACGGTAATTACGCGCCTTCGCCACGGAGAGAAACCTTTGGCCGTCGTGACCCGTTTCGATGCAAGCACGGTCGAAGTCCCCGTCGACGAGGTCGGGGAGTTCATATCCGAAGAGAAGAACCCGGCAAACGCAAAGAATGTAGAGGTGGTGGACATTGCATTGCCCGCTCTCGAGCGCTACCCCGGGCTGCGTCTCGTCGATACGCCGGGCCTCGGGAGCGTCTTCAAGTACAACACAGAAACCTCCCGGGAGTGGCTTCCTCACGTGGGGGCGGCAATCGTGGCCGTGAGCGCCGACCGCCCCCTTTCCGACAACGACGTCAACCTTCTTCGCGACCTTGCCCGGTATACGCCGAAGATCCTCCTCTTGCTGACGAAAGTGGACCTTCTTTCTCATGACCAGCAAAAAGAGGTCATCCGGTTTTTCAGGAACACGTGTCAGCGGGAGATCAACCAGGATTTACCCGTATACCTTTATTCGACAAAAGTGCGGACCGATCTGCTGAAGAGCCGCATCGACACCCTCCTGCTCGGCCTCTCGAAGAACCGGGATGCGGAGTTTGTCGCCATCCTTAAGCACAAAGTCGCTTCCCTTGGGAAAAGCGCCGTCGCCTATCTGGAGATCGCCCTCAAGACTTCCGAGAAGGCGGACGAGGACCGGGAGAGTCTGAAAAACCTCATACTCACCGAAAAGCTCAACTATGACCTGATCCACTCGGAGCTCTTCGCCTTCGCCCGGGAAAACATGCTCCGGACGAGGACCTTTATCGCCATGCGGCTTGAGACCAAAAGGGCCGAGTTCACGTGGAAGCTAATTACAAGCCTGCAGAAAGAGATGCCAACATGGAAGGGCAACCTCTGGCGTCTGACGCGCAGGTACGAGGAGTGGCTTGAAGAAAATCTGACCAGGGATCTCGCAGAGCTTTCCAAAGAAGAGCACCGCCATTTCTTCGGCGCCCTCAACAAGACCTACATGTCCGTTTCCCGTTCCCTCGACCTCTTCCGAAATCTCCTCGACAGTAACATCGAAACCGTGCTCGGCATAAAGCTTTCCCCTGCTGAATGGGACATAAGCGTTCCCGAACCGAGCCGTCCGGACGTAGCCTTCGCGAAAGTCTTTGATTTTAACCTCGATCTTCTCTGGTTCCTTATCCCAATGATCGTCTTCAGAGGCATTTTCGAGAGGCACTTCCTTAGCAAGGTTCCGCGGATCGCGCAGATGCACCTCTCCCGCCTTGCCTATCAGTGGGAGATACGGATCAACAGGACCATCGAAGAGGTACGTGACCAGGCATTGAAGTACGTCCAGGACGAGCTTGCCACGATTGATGCCCTTCTTTCCCGCACCGCGGGACAGAGCGAAGAGATCCGAAAGACGATTCATGAACTGCGCGCCGGGCTTCAAGAACTGACGGACAGCCCGGATGCGTAAGGAACCACGGATCACGAAAATCATCCTGATTTCGGGAGGAAAAGTCCCCATCTACGGGGAGCGTATGACGCAGGCCAGGATTTTGTAAGGCAGCCTGCGAAGGCTCGTCTACAGACCGGAACGCTGACGAAGAATTCTGGGAACGGGTCTGGAAAAGGACATCGCCGATGGAGATAACGTCCTGGCGGTGGAGACAGAGATGATGATTCATCAAGATGTCTCCACCGATGCGAGGGCACAGGAGCCCTTGGGGCCGCGATTCACCATTCGGCAAATCGGCCGTCTGCCGCATATGCCAAAAGGAGGGAGCAATGTCAAAGATAAAGCGTGTTTTCGCAATGGAGGCCGAGACAAAATCCTCATGCTTGACTATGCCTCGAAAATTGGCGCCGTTCGATGCGCAGAGCGCCTCGCACCTCGCCACGGTCTCTCTCAGAAACGGAAGGATTGAACTATCTGTTTCGTAAGCGACGACTTCAATAGAGAGAGGTCCATTCTTTCGGGAAATCAAAGTTTCCACAAGGGCGGCAAAAAGGATGCCCGCCCCTGCTCTGGGGTCCAGGATTCTAACCTCGGGCAGGAATGTTTCAAACATCGACGACATAAACCGGGCTATCGCGGACGGCGTAAGAAACTGGCCGATTCGCGCCCGGCCGGTTCTATTCGTTACATCGTTGAAAGCCTTACGAATATGATCAAGAGTATGCAAAGGCTCTATTCTCATATCACTTTCTCTCGCCTTGAGAACCCGCCAAGCTTCATATTGCCGTTTATACTATGGCATGAATCGAAGACGATTCCAAGTGTAGACTACAGGACGTGCAGCGGCTCAGGAAAGGTTTCGCCAAGGACCAATCGTTACCCGATCAGACGGCCATGTATTCTGCAAAGGCGCAGGATTCCGGAATCGGCAAATTGTCTTCGCGCAGGCCCTGCACATGCATCATTATGGCTTTGTGCATATTCTGTTCGACTTCCTCACGGGTTGAACCGGTAGCGATGCAATATCCGGACAGTTAATCGGGCGGACTCGGCTTTCGTTCATGACTCCTGGCTCCTGACCCTGCGCAGCAGAGCCCTTTCGCCGGCGCGGGCTATTGAACACCTTATCTGTTGATTTTGGTGTGCCATAAGTGATACACTTGAACATCGCTAAGGAGGTCGCCATGCCCACAAAGAATGCACGAATAAATGTAGTCGTAGAGAAACCTCTCTACGCGCTCATCGATGAGATATCCAGGGAGAGAGGCATTTCGAAATCGATGCTTGTAAGGGACCTTGTCATACAGGCCATCGACCTAAGGGAAGACCAGGCCCTTGCCCTATTCGCCGATGAACGGCAAAAATTTTTCGACAAGTCGAAGGCGCTCACCCATAAAGACGTCTGGGGATAAGCGTGGCCTACGCCGTCAGCTACCATCATCTCGTGAAAAACGAAGACTTGCCGAAGCTTGACAACACCGCCAAGGCACGAATAAGGAGGGCCATAGAGACTCGTCTGATGGTTGCACCCGAAGAATACGGTGAACCTCTCAGACGAACGCTCAAGGGGTACTGGAAATTGAGGGTCGGGGATTACAGGGTGGTATTTACGGTCGAAGGCGATCGGATCATCATTCTTGGCATCCGCCACAGACGGGACATTTACAAAGTCATGACTGAAGATAGGGCCGGACGTCAGCACCCGCCGAGGGCGTCAAAGAGAAGCAATCCGGAAGATTAATCAAGCGGACTCGGTTTTCACTGATGGCTCCTGACTGCTGACTAATGACTCTGCGACGGGCGGCGGCTATGAGGATAACCGCAAATAATCAATAATCTTAGCTATGTTAAAGACTGGTGTTGCTTTGCGCCTGATGTTTCCTGTATCATTCACTTTGATTATTTTTCCATTTGTGCAATAGTATCACTGGTAATGCGCAGTGGCATATTGATCGGCGGGTATTCCAGCGCGTACAGAAAGCGACGGAGGATAGAGAGTGCGCCCATCCCGAGTTGGGCAATAAGAGAAGAGGACCGGTATGATTGTAGAGATTAACGGCAAGAGACCACGTGTAGACCCGACGGCGTTTATTGCGGACAGCGCTACGGTCACAGGCGACGTCGTGGTAGGGGCAGGGGTCAATATATGGTTTCAGTGCATTGTTCGCGGTGATACGAATTATATTCGCATCGGAACGAACTGCAATATCCAGGATGCGTGTGTCCTCCACGCGACGAAAGCGCAGCGCCCATTAATATTGGAGGACGGTGCGGTACTTGGTCACCGCGCGGTTGTTCATGGGTGCCACATAAAGAAAGGGTCCCTCATAGGCATCGGAGCAATTGTACTGGACGGGGCAGAGATAGGCGAAGAATCGATTGTCGGAGCAGGGTCCGTCGTGGCGCCAGGGACTATTGTTCCTCCCCGATCGCTCGTATTTGGCATACCGGCCAGGGTTGTCCGCTCCCTTCGTGAAGACGATCTCCTGATGATCCAGGATATGGCCAATGGGTACCTCGAATTGAAAGAGATTTACCGACAAGCCCTTTCCCGATGATAGAGCCCTTCCTGCCAAGTGAGGGGCTCAAGGTTCTTCTGGGTTATATGGGGTCTTGCAATCATATACCGTCTCTTGTAAGATTTGATTATGGCTCGGCCAATGTTGACATCTTGAACATAGGGAGAAATAGCAATGAGTGATGACAAACAACGCTCCGGACCTACCCCGTCCGTTCCGCAGACCACGCCTCCTCCATCGGCCTTCCCCGGAGGATATGCGGGCAAGATCCTGAGGGTCAATCTTACAAATAAGACGATTGCCGACGAGGCGCTCAGTCAGCAGCTATGCCGCCGCTACATCGGGGGCGCAGGCTTCGTCGCTTACTTTTTGTGGAAAGAGCTGAAGGCGGGAGTTGATCCTCTGGCCCGGACAACAAACTGATCTTCGCCCTGGGACCGGTAACGGGGTCAACGCTGCCGGGCGCCTCCCGCCACTGCATTGGCGCCAAGTCCCCGCTGACCGGGGGCATCGGCAAATCCGAAGTGGGCGGATTCTGGATGGTGCAACTCAAACGCGCCGGCTACGACGCTATTATCGTAGAAGGCAAAGCGGAACAACCTGTCTACATCTGGGTGCAAGACGGGAAAGCCAGCATAAGGGATGCCAGGCATCTGTGGGGCAAAGAGACTAGAGAGACCGAGAGCGCCATCCGCTCGGAGCTGCACGACGAGCATGTCCATGCAGCCATGATCGGCCGGGCCGGGGAGAACCAAGTGCTCTTCGCGTGCATTATGGAGGGTTGCCACGATGCCGCAGGCAGAGGCGGCCTTGGCGCCGTGATGGGCTCCAAAAATCTCAAGGCCGTTGCGGTCAGAGGGCATTCGCTCCCTCCGCCGGCCGATAGGGAAAAAATGAAACAGATCACGCGGGAGATGATGGGTCGTAAAATTCCTCCCCTATCGGAGTTTGGCACCGGCGGCCTGGACATGATAGCCGGGGAAGCCATTGGAAACCTTCCGGTCCGCAATTTCCGCGACGGCTTATTCCCGGAGGTGCGGCAGATCAACGGCGCTGTCATAAGAGATACTATCAGGGTCGGCATGGAGGGCTGCTTTGGTTGTCCGATCCGCTGCAAGAAGATCGTTAAATTTGAGGAACCCTATGTGGTGGACGCGGCTTATGGCGGCCCCGAATACGAAACCCTGGCGTCGCTCGGATCCAATTGCGGCATAGGCAACCTCAAAGCCATCGCTAAAGGCAACGAACGATGCAACGCTTATGGGTTGGACACGATTTCAGCCGGCGGCGTCATCGGCTTTGCTATGGAGTGCTTTGAGCGAGAATTGTTGACCCCCCGAGACACCGGCGGCATCAATCTCAGGTTTGGCAATGACGAAGCTATGCTCCAGGCCATTGAATTAATTGCCAACCGCCAAGGCATTGGAAACCTTATGGCCGAAGGAACTGCTCGCATGTCTGAGAGAATCGGCGCTGAGTCTAAAGCCTTTGCGATGCATTCGAAAGGCCTCGAGCCCGGTCTCCATGAGCCTAGAATCAGACCGGGCTTGGCGCTCGCTTATATGCTCAGCGCGATAGGAGCGGACCACTGTACTAGTATACGAGATTTTGAGTTTGCTTCCGAGGCGATGCCTGCGCTCAAAGGGTATCATCCTCTCGGATACTTGGAGCCCGTGCCCATCGAGGATTTTGGTCCACGCAAAGTGGAGCTTTACAGGATCGGCAACTTTATAAGTATTCTTAACGATTCGATAGCCTTGTGCATCTTCCCGGGCTATAATTTAGAAACTTTAACCGAGCTTCTCAAGGCAGTTACGGGATGGGACACCGGCATACCGGAACTTCTAAGAGTAGGTGAACGAATCGTGACCCTGATGAGACTCTTCAATATCCGGGAGGGCTTTACGGCTGCGGATGATGTGTTGCCGGAGCGCTATTTTCAACCCAAGACCGATGGCGTTTTAGCCGATATCAACATCGACAGAAAAAAGCATGAGAAGGCCAAGCAGTACTACTATGCCCTGATGGGCTGGGATGCGAACGGAATACCTCTGCCGGACAAGGTAGAGGGGCTTTGTATAGATTAAGAATGATGAAAGTTGTTTCAAACATGCATGAAAATCGGCAAGCGGCTGTGAACAGATGAAACGGGGTGCTTCTGTCCCTATCTCGGCAGACCGGGCAGATTAATCTTGGGGAGCTTCTTCCAAAACCCCCCGGATTCCTTGGGCTGAGCATCCTCAGATTCCTGGTCGACTGCCTGCTTCGGCTCCTCGGCGGCTGCACGATCAGGCTCTTCATGGCCCCTTTCTCCGAGCATATCCTTCGATCCCGGCATCCCCACCTTCTGGTAGCCCGCCGGGAGCTCAAAGAGCGAATCTGGCTGTAAGCCCATGTTGATATTCCTGTATTCCATGGTCCAGCTGCCGTCTATGGAGGCCATCTTTACGGGAAATTTGATGTCGGTGGCTATCCACTGGTACATGCGTTCCGTCTTGCCGCTTTCCGTATAAGTGACGTCATACTTCTCGGTAGGGTGGCCGTCGACCTTCTCGTGGCCGATCAGCTTCCTCGAGACCTCGCCACGGAGCTTCTCCTGCGTCTTAGGCGCCTTGCTCGGGTCGTACTTCATCTCCATGTAGCTCTTCTGACCCGTCATCACGACCCACATCAGGTTTTTGTCGGCTCGCACGATATTGTAGCCCGCCTGGCCCTCAGTTTCGATCCGGACCTTCTGCTCCTTCATGTAGATTTTCGACTTGTGCGCTTGTCCCTGGGCCGTCATCACCATGTCGGACGACAGATCAAACCCGAAGCCGGCAGAGGCAAGAAGCGCCGAAACCGATACAAACCCGAGGAACAGAATTAGTCTTCTCATGACCGGGTCTCCCTAGTTCTTGTTGCGCAGGCCGCAGTTGTGCCCCATGACAGCATCAATTTGTCAAAATTCCCCTGAAAACCCACGTCCGTGGCATCTCTCGGCTAATGTTCCCCATATAGTAATGTATGCGAACTTTATTAAAAAAGCAGCATTGGGAAGCCCCGGTTTTGACACAATTCTTAAGGTCATAGCCGCCCTTGGCTTAACTTTGCGTGCGGAAGCGGCCCATGCGGACGATTCAACGGCCCAGGGAAGCGACGCGGCTAATCGGTAGGAAAGATAGCTCCCCCGACTCCTGGCCTATTATCGAGATGGACACGGTTCATCTTTCCCTTGACATTCTCCCGCCCGTTGAGTTTCAATGATATTGGCCTGAAGTAAGTACGGCTAAACGGATCAAATAGAGTTAAACAACCAGATGTCTTCAACTGCCTTTACTTTAGAGAGGGCCCGGAAAGCTTCATCTACGAATTTGAAAGAGCAAGGGAACCGATTGCATGAATGTTCAAAGCGCGGATAACCGTCAGCGCCTGAGAATGGAAAATATTACGAAAAGGTTCCCGGGGGTCCTTGCTCTCTCGGGGGTCCGCTTCGATCTGCACCAGGGAGAGGTTCATTTAATCCTGGGGGAGAACGGCGCCGGCAAATCAACTTTGATAAAGATATTATCCGGCGTATATCATCCGGACGGAGGCGAGATTTACATCGAAGGAGAGCGGGTTGAAATCCGGAATCCCCACCAGGCCAAGAAACTTGGGATATCGACGATCTACCAGGAGTTTTCGCTGATCCCCCAATTGACGGTCGCAGAGAACATCTTTCTGGGGAGGGAAGTTGCGTCCGCCCGATTCAAATATCTGATCGATAATCGCATGATGAACCGTGAGTGCCAATCGTTGATAGACCGGCTGCAGCTTCCTTTGAAGCCCACGAGGCAGGTCCGGTCGCTCAACACGGCAGAGAAGCAACTCGTCGAGATTGCCCGGGCCTTATCGACGGAGTCGAAGGTCCTCATAATGGATGAACCGACTAGCACTCTGACTTCGAGGGAGATTGAGCGTCTCTTCGAGATGGTCCGTCAGCTCAAGAGAGAGGGCGTTGGAATCATCTATATCTCTCATCGGCTGGAAGAAGCCGGGATGATCGGGGACCGGGCCACGGTCCTTCGTGAGGGGAGGTATATCAAAACCGTCCAGGTCGGGGAGACTGATCTCCACGAGCTGATCGGCCTGATGGTCGGAGAGGAGATCAAGGAGCGGTTTCCAAAAGAAGCGGTTCGGAAAGGAGAGGAGGTTCTCCGTGTCGAGAACCTGACAAATCTGCCTCATTTTCAGGACGTCAGTTTTTCATTGCACCGGGGAGAGGTCCTCGGTTTCGCCGGGTTGCTCGGTTCCGGGAAAGAGAGGATTCTCCGCTCGATCTTCGGCATCGAACCGCATCAGGCCGGGACGATCCACATTGCCGGCATGCCCGCACGGATCCTGTCCTGTCGGGACGCGATCGGCCGCGGAGTCAGTTATCTTCCTTCCGATAGAAAGGAGGAAGGAGTCTTATTAAGAATGACGGTAAAGGAGAACATTACGCTCTCATCATTAAAAAACTTCTGTAAATTTGGAATGCTGACGCTTGCGAAAGAGTCGAAAACGGCAAATGAGTTCAAGAAGAAATTGAACATCCGGACGCCCGGCATTCAGACCATGGCAGAATACCTGAGTGGAGGAAATCAGCAGAAGTTAATCATCGCCAAATCGCTCTGCTCTCAGTCGAGGGTCTTCTTTTTCGACGAGCCTACTCAAGGGATTGACGTGGGTACTAAAGTGGAAATATATCTTTTTCTGAACGAATTGGTGAAACAAGGGGCAGGGGTCGTGCTTTCTTCTTCCGAACTCCCCGAACTTGTCGGGATGTGCGATCGCATTCTGGCCATGTACCGGGGGAGGATCGCCGCAGAGTTTTCGGCGGAAGAAGCCGACCAGGGAAAGATACTCAGGGCGATTTTCGGAAAGGGGCAGGAAGAGGGCGAGACTGGCTTGGAGAATCATTGCGGAGGAACACCGGATGGATGACCGTGAAAGCGCGGAAAGCCTCGACGGGACGGGGTCTCGCGCGAAGAGCCTACTGAAGGGAATCGGGTTTATGCCCATTCTCATCATATTATTAGTTGTCTTTACGGCGATTAATCAGAAGAACTTCGCCACTTTTTCGAATCTCCAGAACATCTCGCGCCAATTCGCCCTCCTCGCCATTGTCGCCGTAGCGCAGATGTTTCCGATCCTGAGCGCCGGCCTCGATCTCTCTCAAGGCGGAGTCATGGGCGCCGTCAGCGTCCTGTCGACCCTCTCCATCATGCAGATCGGCGTCGTCCCGGGGTTCCTGGCAGGGGTGGCGATCGGCGGGGCCTTTGGGCTGGTCAACGGCGCTCTCATTTCGATATTCGAGATCTCTCCCTTTGTCGTTACCCTCGGGATGATGTTCTTTTCGAGAGGATTGGCGCTGATGATTACAAACGGTCAGTCGATCTATGGTCTTCCCGAAAGTTTTTCTTATCTGGGAACGGAGTACGTCGGCCCCTTTCCGGTTCCCCTTCTGATCGCGCTTTGCATCTTCTTCATCTCCTATATTCTCCTCCGCCGGACGCGATTCGGCCGCTATCTGTATGCGATCGGGGGAAACGAAAAGGCGGCAAGGGTTTCGGGCATCAACATCCGGGCCGTCAAGACGTTGGCCTATGTTTACTGCGGCCTGTTGACAGGGTTTGCCGCGGTTATCATTTCTTCACGGGTCAACTCCGGCCAGCCGAACCTGGGTCTTAACGCCTCTCTCGAAGCGATTGCCGCCGTCGTCATCGGCGGCGTGAGTCTCTTTGGAGGAGAAGGAAAGCTCTGGGGCGTCTTTCTTGGGGCAGTCGTCTTGAGCCTCATCTCGAACAGCCTGAATATCCTTAACGTTAATAGCTATATACAGATGATGGTCATGGCCATGGTCATCATCCTTGCCGTAATAGTCGACCGCTTTCGCTACACAAAGGATTGAAGGATCAGGGTCCGTGCGAATCGATCCTACCGGGAGAGGAGGAAAAAACGGTGTCAATAGGAAAAACGGCAGTCATCGGCATCATTTCAATTCTGTTTTTCAGCATGGCGTTAGGCTCGGCTCTTGCGCAACCCAAAGGGGTGCAGCCGATCTACCCGGCGCCAGAGCAATGGAAGGCCGTTAAGGCGAAGAAGAGCTATGTGATCGGAGGATGTGTCCCGATGCTCGGCGCCCCCTACTGGAGAAACCTGTCCTACGGGGTCTTCAACGCGACCGAAAAAGCCGGGGCAAAGCTTCTCTTCTACGATGCGGGAGGATATCAGTATCTGGAAAAACAGGTGAAGCAGGTCGAAGACCTGATCGAAAGAAAAGTGGATGCCATCGTCATCTGTCCGTGCAGCTCGAAAGGCACGGTCGAGGTGCTCGAAAGGGCCATTTCGAAGGGAATCGTCGTGGTCAACACGGTGTCGTGGACTTACAGTGAAAAAATCAATTCCGCCGTACTCGATGACGATTACAAGGTCGGACAGATTCAGGCCGAGCGCATCATCAAGAAGTTGAACGGCAAAGGGAAGGGCGTCATGCTCTGCGGTCCTGCAGGGTCGGACTGGGCCATGAACAGGGTCAAAGGCTTCAAGGAGACGATCGCTAAATATCCCGGCATCCAGGTGCTGTCCGAGAAGTGGAGCGAACCGACGATCGAGGATGCTCAGAAAGTCATGGACGACCTGCTTCAGACCTTCCCCGACATGCAGTTCTGCTACACGGCAGCCGACGGAATGTCGATGGGCGCCGCCAATGCCGTCAGGGGGGCTAAGAAACTGGGCGCGGTCATTATCACCACCGCCTCCTTTTCACCCGAAGGCGCCGACTATTTGAAGAAGGGCTGGACCGACATCGATGTCGGTGAAAGTCCCATCCTGGAAGGCGCCTGGGCAGTAGACGTGGCGGTAAAAGCCCTTAACGGCGAGGCATACCCGAAACTCGTTTATGTGCCCAATCCCCCCTTCACAAAAGATAATATGAACGATCCGAAATTCTCTAAGTATATTAAATACCAGTGGGCCCCCCAGGGTTGGAAGGTCCCTTCTTTCTGAATTGCAGCAGCAAACGCGGGAAACCCCTTCGCCGGATCGCACGTGCGGTCCGGCGATCCAAAAGGAGATTGATCCTATGCAGGCCTATTTTTACGGAATTAAAAAAGACCTTCCCAGGGATTTTGACGACTATTTCGTTAGTTCGGAGACGGCAGTCGTCGAGATCGATATGTGCCGGGGTCATCTCGATACCGGACCGGATGTCGACCTGTCCGTGTCCAAGGGGGCGGGAAATCATCGGCTCCGTCAACCGGTTCAACGGCGAAGCCCGCAAGGCCGGGGTCCCTGTCATCCATGTCCGGGCGGTCAATCGAAAAAACGGGGTCGATGATGTGAAGGGGAACATAGCGGCCTGGAGGCGCACTTTCCCCATGACGGTGGGACCCATTCCCAATTCCGATATGCACAATATTGAAGGGTCGAAATGGTGCGACTTCATGGTTGAGGTGGACGAAGAGAAGGACCTCGTCGTCAGTGCAAAAAAACGGTTAAATGCCTTCCATCCGTCAGATCTGGAGTTTCTGTTGAGAAATATGAAAAAGGAAACAATCGTAATCACGGGTTTGATGACCGACTGCTGCGTCCTGAACACCTCCTTTGAAGGATCGAATAAGGGGTTCAAGGTAATTGTTCCGATGAATTTGACGCGAGGCTTCAACCCGGAGCTGGAGGAGGCGGCCCTTAAGATCATCTCCCTTCATATCGGCCTTGTCGTCCAATCGGATGATCTTGTAGCGCAGTGGCAAAAATAACCGCCGGACCGTTCTATAGGTTTTTCGGGCCGATGCCGGCTTGTCCTCTCCCCAGCGCGGCCAGGACCTTCTCCGGCGTAGCGGGAAGAGACGTGATCCTTACCCCGACGGCGTCGTAGATGGCGTTCATGACCGCCGGGACAGTGGGAACAAGGGCGATCTCCGAGATGCCCTTGGCCGCAAAAGGACCGATGGGTTCCGGTTTTTCCACCAGCACGATTTCGACCTCCGGCCGGACGCGAATGTCGGGGATGCCGCAGCCTCGCAATGTTTTTGTCCTCGGGATTCCCTGGCGCACTACGAATTCTTCGGATAGCGCATAGCCAATGCCCATGACGATGCTTCCCTCGATTTGTCCCTTGACCTTGAGGGGGTTGAGGGCCCTGCCGACATCGTGAAATGCAAAGACCTTCTTCACTTCAACCGCCCCCGTAGCGATATCCACCTCCACGACGGCGACCTGACAGGCATAATTATAGGCGAAGTAGTTTCGGTAATCTTCCGGGTCGTAGTCGGTAACGATCTTGCCGTCCTTCATAATGGGAAAGGTCGGGTTGGGGTCGCCCTTGAGGGGATAAGTCTGCGGGGCGGTCCACTCGAAGTCCGCTTCAATGGCTGTCTCGCCGGCAAGACCGGCCAGTAGGGCCAGCGACATTGCCGGTCCTCCGTCCCTTCTCACTACCTTGGCGCCGATGATGTCCAGGTCCTCCGGGGCGGACCCGGTGCGGTGGGAGGCAAGCTCAAGAATAAGCTTCCTGAAGTTCTTCGCTGCGCCCATCACTGCATTTCCTGAGATCATTGTTTGGCGTTGGCCGATGGCCATGGCGCCGACCGGTATCAAATCCGAATCCGATACAACAACCGCGAAGGCGCCGACGGATATGCCAGTAACGGCTGCCGCGATCTGGGCCAGCACGGATGCGGCCCCCTGTCCCATGTCGCATACGGAAGCCCTCAGTTCAACGCCGCCTGACGGAAGGAGCTTCAAAACCGCTCCGCCGGAGTTGATAAACCCTCTCCCCCCGCCTATATTTTTGTAGGCGCCGGCAATGCCGATCCCGGTCCTCTTGTTCCTGTTAGAGGGCGTCTGCGCGGGCAGGAGCAGCTCGATCCTCTTTTTCGCCTCAAGAAATGCTTCCTTGATGGCCACGCAGGACTTCACTATCTCGCCGCAAAAGTTCTCCCTGCCTTCTTCCAGGGCGTTGATCAGCCTCAGTCTTATCGGTTCCATCCCGAGTTTTTTGGCCATTATATCGATCTGGCTTTCAATGGCGAAGTGGACCTGGTTCATGCCGAAGCCCCGGAAGGCGCCGCCCAGGACATTGTTCGTGTGAACAGCCAAACCTTCCACGAGGACGTTCGGCCAAACATAGGGCCCGCCGGCAAAGGCAATGGCCTGCTCCAGAACATCCGTGCTCCAGCCTTCGTAGGCCCCCGCGTCGCTTACCAGCTTCGCCTCCAAAGCAAGGAACTTGCCTTCAGCGGAAACCCCCGTCTTATAGCTCATCTTGAAAGGGTGCTTTTTGGTGCTCATCCTGAGCGACTCGTTTCTATTCAACGTCATCTTGAAGGGTCTCTTTGTCGCAAGGGTGCCCAACCCGAGCAGGACTTGAATCGTGATGTCGAGTTTTCCCCCGAAGCCGCCTCCGACGGGAAGTCCTCGCACCCTCACCTTTTCCTCCGGGAGGTTCAGGCACTGCGCTATCTGCCCCCTCATGGCAAACGGGCCCTGGGTGGAACACCAGATTTCAACGCCGTCGTCGGTCGCCCGCGCGGCGCCGGACTCGGGCTCCAGGTAGGCATGCTCGACGAACGGCGTTTCATACTCCTCTTCGACAATCAGCGCCGAGCGCGCAAACGCCTGCCGGGCGTCTCCCTTTTCGTGGGTGACTCTCTTCAGGATATGGCCGCGTTCGTGGACAGGCGTCAAATGAGGCTGCTTCATTGCCTGTTCAGGAGAACCAACGACGGGAAGCTCGAAAAGATCGACTTGGATCGATCTGACCGCCTTACGGGCTTGCTCTTCCGTTTCAGCAATCACCATGGCAATGGGATCGCCGACAAAACGCACCTTGTCTTCAGCGAAGACCGGCTGATCGGCGTGGATAATGCCGAACCTGTTTATTCCGGGGATGTCCCCGGCCGTCAATACCCGAATGACTCCGGGCATAAGCCCGGCTTCGCTCGCGTCCACTCTTTTGAGAGCGGCATGAGGGACGTCGCTCAGCAGAAGAGCGCCGTAACACATGCCGTCAAAATAGAGGTCGTCGCTGAAAACGAGGCGGCCTGTGGCCTTCAGCGCGTCAGAGCCGTCCTGTACCGATGCGCCGATTATGTCCGGCCCGGCATCCACCGGCGCTTGGGCCAGATCGGCGATCTGACCCGACATGACCCTCGACGCCTCCTCGACGGCCTCGATAATGCCGAAGTAACCGGTGCAGCGGCAGTAGTTAGCGCCTAAAGCCGCCATTATGTCGTCTCTGGACGGCGAGGGGTTTCGATCCAGGAGCGCTTTGGCGGCCATAATCATGCCCGTAGTGCAAAAACCGCATTGAATCGCGCCCTTGCGGATGAAAGCTTGCTGGAGAGGATGCAGGCCATCGGCCGACAGGCCCTCGATAGTCTCAACCCTGGCGCCTTGCAGCCTGCCCATCCGTAAAAGGCATGACTTTTTCGCCTCGCCGTTGACTATCACCGTGCAGGCGCCGCAGTCTCCAACGCCGCACCCGCACTTGGCGCCGGTCAACCTGAGATGGTCCCTGAGGAACCTCAGCAAGGTGGTCTCGGCGGGAATAGCCGCAATCACCGGCCTGCCATTGACGGTTAACCGTACCTCTGCGCCGTATCCCATTTTCATCGCCTTCGGGGCTTTCAGGGAAATGCCTCCCCCTTGAGAACGATGCCGGACTCCTCGCCCTCGTGGGAATACATGCCGCGCGAGCCGCCGCCCGGCTTTATGACCGTATAGAAGGGCTGTATCCTCTTGTTCCCGACGCGCCTGATGAGCGATTCGACGCGGGCATCCCAATTCCCGAGCCGCATGGGGATCCTGTCCTCTTCCCTGGTCACGACTTCGTTATCCCGCTGGACGAAGGCGAAGAAATCCACGATATTGACGCCGAGCGCCATTGCTATCTTTCCGATTTCCATTTTCTTCCCGCCCGGTTAAGTAATAATAAATCTATTTCGCCAAATGGGCGCCCAAAAACCTGAATTGGTATTTCTGGGCCGTCGCAAAAAGGATCAGGGCGCGTAGAGGATCTTCCCCGAGTCCTTGAAGTCGTAATTGCTGAGCTTCGCCACCCGTCCCCGGAACTCCTCCGACCTGAGCACCTCGGTCAGCGTCTGTACGCCCCCCTGAAAGAACGTGCGCTGATCGAGGATCATGTCGAACCTCTCGCGGGTTATGGGGATAAAGAAGAGGCCCAGGAGCCGGGAGATGGCGCTGGTGGCCACGCCTGCGTCCGTTTCGCCCGAAACGACCGAGAGGCCGACTTCGAGATGGGTGTAAACCTCGTTGTCGTATCCATTGATCCGGGCGGGGTCGATGCCGAGCCGGTCAAGATGATAATCGATCAGCTTTCGGGTGCCGGCGCCCTTCTGCCGGTTGATGAAGCGGACTCCTTTGCGCGCCAGGTCCTCGAACCCTTTGATGCGCAAGGGGTTGCGGGCGCGCACGAGAAAGCCCAGCTCCCGGTAGTAGAGGTTCACGACCACAGGCTTTATGTTGGGCGTGTATACGGGCAGGAAGGGTATGTTGTATTCCCCTGTCTCCGGATCGTAGAGATGAGACCAGGCGATGTCGGTGTAGCCCGTGTTGAGCGCCTTGAGCCCTTCGGTGCTACCCGTGTTTGCCGAAAAGAGGTGAAAGTCCGGGTGCAGCCTGCGCACGTGCGTCTGGAGCATATCGAGGATCGGGTCGTTGCTTCCCGAGGCGAGCAGGCCGCCTTCGATCTTCCTGGTCTTCTGCATCGCCTGCTGCAGCCCGGACAGGGCGCTCGATTCGATCCATTCATCGATCAGCTTCCGGGGGAAGACCCATTTGCCGGTTACCCTCGTCGCGGGGATCCGTTTCTGGCCGATAAGAGCATATACCTGTTTTTCATGGATCCCCAGATAGCGGGCCACTTCCTTCGTGTTCATTATACTTTCCGACATGGGCGGTCCTCCTGTAATGATAATAAGTGAAAACGGCCTCTCGTGTCAAAGAGAAAGGCTGACGGCGCTCCCCTTTTACGCGCCGCCCGCTTCGTCTCTTTCCGCGCGCTTGCAGCCTCGTTGGAGAACCGGTATTGACAGCCGTAATACCATGACGTATCATACGGTCGTCGGAAAAGGGCCCCTATCCGCCGGCTTTTGAGCGTCGCCGATCGCCGGCCGGCGGGATGCCGGAAGCGCCGGTTGCCGGACCATCTACGGAGCAGACATGACCAAGGACCGCGTAGACCTCACGGGATTCCTGTTTATCCTGGCGCTCACCATACTCTGGGGGTTCAACTATTTCACCATAAAAGTGACGAACTCGGGGCTTTCTCCGGTGTTCACGGCTTTTATCCGCTCCGCGATCGCCTCCGCCTTCGGCATAGGATACTGCCTGATTGCCCGCCAGCCCCTGTTCCACAGGGACGTCAGGCTCTTTCACGGCTTCGTGGTCGGTCTCCTCTTCGGGGGCGAATTCGTCTGCCTCTACCTCGGCGTGTCCTACACGAACGCGAGCCGGGCTTCCGTTCTCGTCTACCTTGCCCCCTTCGTGGTCTCCATCGGCGCCCATTTCCTTCTCAAAGAGAGGCTCAACACCGTCAGGCTGATCAGCCTGACGCTCGCCTTTTTAGGCGTGTGCCTCGTGATTGCCGGCAAACCCTCGATGCACGCCAAATCGATGCTCCTCGGCGACCTGCTCGAAGTCGCCGCCGCCATCATGTGGGGGCTGACGACGCTCTATATCAAGAAGTATCTGGCAGAAACCGTGCATCCCATCAATACTTTCCTCTACCAGCTTTTCTTCTCGCTCCCCATTATCGCCGCCGCGGCCTGCCTGCTCGAACCCGTGTGGGTTGTCGGGAGCATCGGAAGAGGCGTGCTTGCCTCGTTATTTTACCAGTCCGTGATCGTCGGCTTCGCCTCCTTCCTCGTCTGGTTCAAGTTGATACACGTCTACCCTGTTGCCCGCCTGTCGGTCTTTACCTTCCTCTCGCCGGTCTTCGGCGTCGCCTCTGGCGTGATCTTTCTGGGGGAAGACCTCACGAAAGGCCTCGTCATCGGCCTGGTCTGCGTCTGTCTCGGCATTTACGGCGCGAATTACAGGAGGGCAGAGAGGCCGCTAATATTTGCCGGTCCGCCCCAGGAGTGATTATGATTCATGAAGGATGACGGATAAGGGAAGTCGGGGTTGCCGCCGCGTCGCTGTCAGGCGTCCCATTAATTGTTTAAAAGGAGGATTTCATGAGAACTGCCGCGGTATTGCTTGCCATTTTTGGCCTCTTGTTTCTCGGCGCAGCCCCGTCCGCGTTCGGGCAGGCTACGAGCGATCAGCAGGTGGTGAAGGCCGTCGCCGTCCTCCATCCTACCACCGGCAACAAGGTCACGGGGGTAGTCACGTTCACCAGGGCGCCGGACGGCATTAACGTGGTTGCCGACGTCGAGGGGCTGACCCCGGGCATGCACGGGTTCCATGTGCATCAGTATGGCGACTGCTCCGCGCCGAACGCGGATTCTGCCGGAGGCCACTTCAATCCGGAGGGGATGCCCCACGGAGGGCCGATGAGCCGGGAGCGTCACGTGGGCGACCTCGGGAACATCACGGCGGACAAGGACGGCAAGGCCCACTTCGAATGGACCGACAAGCTCCTCTCCCTTGAGGGACGCGATTCCATCATAGGCCGCGGCCTCATCGTTCACGCCATGGCCGACGACCTGGTCTCGCAGCCGGCAGGCAACGCGGGTCCGAGGGTGGCGTGCGGCGTGATCGGGATCTCGGCGAAGTGACGGGCTAACCCCTGATCGACACTATACGTCATGACGACCAGGAGGCGCAACCAGCCGATACGCTGCCTCCCGTTGCCGCATCCCGCCCATTACACGTCGCGGCCTTTCTGCATCAGTCTGGCTTTGGTTTTGCCGCAGACCCCTCTATTCGTCCGTTACATTCTCTTTTCCCATTCCTGAGGGTTCCGCTTCACATGGAATACAGAAAGAACGACTATCCAAGTCTCTTCTACTACAAAAAAGACGGCAAACGGGAATCTTCTAGTCAGTGCTCGACGAACGTTTCGATGGACCTCGGGATAGACATGGTAATTTCTGAGGATCGAGTTGAACGCAACGTCCAGAACACGCAAGAATTCCGAACCAAGTCCTGAGACGCGAGCCTCATACCAGCTAAAGGCTTGTGCGATGTCTGCTTCAGCCTCCGGTCGGATGATGAGTTGGCGAGTCATCCACGGTTTTTGACGCGCTCTCGCACTACCGACCAAGGAGATCCGGCGCGGGGGTCTTTGTGGTAAGCATCAAGCCGACGATCGATCTCGGCCTTTTCCTCGTCGGCCAGGATCAGAGCCTCAGGCGCCTCGGCAACGCTGTCCCAGATGTCTTGAGCAAGCTGAATGCGCTCCGGTACGCTTAAGCCAAGGATGTCTCTTTTTGCAAATGCGCCCATATACCCTCCATAATCCATAATTATACCCCCTTCATTGGCTATTCGTCCAGCTCCGCCTTGGTCGGGATGTACGAAGCGGATGAACCGAAAGCCGAAGAGGGCTAGTCCTGCCATGCTCTGGTCTCCTTAGTGGTTGATCGCAAAGAAAAACAGCGAGACCCTCCATAAACCCCAAGGGGGGAGGGGGCAAAGCTGAGATTAGTGGTTTTTCTATGCGCGAGGAATCTTCATAGCAGGTCGCTCTGTTCCTTCCTGGGAGCATTTCGGTCTTTTTTAGTGTTTTTCTTGTTGCACAACTCGGTTTGAAGTGGTAGTGAAGAAGTCGGAGACTGGGAGCCATGCGACGTTTTCTGGCGGCCGGGCGGGGCGACGCCCTATGGGCACCGGAATCAAAAGATTTTACGCATTTCTTTTGCTTCATTCACCGCGCCTGGAAATTATTACCTCGGGGAGACTGACGAGACCTTTGGGCAAAACGTAGACGGCAATGAGCAGTATGACGGCAGAAATAAAAGGAGCGTAGAGTTTCAAATCCCGGAAAATCTCCGGGATCAAGAACAGTATAAGGGTCCCAATGATAGGTCCCGCGAAGCTGTCTACTCCGCCGACGAGTACGTACATGACGAGCCACAGGGTTGCCAGCAAGTTAAAAGTATAAGGAGACACTATTGAACTGTAGTGGACATAGCTGGCCCCGGCAAGGCCTGCGAAGAAACATCCAACCCCGACTGCGAGGATCCGGTAGAAGCCTTCGCTGATGCCGACGCTTGAAGCAACCACGTGCGACTGCGCGACCGCCTTCAAATCTGTGCCGATGCGAGAGAATTCAAACCGGTAGAGGAAAAGACCCGTGACCAGTGTTAACCCCAGGAAGAAATAGTAATAGGATACCTTGCTGGCGAAAAGAGGCGGGATGCCCGTCAGACCGCCATAACTGCCGGTGTAAATGCCAAAGGCGTTGACAACATGGATTACCCCGATTCCGAAGAAAAGACTCCCCAGCGCGTAGTATAATGCCCTCAGCCTGGAAAAGGGGTAGCCAATCAAAATGCCGAGAGCCATAGACGCCAATGCCCCAAAGGGGACGGCAAGCCAGACCGGCCAGGCGAGCCATCTTGCGGCCATGCCCGAAGCATAACCTCCAATGCCCATAAAGGCCGCGTGAGCCATGGGAAATTGGCCCGAAATGGTTATCGTACGGAGGCTCATACTAGGCAATGATGAAGATGAAACTCATGATAAGAACGTGCAGCTTGTAAGGAGCGTCGAAAAACACCGGCACAAAGGCGAAAACGACGAACAAGCCGCCATAAAAAATGAATTTTGCCAATTTTCCGCTGCCTATTTGACCTGCAGCGACCGCGCTCTCCGCTGATTGAGAATCACTTACAGCCTCAACCTCGTGGCCAAAGAAACCTTTAGGTTTGATGAGAAGAAGGACGACGACGATGCCGACAGCAACTGCGTCACTAGTGGCGCCGCCAGTGAGCACAGGAATAACGGCGTTGAGACCGCCCAGCACCAAGCCGGTTATAAAAATGCCGCCGATGCTGCCCACTCCCGCAAGGATAACCAGCATAAGGCTTTTTACCAGCATGGAATCGCCTACGTACGGACCTAGACCTGAATAAGCGCCCATCATGCATCCCGCTATCGCAGCAAGAGCACAGCCGAGGCCGCAGGCTAGGGAGGAAACGCGGTGCACGTTGATGCCCTGCAGGGACGCTGCTTCGGCATTTTGCGCAATAGCCTGCATTTGTTGTCCCCATTTCGTTCGATTTACCAGCCAGACTGTGGCGCCTAGAAGGAGTGTGCCAACGGCGAACGTTACTACCCTTTCATGGCTGACGGCAAAGGGTCCAGCCTGGAAGACCCCCTCCCAGAACGTCGGTATGGCAAGCGATTTGGTGCCCGCTATGATATTCACGGTAGTCTGCAAAATGACTGTGAGGGCGACGCCGATCATTATCATACGGTTGAAGTTCCCAACAAAGGGGCGGAAGCAGAACCTCTCCAGGAATACGCCGAACGCGGCCGCTATGAGCGCTGTCAGCGCTAATCCCAACCAGTGCCCAACACCCCAGGCCGATATCAGCATGAAACCGATATAACCGGAAACCATGTATATGGCGCCGTGGGCAAGATTGAGTATCCCCAGCATGCTGAAAAGAAACGCAAAGCCCAACGCCACAAGCACGTACATTGCTGACAGTATCAGCACATTGCTTATCGTTGCTACTGCCAGTTCCATATCGTCATAGTCCCCTTTTCGCGCGTTATTTACGATATTTCGATAACCGGGGACAGGACCTTCGCCGGCCCCGGTTATCGAAGGAAAGAATAAATCTACTATGGGATTACACCCGGGTCCACTAATCCGGCGTTAACCGCCTTGCCATCCTTCAGCATCTGGAAGGGCTGGGGGTGGGAGACGGCGTGATGCTTGAGGCCATAAGTCTCGTCGCCGCACATCCTGCCCGTTCCCTGGAACGTCTGTACTTTGTCCATATTCTCCCACTTGGCTTTCACTACCGTAGGGTCAAGGCTCTGAGCTGCCTCGATGGCCTGTATAAGCACCCACAAGCAATCAGCGCCTTGAACAGTCATCGATTCGGTCTTTCCATATTTGGCGACGATCCTCTTACCCATTTCATTCATCAGACTTGTGTTGCCGGGATCAACCGGAGTTGCGGCGCACGTGAATACGTCTTTTGTCGCTTCCTTGCCTGCAATGGCAACCACATCATCCAATACCGTACCGATGATGCCCGCGTAAGGCTTCTTGTTGCCCAGGTTACGGAGCCCTTTCACGGTGCCAGCCACTCCCTGCACAATTCCATTCAGGTGAAATACGCCATCGGCGTCCTTAAGGGCATTGACCTTTGCAGCTATAGGGTTATAATCCGTCGCCTCATTCGAGTAGCCGATCGGATCGCCGACCATGGACATTCCGTTTAGGGCAAATAGCTTCTTCATTATTGGAGTCAGATAGGGTATAGAGCCGTCATCCGGGATTACAAAGGCGAGTTTCTTAACATTCGGATAGTGCTTCTTGTAAAACATAATAGTAGCAAGCGCCTCCCCGACGCTCGAATTGTAACCCAGGAACGCGTAAGGCGTGTTTTTGTCGCATTCCAAGGGTTGGTTTGTGGAAAAGGCAACGACGTATATCACCTTGTTCGGATTCGCTATCGGCGCCACTGCAGCCGAAAAGAATGCCGCCGGACCGACGATGAACTTGACGCCCTTCTCGAAAATCAGCCTGTTCGCCCCGCTCGCGATACCTTCAAGCGTGCTTTTCCCGTCTTCTAGCGAGAGCTCAATTTGGTATTTCTCTCCCTTGATAGCGACGCCGCCCTTTTCATTTATCATGTCGGCGGCAAACTGTACTTCGTGCCAATCTCCAAGATCGTGACCCGAAAACCACCCGGTCACACTCTCGAGAGCACCAATCTTTAGAATCTTGGCGGGGGGTCCTGCTGCACCGGCGTCCCGACTTGAAACCGCAAGAAAGATTAACCCAAAGAAGAACAGGATTGAAACAACGCTCGCGCATAAAATCAAGTTCCTTCTGTTTTCCATTTCGCTCCCCCTTATTTTGGTTTTAGCAGCATTCTAATAACTTTGGCCCTCCCATTTGCCAATAGATCGATCGTACACGCGCCTAACCGGCCCTAGCATTTGGACCTTAAGTTCTCGGATATAAAACACCATCTCCTTGATCAGCAAACGCGCTGTGCGCTTTTCCTGTTCCTCTAACGCGGCAAGGTGCGACAGGATGTCTATCCGTATAGATCAGGGTCTCAACATAGACTCTAGCGGACAAAGCAGTCTCTTTGTCAAGCAAATTTTTCCGGAGGAGGGGATGCCCCACGGAGGGCCGATGAGCCGGGAGCGTCACGTGGGGGACCTCGGGAACATCACGGCGGACAAGGACGGCAAGGCCCACTTCGAATGGACCGACAAGCTCCTTTCTCTTGAGGGACGCGACTCCATCGTAGGCCGCGGCCTCATAGTCCACGCCATGGCCGACGACCTGGTCTCGCAGCCGGCAGGCAACGCGGGTCCGAGGGTGGCGTGCGGCGTGATCGGGATCTCGGCGAAGTGACGGGCTAAAGGACTCGCTGAAAAGTGAACAGGCCCATCGTTTTCTCCTTCACCATGTAAGGCTTTTGCCGCCGGAGCGGATTTCGATGGAGAGCGCGAAGTCGAGGGTTCGCCCACCGGAGCGTACTTTTAGGTACGTGAGGACGGCGCGGACCCGATGAGGACAAAGCTATCCGCGAAATATGCCCGGCCGCCCGCCCAACATGGCCGTTTCCAGGCGCTTGAGCCTATCTTCCAGTTCCATCAGCTCCTTGGCCTTGAGAACGCGGCAGATGACGTCGTTTGCGGCGACGCGCCGCACCCACTCGTTCTCGGAACCCAAAAGATCGACAAGGACGTCGACGGCGGCGCTCAGCCCGTTGCGGAGGCCGTCGAAGGCCTCATTGCTGGCCGTATTCCGGCGAGTGCTGAGAGCGGCGCGAAAACCGGGGTCCTCCCTTGCCATGACCCATCTCCTGCGTGATCCGGTCTTTTCGCCCCCTCTAAGAGTATGCCCGGTTCAGGATTTCCTGTCAAAATGACAACCAGGAGTGACAAGGAGGCATGACAACCAGGAGTGACAGAAGGCAGAATTTCAGCTTTTGATTCTGATCGTCCCCGAGCTTTCCCCCTTCAATGCTTTGTTCGGCCTGTTGATTTCTTTGCCAGGCTAATGAGAGAACGAAGCGCCTCATTGACTTCTTCTTCGGTGGTGAAGACTTTCGCCACGTCGGGGCTTATAAGCACAAGGTTCGTTCCTTTGCGGTAGGATTCAAAGTACTTTCCGCGAACTCCCACGCCAAGGTCTTCTCGCTTATATATCGGACGGAGATCATCCGGTGGTTTAGCCTCCCTCATAGATCACCCTTTCCTTGCGGTCCATTAGACGCGCGTTTATGATTCGTGTTCGGCCTCTGCGTTCGGTATGCGAGACAACGATGAGCCGTTTTTGAAGCGAGAAGCCAAAAGTCAACTGTCTTTCTTCATCCTCGGAATGGTCCGGGTCCAAAAATGTTATCGCCAGAGGATCGCCGAACACGCTCGCGGCCTCTTGAAATGCCACTCCGTGCTTTCTGAGATTTACCGCAGCCTTCTCGGGATCCCATTCAAATCTCATAGCAGCCTTCTTACTACATATTATATCAGAACTGGAGTGCTGCGATAGTGAAATAAGGCCGGAGGCGGGTCTCGCCGCCTTTCGTTAAATTAACTTGTCTTTCCTTGTCCGTATTGATAAGATCGGGGTAGGGCGCTTTTACTTTCTGCGGCTTTGAGCGCTCTTTCGGGAGGCGGCGTAAGCATCATTCGGAGAATCTTATTCTTACTCTGTTTGCTTCAACCGTAATTATGGCGCCTTTTTCTATTGCTTCCTTATAACGTTCAAGTACATAAATACACGCATCGGCCTGTTTTCTCGCGGAGATATTGACCAATCTGATGATGCCGGAATGACGAATGTCTCGTACTATGGCCAACTCGGCGAAGTCCTTGTCCAGAGTTACCAGAACTCTGTGCTCCCGATGAGCGCATCCAAGGATTTCCAGGTCTCCCGGGTCCTCCGGCCAATCTCCCGCCCATTGCACGTCGTGGCCTTCCTGCATCAGTCTGGTTTTGGTTTTGCCCCAGACGCAGGTATCGAGAAGAATGTTCATGTGCCGGTTTTTTCGTATAACGGCTCCACCCGCTCGTGAGCAACAATCTTATGGGCATAAGCGATGCATGCCTGGATGTCTTCCGTTTCAAGCCACGGATAACCCTCGAGAATGGTTTCCGGCGAGTCTCCGGCAGCTAGCATGCCTAACACGTGCTCAACAGCCAGCCGTCGCCCCCTGATTATTGGCTTGCCGCCGAATATCTCCGGATTAATGGTGATCCTCTTCAGCAGCCTGTCCTCATCCATGATTCACCTCATCGAATTGCATTTTCTAAGTATTATACACGACTTTTGCAATCCTCGCAGGAAACTGCCCGGAGAGAAAGACCATCCGATACGCCTTCATTGGCTATTCGTCCACTTACGTCTTGGTCGGCTAATCGCCGCCGCCGCCTTCCAATTAAATTAACTTGTCTTTCTTTGTCCGTATTGGTAAGATCGGGGTAGGGCGCTTGTCTGCGGAACTCGCTCAAAGCCGCAAAGGACTCGGTTTTCGCTCAGACAGTCCTCGCCATGCGCAACAACGCCGGGGACCCGCCTTCCAAGCTTGCTATAGGCGGGTGGCAACGCTTCTTTGAGTCCTGAGGCTGGTGCCCGAGAGACTCCCGCAAGGCGTGCTCAGGAATACATCGGGGAGATGAGGCAATGGCTTATGAACCAAGTCCGGAAATAACCGGCACGGTGAGGAAATACATCGAAGAGCTTGAGAAAAATCGAATTCATGTTTCCCAAGCCCTCATCTTCGGCTCTCATGCGAAAGGTACAGCCAACAATGAAAGCGATATCGATGTTGCGCTGGTTTCTGAGGCATTTACCGGGGACAGGTTTGAAGACCGCAGAACGATAGTTCCTTTGAGAAGAAAGATCGACACAAGAATAGAGCCGATTCCGCTGAAACCGGAAGACTTCAACGATGGAGGCGCATTGGTTGAGGAGATAAAGCGGACAGGAATCGTGGTCCTTAAAAGCGGGTGAGGTCAGGCGCGCGGAGGAGCATGCACGGGAGAGGCGCGGCACGCTCTGAAATGGTAAGACCAGTGGGACAGTCGGAGCCAGGCGCGGGATAATATGTTCGGGCCGGGAAGCGGGGCTTCTTGAATAATTCAGGCGGCAGAAGTCATTCCGACGGTCTTTGGCTGAGGACGCGAGATCGAGAGGGAAAGTTATAATGGCATGGGCGTCTCTCTGGACCCTCCCTTGTCTTTTTTTGTCCGTATTGCTAAGATCGCATATAGGGCGCTTCGCTGCCGGGAACCTTCAACGTCTTCAACATCGCAAGCCGCCGGGCAATCTGATTTTTTTGGGGATAGGGAGGGAAGAAAAGTGGTACGGGCATAGTCTTTCACAATGACGTGTCAGAAAGTTGGTAGTTTTACGTGGGAACACTTTCGGCTCCGGGAGCAAAAATCTAAAAGGACGCCAAAATGAAGGGGCCTCCAGATCGAGTTATCAGCTCTGCTTTTTACGGTCGAATCCTTCGTGAGGACAAGGCCAAGAAACAGCTCTTGAGATCTCATCTCCGAAACGTAGCCGAAAGGACATTGGAGTCTGCAAAGGAAGCGCAGCCTGTCCGTGCGAACGAAGGTCAGGAAACAAAGCGCTGGAAGGAGAACTTCCACAATACAGCACATGCTGCTGGTTTATTGCACGACTTAGGAAAATACCGCAAAGAATTTCAGGAATACCTTCTTGGTCAAAGAGGGCGCAGCACAGAAACAAACCATGCCGCATACGGTTCTGCTGCTGCCGCACACCAGTTTGGCGACGATGCCTCAGCGTTTGCTATTGCCGGACATCATGCAGGGCTTCATGACCTTGCGATGTTGGACGATCTGGTCAACGGCCCAAAGTACAGCGCCTATGAGAAGTATGGTCAATTGCTTACACTGGCCCAGGGTGAAAGAGAATTGGGCGCTTTTCCGGAATCCAATCCTGCCACCATGGGCAGTTCTGATGACAGCGAAAAGCGTCGCCATGAATTCATGATCCGAATGCTGTTTTCCATCGTCGTTGATTCCGATCGTTTAGATGCTGAGCGCTGGGAAATGGAGCAGAAAGCAGGAAAGCCCTGGCAGCGACAGATCAGCAAACTTGATGCTGCAGGCCTTCTGCACCGGATTCAGGCAGTAAGGGAGCAAAAGAAACGTGAACGTCCCGAGGATGATCTCAACCATCTGCGCAACACAATCTTCGATGCCGGTATGGATAAAGGCGAGCGACTACCTCAGGGTTTCTTTAGCCTCACCGTGCCCACAGGCGGGGGAAAAACCCTGTCCTCCATGGCCTTTGCCCTTGCACACGCCAAAAAACATGATCTCAGGCGGGTGATCGTGGTAATCCCCTACCTATCCATCATAGAGCAGAATGCCAAAGAATACAGAGATGCTCTTGGCGACAGGATTGTATTGGAGCATCATTCTGCCGTTGAAGTCCTGTCAGACGCCCGAAGGCCTGATAGCGGGGAACCTAATGAACCAACGAATATCTCCGATCTAGAGAAAGCGATGGAAAACTGGGATATGCCGGTAATTGTTACTACGAGCGTCCAGTTTATCGAAACGCTCTTTGCCGCGTCTCCGGGACAGGCTCGCAAGCTGCATAGCATAGCGCAGAGCGTCGTGGTATTCGACGAAGTGCAGACATTGCCGACCCACCTTCTTGAACCGACACTGAATGTGTTGCGTGAATTGAGGGATCACTGGGGTGTCAGCATCCTTTTCTGTTCGGCTACACAGCCTGCATTCAAGAAATCAGCTACTCTAAGAAATGGATTTGAACCAAATGAGATGGTTCCAATAGTTTCAGAACCGGAACGGGTATTCAAAACACTCCGCCGAGTGGACTACCGTGTAGAACCCAAGGAGAACCCTGTCGATTGGCGAACCCTTGCTGAAAGAATGACCGCTCATCCGCAAGCCCTGTCCGTTCTTAACGTCCGTCGTCAGGCTTTTGGGCTTTGGGAGGCCCTGCATGCGCGCCTGCGGGAGAGAGTCTACGGTGAAGAAGTGCGGGAGGCACTGTTTCATCTATCCTCGGCCATGTGCCCGGCCCATCGTTTGGATTTACTCGGACTCTCGAAGAACCCACCATGCAATAATATTAAGACAAGGCTCAAGAGCGGCAAGCCATGCTGGGTCGCCTCCACGCAATTGGTCGAAGCAGGGGTTGATATCGACTTTCCAATTGTTTTCAGGGCCATGGGTCCTCTTGATTCCCTTGTACAGGCGGCCGGAAGATGCAATCGAGAGGGATTACTGCGCGATAAGCAAGGAAACTTCTGCCGTGGGCAGGTCGTTATCTTCTACCCCTCCGATGCTAGAGCTGCCGCCTGGAATTTACAGTATAGGGACAAGCATTACCCCTGCCTATCTTGAACCGGAAAAACTCGCCGAAGATCCAGCCATTTTTGCCCGATACTTCCACGAACTCTACCAGATTACGCCAACGGATTTTACCCGGATCGGGCAACATACTATTCAGGAATATCGTGCTGAGTTCAGGTTTCGCAAGGTGGCTGAACACGCGCGAGTCATAAAGGATGCGACCATTTCTGTGATCGTGCCGTACGGCAAGGGCAAGGAAATGATCGGTGATGTCCGCCGCGAAAAAGACTTCGATTTCAAAACCCTGCGCCAGTTGCAGCGATATATGGTAAGTATCCGCAATCAGGGACCTTATTCTGATTTTGCGAAACTGAAAGCGATTGGAGCCATAACGCCGCTCCTGCACGACCGTCTGGAAATCCCTGTGCTCGCTGATTGGTGTTACAAAACCGACCCACCCCTTGGGGTGGTAATCGAGAATAGACCAATGGAGGACTTTTTCCAATGAACCCAACAAATCCTGTTACTGTCCGCGTATGGGGGGATTATGCCTGCTTCACCAGACCGGAAATGAAAGTGGAACGGGTGAGCTACCCCATCTGTACCCCGTCGGCCGCCCGTGGAATACTCGAAGCTATCTACTGGGAGCCGCAGATGTACTATGTCATCGACACCATCTCTGTCGTAAAGAAAGGGCGATGGTTCAATTTTCGTCGCAATGAGGTGACCTCGGTGATCAGTTTGAAAGAAGCCCAGTCATGGATGGCGGGAAAAATTCCTATCAAGTATATCTCTGCCGGTGGAGGCGCTCCGGATGCGGCTCAGAGAAATATGCTTGCGTTGGCAGATGTCGAATACCTTATCACGGCAGAGGTGCGGACAACTGGACTCCATGACGCCAACCGCTTCAACCTACAAAAATATCTCAAAGAGATAGAAAGGCGTGCGTCAAAAGGAAAATGCTATCACCGTCCAGCCTTCGGCTGCCGGGAATTCGCTGCCGACTTCGAATGGGTCCCGGATGTGAAGGAAGCCTTGGAGCAAAGGGCCGCTGAGGTGCATGCCGACAAAGAGAAAAAGGATTGGAGAAAAACGTGGGCCGAAGAGGACCTCGGGCTGATGCTCTATGACGTCTTCGATGTGAGCCAGCGTGGGGAAGGCTTCCGATGGCTCACAGGCGAGGAATTGGAGGCTGCTTTGTCTGGTCAAACGTTGGCCGCAACGAAAGCCCCAAAGGGCAAGAAGAAAACTACTCCGGACAACCAACTGAAGTATTTTGAGGGAACCCCGATTGTTCCGCATGCCGCCTTCTTCCACGCCAGAATCAAAGACTCGCAGATGGATTGCCACCCGGAACGAGTCAAAATAATACCGGAAAGAAGAAAGGAGGTGATTTGATGTTTCTTCAAGCCCTGTATGAATATGCACAGAAGAACCGATTACTTGATAACCTTCCTTTGCAGACAAGAGTTGTACACGCCTTAATCGCGATTAATTACGATGGAAAGCTAAGAGTCGATCACTTAGTCCCGTTGAGCCATACTGACGAAAAAGGGAAGGAACGCCCAGGCCAAGAAAGACTGATGCCAAGATTCCCCGGCGAGAACAATGGTGGTAAAGCTTATTTTCTTGCGGAAAACTGCACAGCCGTCTTGGGTATTGAGCACTCTGAAGACACAAAGAAAGGCATTTCTCCCGGCGATCCAATCTTTTGCGATCCAAGGAGGGGTGGTAATTCTACAAAGGCCTTTCTTCATTTCTGGAATCAGATTGAGCAAGCCTACGCCAAAACCCAGGATGAGAGGTTGGGCGCATTGCTATCATTTCGTTCAAACTACTTAAGCGAGCGTGGTGGCAAAATAATGGCGAATCTACCCTTTATCGAAGTTCAGATGGGCAAAAGAGACAACTTGGAATTAGTGGCAAGAACTAATGAGAGAGATTTCCTACCTTTGAAGGCGGCAACTCTGGGATTCAGCGTTGAGGGCGAACCGCTGATCACGGAAAACAATAGCGACCCCCTCCGTGCGTACTGGTTTGACCGGTATTTGGAAGAGGTATTTGACGATGACAATATCGAGGCTCCAGTCTTCGTTTCAAATACCGACAGCATATGCCTCATAACCGGAGAGGCTGGTTTGCCCATTGCTCGTTCCCATAAGCCCAAAATTCTTGGCGTGCCAAAACTGTCATCAGGCGGCTATGTTGTGTCGTTTGCCAAGGAAGCCCCTGCATTTTCATCTTATGGTAACGAAATGGGACAAAATGCACCCGTATCTGAACGGGCAGCCGCATCTTATGCACTGGCCATTAATGAATTCCTAAGGCAAGAAGATAATCACATCAATATTGGGCCTTTGTCGGTCTGTTTTTGGTCAAAGGTAAATATCGAGGTACCGGGACAGTTCAAATCGATGTTGAGCAGGGCGTACCCGGAACAAGTCAGAGACTTTCTTCTTGCGCCTTTTGCGGGTATTAGCGGTAGAGAGCCATTGCGTAGAGATCGACTTTACACTGCCGCTCTTGCAGGAAATGCCGGAAGAGTAGTAGTCTGCCACTGGTTGGATCAGACTCTGAATGAAGCTATTGTCAATTTCAACCACTGGTGGGGTGATCTCCAGATTGTAAGTGTCTACAGTGCTTCCACTGTAGAAGGTCGTGAAAGACGGGCATCGCCTCTCGCAATTCAAAATCTGGCTCGTGCGACTCTTCGACAGTCAAAGAAGCAGAAGACCGACAAGTTGTTGCCCACCCGCATTATTCAAATATACCGGGCTGCCCTTGAAGGGACCTCGCTCCCGATCATAATGCTCAAGTCAATTCTTGATGAGTTTTACAGCGCCCTTGTGAAGAACGATGAGCAAAACCAGACGTACCCTTACAGCCAGTCAAGGTTTGCCCTTATCAAATTAATACTTATTCGAAACAAAAAGGAGGAGTTTATGCCAGAGTACCAGTTAGCCGACACAACCGACGCATCATACAATCTTGGTTGTTTGCTCGCAGTGCTGGAAGCCCTACAGAAACGATCGGTGCGAGCAGGGAAGGCAGGCCCCGAACAAGGCGCTGATAAACCAAATGCCGGAATTATCGAAAGGTACTACGCCCAGGCATCAACGGCCCCAGCGCTTGTCTTCCCGTATCTTTTGTCCCTCTCGCGACACCACTTTTCAAAGCTCTCGAAGGGAAGTGAGAAGGACAAGAGAGCTGCTAAGGCCATTGAGGAGACCGTAATCGACATTTGCAAAAAGTTCAAAGCTACCCCCGAAGAACCAGGTGAGGCTCCCAAATTTCCTCGCCTACTGGATCTGGAACGGCAAGGCCGCTTTGCGTTGGGCTTTTACCAACAAAAAGCATACGACATCGAACAAGTCAGAAAATTCAGGGCGTCCAAAGGGATGCAGGGTCTTGATATTGCCGATATCGATGACAGCGAGGAAGCAGAGACTGAATCTGCTGAATACAAAACAAACCGCAAAGGAGAATAAGCCATGGAAACATCACTCACAAATCGTCATGACGTTCTGATCCTTTTCGATGTAACGAATGGTAATCCTAACGGTGATCCTGATGCCGGCAATATGCCGCGTATCGACCCTACGAGCAACAAGGGCTTGGTTTCGGATGTGTGCATGAAGAGAAAGATTCGTAACTACGTATCTGACTTCAAGAAGGAAGTCCGGTACGACATTCTGGTGCGGCAGGGGAACATAATGAATAACGAAATCACAACCGCCATAAAAGATGCGACTGAGACGCTCCCCAACAAGGAGAAGGCAACAGACAAAGAAAAAGCCGAGGCCGCCATGAAATGGCTTTGTAATAAATTCTACGACGTAAGGGCGTTTGGCGGCGTTCTTTCAATCGGCAAAGATGTGCTCCAGGGTTCCGCGTTCGGACAAGTACGTGGTCCTATTCAGTTCACATTTGCCAGGTCCTTAGACCCTATTACTCCGCTGGACATCTCGATTACCCGCTGCGCTGTCACAAGGCCAGAGGACGAAAAGAAGGAGCGTACCATGGGCAACAAACACATCATTCCATACGCCCTCTACGCAGCCAAGGTCTACATTTCACCTGTATTTGCCGAGAGGACGGGTTTTAGCAATGACGATCTCACGCTTTTCTTCGATGCGCTCGGCAATATGTTTACGCACGATCAATCGGCGGCCAGGGCTGAAATGACCGTTCGCGGAATCTACGACTTCGAACATGTGGGCACTCAGAGCCCGAATAACGGCGATCAGAACAAACGCGAGGCCCGCCTTGGATGCTATCACGCCCACAAGCTGTTTGAAGGAATCAAGGTTGAACTAAAACCGGGCAAGACGTATCCGGAATCGTTTGACGATTACAAGGACAACATTACGTGCGCGTGGACTGAAGACAGCCTTCCGAAAGGAGTTGTGCTGCACATTAGACATGAACAGCCTATCGCTTCGATCAGATCTCGGTCATGATCGAGACGCGCAGCCGGGAAGAGTTTTCCCAAGACGATCTGATACCTATCTCGTCTGTTGCCGATCTGGTCTTCTGTGAACGAAGGGCTGCTCTTCATTTTGTTGAAGGTGCATGGGAAGAAAATCAGTTTACTGCCGAAGGTCATCTCCTTCATGACAAAACCGACGAGGTCGATTGTGAGATGCGAAAAGAGGTTCGTATTGTCCGGGGGCTGCGGCTCCGTTCCTTGAAGCTGGGCCTTTCGGGTGTGGCCGACGTCGTAGAATTCCGTCGTCTCGGTGTTTCACCGTCTACGGCCAGTTCTGACAGCGAGCCTACACATGGGGTTGCTTTACCGGGAGTCAAAGGGTTCTGGAGGCCGTTTCCGGTGGAGTATAAGCGAGGGAAGCTGAAACATGAGAAAAGCTACGAGATCCAGATTTGTGCCCAAGCATTATGCCTGGAAGAGATGCTAAATGCACGAATCGTAGACGGTGCGATCTTCTATGGGAAATCGATGCGGAGACACGGTGTGACCTTCACGGATACCGTCCGGAAGGAAACGGAAGGCGCCGCAAGACGCATGCACGCGCTTATTGCTTCAGCAACGACACCAGAGCCGATCTACGGCAAGAAATGTAACAGTTGTTCACTTTTTGAGGAATGCTTGCCGAAAACCATGGGCAAAAAGTCTTCGGTGAAGCGCTACCTGGAACGAATGGTGAGCTCGCCATGAAAAAACTCCTTAACACGCTCTATGTGACCACCCAGGGGGCGTACCTCGCGAAAGAAGGCGAGACGGTGGCCGTGAAGGTCGATGGCGACGTGCGTTTGCGCATACCCGTGCACACCATCTCCGGCATCGTCTGCTTCGGCAACGTAGGGTGCAGCCCGTATCTTATGGGTTTCTGCGCAGAAAACCAGGTGGCCGTGAGCTTCCTGAGCGAGCACGGCCGATTTATGGCAAGGGTGCAGGGTCCCGTCTCAGGCAACGTCCTTCTGAGAAGGGAGCAATACAGGCGCGCCGACGACCTCCGGCAATCGGCGGAGGTCGCAAAAAGCGTCCTGACCGGGAAAATCGCTAATTGCCGGGCTGTGCTGCTCAGGGCGGCCAGGGACCACGCAAGCAAGATCGACGAGCACCAGGTCCGCCACGCTGCCGCGCGCCTGACCAGGCAGGTCGAGCTTCTTGCCCGGGAATACCCTCTTGATGCGTTGCGCGGCATAGAGGGAGATTCGGCCCACATCTATTTCGATGTGTTCGATCATCTGATCGTTGCCCAAAAAGAGGCGTTCCGGTTCAATGAGCGCAACAGGCGCCCGCCCCTCGATAACGTAAATTGCCTGCTCTCCTTCATTTATACCCTTGTGATGCACGACGTAAGATCGGCCCTGGAGACAGTCGGGCTCGATCCAGCGGTAGGTTTCCTGCACAGGGACAGACCCGGCCGGCCCGGGCTCGCCCTCGATCTCATGGAAGAATTCAGACCCTTGGTAGCAGACCGCCTTGCTCTCTCGCTCATCAATCTGCAGCAGGTGCAGGACAAGGGGTTCAAAAAGATGGATTCGGGGGCAGTCACTATGACCGACGAAACGCGAAAGACCGTGCTCGTGGCGTATCAGGAGCGAAAGCAGGAAGAGATTCTGCATCCGTTTCTTGGGGAAAAAGTGGCGATCGGCATGCTGTTTCACGTCCAGGCGCTCCTCTTCGCGCGCTATCTGCGTGGAGACCTTGACGGTTATCCGCCCTTCATCTCGAAATAGGGAGGCGCCCCGATGATGGTTCTGGTGAGCTACGACGTAGCTACGAAAGACCCGGGCGGCTCGCGGCGCCTCAATCGGGTGGCTAAGGCGTGTGAAGACTTCGGCCAGAGGGTCCAGTATTCCGTTTTTGAATGCATCATGGACCCGGCGCAATGGACTTTCCTGAAGCATCGCCTCATCGATGAGATCGATCACGACAAGGACAGCCTGCGTTTCTACTATCTGGGGTCGAACTGGAGACGGCGCGTCGAGCACGTGGGCGCCAAAGCGGGCGTTGACCAGGAAGGGCCGCTGATCGCATGATGCGCGAACCCTAAGCGGACACGGTTTTCCGGGAACTTTCGCGCGTGTTGTATCCTATTGAAATTGCAGTCCTTATTGTGTGCTCTTTGACAACTATATGAGGTAAAACGGAACGCGATGCGCCCGGTCCGCAAAATCGTGAATATTTGTTGTTTGTTTTTAACGCATTAGAGCAACACCGTCGCCCCCCGCGCGGGGGCGTGGATTGAAACCCTTTACCGTCGTCGGGGCCAGGCCGTTTAACTTCGTCGCCCCCCGCGCGGGGGCGTGGATTGAAACAGATACCCCACATCTGCGACGCGGGGATGGGCGCGTCGCCCCCCGCGCGGGGGCGTGGATTGAAACCTATGAAGGTCTACTGCGGATCTGCCGCGAGCAGAGTCGCCCCCCGCGCGGGGGCGTGGATTGAAACGCTCAAGCTGAGGCAGTTTCGGGAGCGCGTCCGGAGTCGCCCCCCGCGCGGGGGCGTGGATTGAAACGCAGTTCGCGCAGTAAAGCCTTGCGATCATCCAGAGTCGCCCCCCGCGCGGGGGCGTGGATTGAAACTCTGCGCTCTCCGCAGAGAGGTCCGGCCGCTCGTAGTCGCCCCCCGCGCGGGGGCGTGGATTGAAACGTATCTTGGGAATATCGCTGGGCATCAGTCCTTCGTCGCCCCCCGCGCGGGGGCGTGGATTGAAACATCTTTTCCTCAAGCGTCATCCGAATAGCCCTCCCGTCGCCCCCCGCGCGGGGGCGTGGATTGAAACATTGTCCCTTACCTCCTATTCGTAGCCCCAGGCCGTGTCGCCCCCCGCGCGGGGGCGTGGATTGAAACTGCTCCTTTGCAGCTCCGATAAGCCGCTCGTCGCTGGTCGCCCCCCGCGCGGGGGCGTGGATTGAAACTTTTGTAGGAGATGATGTTCGCGACGCGGAGAAGGTCGCCCCCCGCGCGGGGGCGTGGATTGAAACGCTCGTCACCTGCATGTACCCCTTGACGAAAAACTGTCGCCCCCCGCGCGGGGGCGTGGATTGAAACGTTGATAAATTCGAGCTTCATCTGCTGCTCGTTGCGTCGCCCCCCGCGCGGGGGCGTGGATTGAAACGCTTTTGTGTATGGCGCGTCGGGAGATGTCGTGTGTCGCCCCCCGCGCGGGGGCGTGGATTGAAACGTCGATGAGGACGTTCCGGAAGCTAAGAGCGCCCTGTCGCCCCCCGCGCGGGGGCGTGGATTGAAACGACATAGACACGATCTTTTGCAAATCAGCAGAGGGTCGCCCCCCGCGCGGGGGCGTGGATTGAAACTTCATAGTCGGTGTGTTTTTCGGGGCGCTCGGCGTCGCCCCCCGCGCGGGGGCGTGGATTGAAACGCATTACCTTTGAGGCTTCCAATCCATTCTTCATCGTCGCCCCCCGCGCGGGGGCGTGGATTGAAACCATCCTGCGTCTTGTGAAAATGTCCCGCTCCCAGTCGGTCGCCCCCCGCGCGGGGGCGTGGATTGAAACGCTGCCACACACCGCCTCTCTCAATTCCCCCGGCTTGTCGCCCCCCGCGCGGGGGCGTGGATTGAAACTCTCTGTCAGATGCCAAGCTCCGCCTCTCCGGCGTGTCGCCCCCCGCGCGGGGGCGTGGATTGAAACCTATGTAATGCCTCGGCTGCCCGAGGGCTTCCCATACGTCGCCCCCCGCGCGGGGGCGTGGATTGAAACACATATACTGGCACCCCTACTGTTTCTTGGATTTGTCGCCCCCCGCGCGGGGGCGTGGATTGAAACCTTGCGTGATATTTATGATGGCCCCCTGGTTTGCGGTCGCCCCCCGCGCGGGGGCGTGGATTGAAACACACAGTACGTCCCTACCGCCGCCGCTACTGCGAGTCGCCCCCCGCGCGGGGGCGTGGATTGAAACGGTCTTGAGATATTCAACCGTCACGCCCAGCGCCGCGTCGCCCCCCGCGCGGGGGCGTGGATTGAAACTTCGCATGGTCGCCGTGCTCCACGCTCACCAGACGTCGCCCCCCGCGCGGGGGCGTGGATTGAAACGTTCCTAAACCGCATAAGCAAGGTGTTTGGCCTTAGTCGCCCCCCGCGCGGGGGCGTGGATTGAAACGTCGACCCCGATACCGAGCGCGAAGGCAGAGGCCGCGTCGCCCCCCGCGCGGGGGCGTGGATTGAAACACGGTGCAGCCATTCGTTCATCTTAGCGCCTACGACGTCGCCCCCCGCGCGGGGGCGTGGATTGAAACTCCGGCATGTGCTGGACGATCCAGTCGTTCAGGCCTTCCAAGTCGCCCCCCGCGCGGGGGCGTGGATTGAAACGGTGTAGAGCTTGATCGAGTGCGCGTGGTGCAGCTCGTCGCCCCCCGCGCGGGGGCGTGGATTGAAACTCTGAAATATATTTGACTGTGTCAAAGAGCGTTGTCGCCCCCCGCGCGGGGGCGTGGATTGAAACCTGTTCTCCTGGGCCAGTACCGCGATATTTATGTCGTCGCCCCCCGCGCGGGGGCGTGGATTGAAACGAGCTGGTAGAGTTTGCCCGCGATAGTGTCGACCGTCGCCCCCCGCGCGGGGGCGTGGATTGAAACGCCGCGCCGAGGTCTTCGGCGATATGCGTTTTTGCGTCGCCCCCCGCGCGGGGGCGTGGATTGAAACGTTATGCGGAGCGAACGGTCTTATATAGAGGATGTGTCGCCCCCCGCGCGGGGGCGTGGATTGAAACATAGTTGAGCTGGCCAGCGTTGAAATTCTCGGCTAGTCGCCCCCCGCGCGGGGGCGTGGATTGAAACCCATTGTAGGGATGACGTACACCGTATGGTTCTAGTCGCCCCCCGCGCGGGGGCGTGGATTGAAACTCCTTAACTGTTGCTGACGACAACGGCGATCGTCGTCGCCCCCCGCGCGGGGGCGTGGATTGAAACGCCGCCCAGGAGTTGACGCTCGGGTCGTTCGCCGGCGTCGCCCCCCGCGCGGGGGCGTGGATTGAAACCTCTCCGGCAGCCTGGACGCCTACGGAAAGGTTTTGGTCGCCCCCCGCGCGGGGGCGTGGATTGAAACGCTGATCCCCACGGATCCGGCGCGCGTCGAGGACGGTCGCCCCCCGCGCGGGGGCGTGGATTGAAACTCCCTTTATATCACACATCCCCATGGCATGTAAATGTCGCCCCCCGCGCGGGGGCGTGGATTGAAACAGCGCCGGGCCGACGGTCTGAATCCAACCGTAGTAGGTCGCCCCCCGCGCGGGGGCGTGGATTGAAACTCTTTGCGATCTCCTTTAGGGCCTGTCAAGGACCAAGTTAATTCCCCACCCCCGGGGCCACGGTAATTCCCCACTTTGCACCGCAAGAGAGTGGTTTGTTATTGCTTCGTCTTCGGACTCAGGTTCTTCCTATAGGACTCTCCTTCATCGATCATAATGTGATGGGCATGATGGCTCAGGCGATCGAGCGCCGAGTTGGCCATGACCGGGTCGGGGAACAGGGCCACCCAGTCCTGAGGCGGCCGGTTGCTGGTGATGATTGTGGATGATCTCAAATGGCGCTCCGCCACCAGCTCGTAGACGTCTTCCGCCTGGATGGGCGTCAGCGCCGTGAGCCGAAGTCGTCGATGATCAGCAGATCGGGGTTAAGGTACTTCCTGATCTGCCTTTCCCACGACTGATCGGCCCTCGACGCAAAGAGATGCCTGAGCATCTTGACCGCCTTCACAAAAAGCACGCCGTATCCCCTCCTGCAGGCCTCGTGACCCAGCGCCTGGGCGAGGTGGGTCTTTCCCACCCCGGCCGGCCCATAGATGAGCACATGCTCTTTTTTCTCTATAAAAAGACACGCGGCGAGATCGGTCACGGCCCCTCGTTTGATCTTCGGGTTGAAGGCGAAGTCGAACCCTTCCAGCGTCTTCTCTTCTTCAAAGGATGCTTTCTGTATCCTGACGGCGAGCTTCTTCGTCTCCCTTCTTTCGATCTCGTCCTGCATGACAAGAGTAAGGAAGGCGAGATGGGAGAGTTCGTCTTTCTCCGCCTGGGCGAGCCTGAGCTCCAGGCTTTCTCCAAATCCTCCGAGCTTGAGCTTTCTGAGATCGGCCATGAGGTGATGATCAATCATGGGACGCCTCCTTCCCGAAGTATGAGGGCTTTCGGAGGAACCGCTTTCCTAGATCGGACAGGGGCGCTGAATGCGTCGTCGTCTGCTCATCGGAGAGGTCTTTTTCCAGCATGGCCTTGATGCTCCTGTACCGGGTCGCGCCGAAGCTCAATGCTCTTTCGGCAACTTCTTCTATCTTGCCCGAGTGCTTCTCGGCAAGGCGGAGGATCGCCTGGGCCTTCCGGAGGTTCCTCATGGCGTTTTCTTTAAGGATGGCGTAAATGAGCGCTTCCGTATGGGGACCGAACTCGGCTGCCTTCTTCCTGCACCACGTGGGCGTCGCCATGAGGAAGGCGAGCTTCTCCGGCGGATAGTCCGTCTGGTCCGTCGCCCATCGTCCGGGCGCATGGGACCGCGGGTGAAGTTTGATCCTTTCCTGGTCGAGGAAGATCTCCGTCGTCTTCTTGGTTCCCTTCGCCCACACCTTCTTGCCGATGTACCGGGTCGGCAGCGAGTAGTAGGATTTGTCGAAGACGATGTGATGGTCGGGATGGACGGTGCACTCTTTCCACAGCGGACGCTCGAAAGGGGTTTCCGGCAGCGGCATAAGATGCGGCTTCTCTTCCATGAGGAATGTCGGATAAGGTTTCTTCTTGGTTGTTCCGTGGACCTCCATGCCGATCTCTTCCTTGCACCAATGGAGAGCTCGAACGTTTGCCTCCTTAATGTCTTTGAACGTCCTGCCTGCAAGGAGGTGTTTTTTCACCACGGCGACGGCGCGCTCCACCTTGCCTTTGTGTTCGGCCATTCTCACCTTCGCGGGGTCGGCGACGAAGCCGCAATGGCGTTCCATGTCGGCATAGGCCCGGTTGATCGTGGGGTCGTAAATGTCGGGCTTCAAAACGCCGGACTTGAGGTTGTCCAGGATTATTCTTTTCGGGACGCCCCCGAAGAAGGCGAAGGCCCGCTCGTGACAATCGAGCCACATGTCCGTTTCCTGGCGGAAGACGAAGCGGACGAACTTGTGGCGGCTCGAGGAAAGGGTCATGATGAAGGCCCATGTCCTGCGCTTCCTGTCTGCCTCGGGATCGTACATGAGCCCCGCATAGCCGAAGTCGACCTGGGCTTCCAGTCCCGGAGGAGTCTCTATGCGGACCGTCGCCTTAGTTTTGCCGAAGGAGAACTCCGAGCGGAGATAACGCTTGATCGTGCTGTAGCCGACTTGAATGCCGTGAGTTTCTCTAAGGAGCCGCCACACCTGCTTGGCGGTCATGTTCTCGTCCTTGAGCCATTTCTCGATCTCGTCCCTGTGCCGGGCCGCCAGATCGAGGGCCGGCGTCTCGAAGGCCGCCTGCACGTTCAGAGGAGCATTGAGTCTGCAAACGGACTCTTGCTCGTCCGGAAGCGGCCCTCCCTGGGCAATCCCCAAGGATCGCGCCATGGCGACATACTTCCGCACGGTCTTTCTGTCGAGACCTAAAGACTGGCTAATATGCTGGATCTTCATTCCCTTATGCCACTGGTACACTGTCTCCGCTACCTCATTCATCGGTATATCCCTCCTCGCCATGATCCCTCCGTTCCAGGTCGTTGCCATAGGAATGGCAGAATCATGTCCTTTCCGTCCACCCTTTCGAGGCGGCGCAAAGTGGGGAATTACCTTGGCCCTGCTACTGGGGAATTACCTTGGCCCCGATGGCCTTATAGTGGGGATATACCATGGCCCTCGACGGGCCCTGACGACTTCTCGGTCGCCCCCCGCGCGGGGGCGTGGATTGAAACTCAAAAGTACCTCCTTCCGGTCCCCGGCTCGTTGCTTGTCGCCCCCCGCGCGGGGGCGTGGATTGAAACCCTGCGGACGACGACGGACGGGACCGACTGGACGTCGCCCCCCGCGCGGGGGCGTGGATTGAAACCTTATCTTACCCTTGCTCGCCTTCTGAAAATCGATGTCGCCCCCCGCGCGGGGGCGTGGATTGAAACTGTCAGCCAGGTCAACGGCCAGGTGAAGAGCCAGTTGTCGCCCCCCGCGCGGGGGCGTGGATTGAAACGTCATAGGGACGATGTACGGCGCGGCCGACGGGTCCCGTCGCCCCCCGCGCGGGGGCGTGGATTGAAACGCTCCACGCTGCCAGCGGTCGCTGACTCGATTTGTGTCGCCCCCCGCGCGGGGGCGTGGATTGAAACATCAAGAAAAGCATCATCAGCGCAGCGGCGGCTTTGTCGCCCCCCGCGCGGGGGCGTGGATTGAAACTTTCACTGAGGCCCCATAATGCAGACCCGCCTTCACGTCGCCCCCCGCGCGGGGGCGTGGATTGAAACACCGGCTCGGGCTTGCGAGTGTCGACCATCTGAACGTCGCCCCCCGCGCGGGGGCGTGGATTGAAACGCTCCACGCTGCCAGCGGTCGCTGACTCGATTTGTGTCGCCCCCCGCGCGGGGGCGTGGATTGAAACCCTGGTGGCCCGGCCCATCTTGAAGCCGGCGTTGAGTCGCCCCCCGCGCGGGGGCGTGGATTGAAACCTTGTCAGGTAGATGCAGTGACAACGATGCGGAAGTCGCCCCCCGCGCGGGGGCGTGGATTGAAACGCCGAGGGGGACCCGGAAAAACGCTACCGCACTTGTGTCGCCCCCCGCGCGGGGGCGTGGATTGAAACTTACAACTTCCCACCACGGCTCATCAATATCATCGTCGCCCCCCGCGCGGGGGCGTGGATTGAAACTGATTTTTGACAGGAACGGTTAATCCTCGGATTGCCGTCGCCCCCCGCGCGGGGGCGTGGATTGAAACTCGCTTCCGTTGTAGGTCCTGACGTATTCTTCCACAAAGTCGCCCCCCGCGCGGGGGCGTGGATTGAAACGCCTCGCCCGCGTTGTTGAAAATTTTGACGGCCTTGAGTCGCCCCCCGCGCGGGGGCGTGGATTGAAACTTACGACTTCCCACCACGGCTCATCAATATCATCGTGTCGCCCCCCGCGCGGGGGCGTGGATTGAAACACTTTAAGATCGGCGGGTACTTCACCGTAATAAGTCGCCCCCCGCGCGGGGGCGTGGATTGAAACTATGTCCTATGTGCGGTAGTCGGGAATGTGCTAGGTCGCCCCCCGCGCGGGGGCGTGGATTGAAACGGCGACTTCGACGCGATCTCGCCAGTTTTTCGGCTGCGTCGCCCCCCGCGCGGGGGCGTGGATTGAAACTATCAATATCATCGTCTTCCCATCTGTCGGCGTCGGGTCGCCCCCCGCGCGGGGGCGTGGATTGAAACACAATAGAGCACCGGGGCGCAACTGACAGCGCGGGTCGCCCCCCGCGCGGGGGCGTGGATTGAAACATAATGGCCGAGTCCTACTCCTGCAGCAAAACACGCGTCGCCCCCCGCGCGGGGGCGTGGATTGAAACGACTACGAGGGCCGAAGCCCCATTCCTCACATAGCGGTCGCCCCCCGCGCGGGGGCGTGGATTGAAACGTCGAGATGCTCCTGACCGGGAAAACCATTGATTTTGTCGCCCCCCGCGCGGGGGCGTGGATTGAAACGCGAGCACATAGCTAACACCTCCGAGGAGGCGCTTTGTCGCCCCCCGCGCGGGGGCGTGGATTGAAACTTCACTGGGAAACACGGACTTAGGAGCGGCCGAACGTCGCCCCCCGCGCGGGGGCGTGGATTGAAACCTTGCAGCGTGAATATCCAATGTCTTTATCTCTCGAGTCGCCCCCCGCGCGGGGGCGTGGATTGAAACGCGATAGCGGAGAGGGAGCCGCCAACATCCTTGGTGTCGCCCCCCGCGCGGGGGCGTGGATTGAAACGGTGGCCAGGGCGGAGAGCGCGACCTGGACGTGGGTCGCCCCCCGCGCGGGGGCGTGGATTGAAACTTCGACGGCCCCGATAGAAGCGCCGGAGGCGTCCGGTCGCCCCCCGCGCGGGGGCGTGGATTGAAACATGAACATCGACATGGGGATTATACGACTCATCTGGTCGCCCCCCGCGCGGGGGCGTGGATTGAAACCTTGTCATAGTGCACCCCCTTATGCCTTTTTCGCTGTCGCCCCCCGCGCGGGGGCGTGGATTGAAACATTTCGACACCTCTATTGTTTGACGTTTGATCGTTGTCGCCCCCCGCGCGGGAACACCCAGGGGGACGACCATAACTATATAACTAACTCTTGAAAAACTCCCACTGTCATGATAAAATCCCGCCATGGCCCGGCACTCCCGCCTTGACGCGGCAGGCATCCTTCATCACGTTATTGTTCGGGGCATCGAACGGAGGAGAATATTTTCAGACGACTCCGACCGGGATGATTTTCTTAATTGCTGTGGAGGGATCTTTCCTGAAACGAAAACCGCCTGTTATGCCTTCGCGCTCTTGCCTAATCACGCGCACTTGCTCCTGCGCACGGGCGCCGCGCCTCTTTCGACTGTCATGTCCCGTTTGCTGACCGGCTATGCGGTCTATTTCAATAGGCGATGCCGAAGGCACGGGCAGCTATTTCAGAACCGCTATAAGTCCATTGTGTGTCAGGAAGATGCATACCTCAAGGAGCTCGTTCGGTACATTCATCTTAATCCTCTTCGAGCCGGGCTTGTGAAGGACTTGGAGGCATTGGCAATTTTCCCCTATAGCGGCCATGCGACGCTCATGGGGAAGACAAGGTACGCCTGGGAACACCCAGGGGGACGACCATAACTATATAACTAACTCTTGAAAAACTCCCACTGTCATGATAAAATCCCGCCATGGCCCGGCACTCCCGCCTTGACGCGGCAGGCATCCTTCATCACGTTATTGTTCGGGGCATCGAACGGAGGAGAATATTTTCAGACGACTCCGACCGGGATGATTTTCTTAATCGCTGTGGAGGGATCTTTCCTGAAACGAAAACCGCCTGTTATGCCTTCGCGCTCTTGCCTAATCACGCGCACTTGCTCCTGCGCACGGGCGCCGCGCCTCTTTCGACTGTCATGTCCCGTTTGCTGACCGGCTATGCGGTCTATTTCAATAGGCGATGCCGAAGGCACGGGCAGCTATTTCAGAACCGCTATAAGTCCATTGTGTGTCAGGAAGATGCATACCTCAAGGAGCTCGTTCGGTACATTCATCTTAATCCTCTTCGAGCCGGGCTCGTGAAGGACTTGGAGGCATTGGCAATTTTCCCCTATAGCGGCCATGCGATGCTCATGGGGAAGACAAGATACGCCTGGCAAGACGACGAGTCAATCCTCGCCTTGTTCGCCGCCAAGGACGCGAGGGCGGCTTATCTCGATTTCGTAAGAGCTGGTCTTGCACAAGGGCGAAGGCCGGATCTGTCCGGCGGCGGGCTGATGAGAACTCATGGAGGATGGACCGAGATCAGCAAATCGCCTCAACGTCTGAAAGGCGACGTGCGCGTGCTGGGCGACAGTCAATTCGTCCTTGATGTTCTTTCCCAGGCGCAGCAGGAACTCGAGCATCGTTACAGACTCAAGATCATGGGCGTTGATTTTCCCTTTGTTGAGCGCAGGGTGCTTGAACTCTGCGGTCTGGCGCCGGACGATCTCTACAGCCGGGGCAGGCAGAAGCAACGCGCGGCAGCTAAGGGGCTCCTCTGCTTTTGGGCGGTCCGTGAACTCGGCATGTCCCAGACCGAGCTTTCAGGGCGCTTGAGGATGACCCAGCCCGGGATAGCGTCTGCCGTTGCACGAGGCCAAAGACTTGCGAAGGAAAAGGGGTATCTGCTTTTCGCAGCCGCTCCACGATAGAATGTCTCGGCCCGGCCCTCTGCCGCCCGGCATAAAATCGGCGACATATCCAATTAGGCATTACCCATTTAATTAGGTAATGGATTAGGCAACATGGCGCGTCGGTTGCGCTATCGGGCCGCTTCTGCGAGAAGGGAAGCTGAGAGTCCTGGCAACTGGCCGTGGGGCCGCTTGGCAAAAAACATGAAAATATCCCATAAACGCGATAATAACCAATTTCTTGAGAAGGAGCTGCGCTCATGGCGGGGATGACATGGACTCTCACATAGCGGTTTTCAGAGGTAAGGAAATCAGGAAGACGATCCATAATGATGACTGGTGGTTCGCAATTGTCGATGTGTGGGCCGTTTTGACTGAAAGCGCAGATGCGGGAGCATACTGGAGAAAGCTGAAACAAAGACTCAAGGAAGAAGGGAGCGAAGTCGTGACATTTTGTCACGGGTTGAAACTGCTTGCTCCCGACGGCAAGCTGAGAGAAACGGATTGCGCCAACACCGAAGGCATTTTTCGCATCATCCAGTCCATCCCTTCTCCCAAAGCCGAGCTTTTCAAGCGTTGGCTGGCGAAGGTCGGAACCGGGAGGCGATCTGGGAGGCAGAGGCGGTCAATAGTGTTCCCCGCAGGTGCGGGGATGAACCGCCCCTTTCGACTTTAGACTTTTAACTATGCCTATCGTCACCCAGCGCGGGGGCCTGGGAACTCATTAAACATTAAACATTCACCATTGAGCATTGCGTCGCCTCCCCCTTCATTCCGTTCTTGCATGTTTGCTGCAGACGGTTGTCCAGGGAATTGTCTCAAGGCGTTCCACCTCGATTTCTTTTCCACAGACCTCACAGACGCCGAATTCCCCGAGTTGGATCCTCGCCAGCGCCCTGCTTATGGCTTGGATCTCTTTCTGCTCTGTTTCGTCCAGTGTTGCCAGAACATCGGCGATAGCCTCCTTCTGCGCTGTGTCTTCAGCTTCGATATCGTGCTCTGACAAGATAAGCCGTGCTTCATCGTTAAGCCTATGGGCATCGAAGACTTCGTCGCGTTTTTTGAGCAATTGCTCACGAATTGTCCCCATCTGTTCCGCTCTGCTCATAAGATCTCTCCTTCGGCTCGAGCGCCTCATGGGTAAGTATCATCACCGGCTTCCACTATTGCAACAATTCCGGCTATTCCGAGCGGCAGCTTATAATCCCGCATGGGACGAGGGTGCGGCTGGGTTTCAAACCTCCCGGATGGCGCTGGCTGTGCACAGGCAGCTTGCCCCCTACCGTCGCCCCCCGCGCGCGGGCGTGGATTGTAGTTTGCCTTACGCTCCTTATAGCTTTCCTTCGACAGCTTCGACATTGGGAATTGGACTTCTATGATGCATTTGTCCTGCATGGCGGGAGAGTACCGCGACTCTTCAGGCGGCGAAGCTGAGGATTTCGACCTCGGCCGAGGAATCGACCCGGCCAAGGAGAATGTCGACCTTCGCCAGCACCCCGTCTTCAAGGAGGTATTCGCTGCAGTTGCTGCACTGCCAAACGGGGAGGTTCTTGATTATGACGATAGAATTTTCCCTCACCTTGAAGGGGAGGTCGGTATTGACGTGCTTCATCTCTTCCTCCTTTTGAAATCGCCGAGCCATTTGTCAGGGGCTGGTCTATATGCGGTAATGATTTTCACACAATCACTTTCCATGGCTTCCGGTACCCCGCCCCTGTTCGGTTTCGGCGAGGGAGAAGTGCTCGCTGATAAGAACCCTTTCTTTTGCCGATCCCGGTATCGTCACGAGAAAATGCTGGGCGGACTCCATAGGTATGAAGCCGAACCCTTCTGAGCTGAAACGCCTTGGTCGAGGAGTGCATGATTGCTTCAGACTCTTCATGGTTCAAACCTCTTGGGGATTGGCAGGACGTTTTCTTTATAATTGCTCTTTGCGAGGGAAAAGTAAAGTCAAAACCAACGCCTTCGGCCGCCGGACAGCTCACATCTAAACCCATTTGCCGACTTTGCCCGCAATATTTGGTGAATAACGCCTACCGCTTAACCCTTTTCCTTATTGCAGCGAGACCCATGAGGCCGGGGCCGAATAGAAGGAGAGCGCCGGGAATAGGAACAGGCGTATAGTCATAGGTAATAGTGCCCGCCAATGCCACAGAGCCGTTTGCACCCCCGCCGGGAGCATAGCCCTCCCAGCCGGTATAGGTCGAGGTCGTCACAAAAAGCGGAGTGGTCCCGGAGCCTGTCAACTCACTCAGGAGGGCCGGGTCGGCGTAGGTTAATTGGCCGGAGGAAGCCGTGGTTGTGTAGGTCGGTGTGGATGCCGACCTGCTGCTGCCTAACGTGCCCAAGTCATAGTAGATATTGGGACCCGAACCCCCAGGAACAGTATTATTGCTATATGTCCAGCCGGTTGGAGGGCTGACGGAGAATACTGGATTATATGCGGTCGAAATCTGTGGCCCGCCGGTGATGCGGTTATTGCTGTCCGAGACGGTCAATGAAAAAGAGGACTGGTTAAGAGGGCTGCTTGCACCCAGGTCAGAATAGTCGGTATACTGAAATATTGTAACCCTGGCCGTTTGGCCCGCATTCCCGGTAACGGTATAGTAGTTGCTTATTGTCGCCGTCAAATCGAGCGTTACCCCGGTCAAAGCGCCGAGCGATGGATTGAAGTCCGTAAAATTGAGAGAAACGTTCGACAAATCCACCGGCGTGCTGGCAATGATAGCGTTGTACGATATGGTATCGGCCAGGACCGGCCTTGCCTGCATAGCCCCTATTATCACCGATAAGACCGACAAAAATGCAACGAATGACAATTTATTCGTCAAGACCGGTTTCCTGAGAATTCGCATTTTGTTGCCTCCTGAATCTGGTATGTCTGGTCCTTGACAGGCATTCTTCCTACCCGGCTCAGAACTTGTACCGGACACGTTCACCCTCAGTCAGAGGCACACCAGTCTACAACGGCGGCCTTCCATAGGCAGGATAGAGCGTCGTTATGTTCAAGTGCCTACGCCAATGGTTATATACCTCGATATACAACGTAAGTCAAGTATTTTCGTTCATGCCTGTATTTTCGCGGGTCTCAACATTCTGCCTTTTGTCACTCCTGGTTGTCGCCCCTCCTTGTCGCCCCTGGTTGTCGGTCCTGGTTGTCGCTTTGACAGCGGGCGCGGCCACCTTCATACTGTATGGATGGGGCGAAAAGACCTGGTTACGAAGGAGATGGGTCATGGCGGAGAATGCGAAAAGTGGGAAAAGTGAAAAGAACGAGCCGTTTTCTCTCAGCGCGAAACAGGAGCGCGCAATCGTGGCCGTTCTCCAAAGCCGGTCGGTAGAAGAGGCGTGCAGGAACGCCCGCGTCAGCAAAACGCTCTATTACCGGTGGCTCAGGGAGGAGCCCGGTTTTGGCGCCGCCCTCAAGAGTCGCCGCGACGCGGCCGGCAAGGAGGCCCTTGCCCGTCTCAATAACGGGCTGAACATCGCCGTCGACGTGCTTGTCAAGCTTCTGGCTTCGGAGAACGAGTGGGTCCGTCGCGTCGCCGCAAACGACGTCATCTGCCGCTCTCTCAAGGCCAGGGAGTTGGTGGAGTTGGAAGAGAGGCTCCAGCGCCTGGAAGTCGCCGTGCTGCGGCGTTGAACGGAGGAGAATATTTTCAGAAGACCGTGAATCGATGTCCGTTGATTTCGGCAGGATAATATGATCGAGTGAAAGAACAAAGCCGGCTAAACCCCGCAGCACGATGGCAACTAAGACATTTTGCGCCCAGATGGCTATCTCCTGCGCCGACATGGCCCTTCAGCTTCACGGCGGGTACGGCTATCTTGCCGAGTATAAGGTGCAAAGGCTCTACCGGGATGCGAAGATTACCGGAATTTACGATCTTTTCCCCTCCCTTTCACTTTCGACTTTTAGCTTTTAACTCGTCTCTCTCCCCCCACCCCCCGCATACCCGTGCCATTCCGTGCACTTCCGTAAACCCCGGGCCGTACGCCGACTCTCTTTTGTTGACATTTCCGCTGCCAGCCGCTAATATTACTATATGCTGGGGGATGGGGCGAGGAAGTTCTGGTTGCTGGCTCTGCTCATGGCTCTGCTGTTTGTGGTTTGCTTTTCTGAAAACGGCCTCCTGGAATACGTAAAGCTCAAGAAGAGCATTTACGCGGTGAGTGCCTCCATAAATGCCCTCGGGAGGGAGAATGTCGCGCTAAAGGGCCAGATATACCGTCTCCAGCACGACGACCGCTATCTTGAGGACATGGCGCGCGAAAAATTCGGCTTCATCAGAGAAGGCGAGAAGGTATACAGGATTGAAAAATGAAGTACGAAGGAATGATCTACCGGCCTCCGAGCGAGGCTTACAGCCTTATCCTCCAGGTCGCTATCGGCTGCTCGCACAATAAGTGCGCCTTCTGCGGCTCCTTCAAGGACAAGAAGTTCAGGGTCAAGAGCCTGGATGAGATCCGGGAGGACGTGGAAGAAGCGAAGGCCTACGAGCGCTATGTAAAAAAGGTTTTTTTGGCCGACGGCGACGCCCTGATCCTGCCCCAGAAGCGGCTCATGCCCATCATGGAATTGATAAAGGAGAGCTTCCCCAGGCTGGAGCGCATCGGTGTGTACGGGAACACGAAATCGATCCTCAAAAAATCTGTGGACGAGCTGAAGGCCCTTAAGGAGATGGGCCTCGGGATTATCTATCTCGGCGTAGAGTCGGGCGACCAGGTCACCCTGGACAGGATGTGCAAGGGCACGACCCTCGACAAGACGGCCGAGGCGGCCGCCAGGGTAAAAGAGGCGGGGATCGTCCTTTCAGTGACTGTCCTTTTGGGTCTCGGCGGCGTTGAGAGGAGCGAGATACACGCCGAGGAAACGGGCAAGTTCTTAAGCAGGATCGATCCCGAGTACGTAGGCGCCCTGAGCCTCATCGTCGTCCCCGGGACGCCGCTGGCCGAAGAGGTGGAGAAAGGGACGTTCGTCGTCCCCGACCCTTATCAGATGTTGAGAGAGCTTGCGATCATGATCGAGAACACGAATGTCACCCACACTTTTTTCGCTTCCAACCACGCCTCGAACTATCTCCCCATAAAGGTCTGGCTCCCGGAAGATAAGACCAGGGCGCTCCGGGCGATCATGCACGTGCTCAACCAGAAGGACCCCTCGATGCTGAGGCCCGAATATTCGAGGGCGTTGTAATGGACTATGTGGACGTGCCGTTGCGGGTCCGTTACGCCGACACGGACATGATGGGCATCGTCTACTATGGCGTCTACCCCGTCTACCTCGAAGTGGGCAGGAGCGAGTACATGCGGGAAAAGGGCTTTCCTTACCGGGAGTTCGAAAAGATGGGCTACAGCCTCATCGTTTCGGAAATGGCGATAAAGTACCACAATCCCGCGGTCTATGACGATCTGCTCGTGGTCCGGACAAGCATTGCCGATATCCAGTCCAGGGGCCTTGCCTTCGCCTACGAGATACTGAAGGGCGGGCTCACCGTGGTCCTGGGGAAAACGAAGCACATCTGCGTGAATGCCGCGAGGAAACCGACCAGGCTGCCCGCGCCACTCGTCCAAATGCTCAAAAATGACGGCGCTCCGTAGCATCCTTGTAATAAGACTGAGCCTCGCTGGGAGACGTGCTTCTGACCATGCCTGCCGTACAGGCGATCAAGGCGGCTCAGCCCGCCGTAGCCGTCACGTGGCTCGTAGAAGGCGCCCCGATGGAGTTGCTCGCCTATCAGCCTTTTGTCGACCGGGTCATAGAGTTTCCGCGCCGGCGCATCGCGGACAACCTGCGGGCAGGACGCATCGGCGGCGCGGCAGCAGCCTTATGGGTGTTCCGCTCGGTCCTGCGCCGGGACGCCTATGACGCTGTCCTAGACTTCCACGGCATCATCAAGAGCGCGCTCCTCGCATGGGCCGCGAGAACCTGCCAAAGGATCGGCTTCGACAAGGCGCCGGCGAAGGAAGGAAGCTGGTTTTTCTACCGGGAGAAAATATCGCCGCCTGATAAGCGCATGCACAAGGCGGACAGGAATATGCTCCTCGCCTCGCGCCTGGGTCGCCTTGGCGCGCCGGCCCTTGGTCTTGCAGTACCCCCGGCCGCCTCGGCCTACATCGACGCTTTCCTCGCCGCACGTCAGGCCGCCTCGCCGATCTTTGCGGTGAACCCCTTCTGCAGCAGGGGGAGCGAGTTCAAAAGGTGGGACCTCGCCCGCTACGGCGAGCTTATCAGGCGGGTGGGCGACGACACAGGCGCGACCATGATGGTCCTGTGGGGGCCCGGAGAAGAGGAAGAAGCGCGCCGCCTTGCGGAGCTCGCGGGCAGCCGCGCCGTGGTTGCCTGCCCCACCACGGTGTCGCAGCTCCTCGCCCTCCTCAAGAGGACGGACCTCTACATAGGGGGCGATACGGGGGTGATGCACCTGGCCGCCCTTGCGGGCGTCCCCGTAGTCGCCATATTCGGGCCTACGGACCATCTCGTCAACGGCCCTTATGGCGGCGGCCACACGGTGGTGAGAAAAGAGCTGCCGTGCAGCCCATGCCGCGACAAGACGTGCAAGGGCCGGGAATGCCTCCGCTCAGTCACAGTGGACGACGTCTACGGGGCGGTGCTAGCCGCCTGGCCGGCGGCGGGAGGCCGTTGATGCGGGTCCTCTTCATCTACCCGAACCTGAACGCCCAAATCGGCTTCAACTACGGAATATCCTATATCTCGGGCCTGCTCAGGTCGGAGGGCATCGAGACGTTCCTCCTGAATATAAATGCAGATCTCGGTTATCCCCTCGATCTGCAGCGCATCAAACGGGATGTGATGAGGATCGCCCCGGACACGATCGGCTTTTCCGTCCTCACCAACCAGCAGAAATACGCCCTGGAGATCGCTGCCGATCTGAGAACTTACTACAAGGGGCCTATAGTCTTCGGCGGCATCCATCCCACCATGGACCCTTGCGGGACCCTCGAAGAGCCCGCCGTCGACTCCATCTGCGTGGGCGAGGGGGAAGAGGCGTTCCTCGAATCCATCAGGGCGGGAAGCCCGGCCGGGGTGAAGAACATGGGCTACAGGGACTGCGGTCGCACGGTTCTTGAACCTCTGAGGCCCTATGCGGACATCAAAGCCCTGCCTCCGAAGGACTACGAGATTTTCGACTTCCAGCGCATGATCGACGCGAAGGGCGGATGGGTCGGCCTGCTCGCCTCCCGGGGCTGCCCTTTCCGGTGCACCTATTGCCTGAACCACAAGATCATCAAGCTCTACAAGGAGTCGGGACACGCGCCCAAAGAGTACATACGGCGCCACACTGTCGATCAGGTCGTGGCTGAGGTCGAATCCATTTTGCGGCGCTACAAGCGGATCGGCATGTTTATCTTCGACGACGACCTCTTCACCTTCGACAAGAGATGGCTGCGGGAGTTCTCCGAGAAATACCCGAGCGCGACCAAGACGGGATTTGTCTGCAACGCCCATGTGAAGATGTTCGACGAGGAGACCGCCGGCTGCCTGAAGCGGGCCGGGTGCAGGATAGTCAAGTTTGGCGTCGAGAGCGGCAGCGAGAGGATACGCCGGAACGTGCTCTCCCGCTACATGACGAACAACGATATAGAGGCCGCTTTCAGCGCGGCCCACAAATTTGGGCTTCACACGTCGGCCTTTGTTATGATAGGCTTGCCGGGTGAGGGGAAAGAAGACGTGCGGGAAACGTTGCGCCTTCTCGCGCGGATGCGGCCCGGCCGCTTCCGGTGGACCCTATTCTTCCCTTTTGTGGGCACAAGGGCCTTCGAGATAGCGCAAAACGCGGGCGCCATCGATTTCGGGAAGATGGAGTCCCTCGACAATTTCACCGACGAGACCTGCATGGACCTGGGTGCAGACGCCAACCTTTACGTAAAAAAGGTGAAAGACTTCTTCTGCGCCTTTGTGAATGGATACGCATGCATCCCGGAGTACGACCGGATCGTCTCAAGGCTGGAGTCGATGGACGGCTGCGCGTATCAAACGCAAAAAGCCGCCGTAGCCTCCGATATCGAGGAGGCCGACGAGAGAGGCCGCAGGAGCGGCCTGAGGCGCTACGAAATGCGGTACAACCGTTTCATGGGCGTGAGGAGTGACTGGGAAGACGATCATATACCTGCCTAACTGGCTGGGCGACATGGTGATGGCGACGCCTTTCCTCCAGTGCCTGAAAGAATCCCTCGAGGGGGAGTTGTGGGCTGTGGGAAAGCCTTCCGCCATGGCCCTGTACCACGGCCTCGACCTTTTCGACCGTTTCTTTCTCTATGACGGCAAGGGCCTGGTCCGCTTCCTCGACCTGGTGAGCGCCGTGAGGAACGGCCGCTTTGCCCGGGGCATCGTCCTGCCCCATTCCTTCCGTTCTGCCCTGCTTTTCTCTTTTGGCGGAGTACGAGAAAGGATAGGGTACGGCCGGAACAACAGGGGTTTCATGCTGCACACTATCATAGAGGAGCCGCCCTCGCAGCCCGAGCCCACGGTCGAGCACTACCTTAGGGTCCTCGATGCCCTCTCCGCCGCGAGGACCGCGGATACGCCCTTTTTGCGCGTAACCGAAGAAGAGGAGCGCAGGTTCGATGAGAAGTTCCCTGAGGTGACGGGCCCGTATGCCGTCTTCATCGCCGGCGCCCAATACGGCCCTTCGAAGCGCTGGCCTGATGCCTATTTCTCACGCCTTACCGACATGGTAACGGAGAGATATCCCCTGCGCGTTTATCTGCTGCCAGGCAAGGGCGAGGAGAAGGTCGCGGCGCGCATCCGGGACGGCGCGAATTGCAAGGAACGGGTCGAAGTGAAAAGCATGGATGTGAGGGAGCTGAAAGTGTGTCTCGGCCGCGCCTCGGTGGTCGTGAGCAACGACACCGGGCCCCGCCATATCTCTGCCGCCCTCCGCGTGCCGACCGTGGTCATCTTAGGACCTATGGACGAGCGCTATACGCGTTACCCCGGCGGCTTCACCTACACCGTCTGCAAGGATGTACCCTGCAGGCCGTGCAACATGAGGCGCTGCGACAGCGACCACGAATGCCTCAAGGGCGTAAGCCCGGAAGAAGTGTTCCGGCAGGTCAGGGAGGTCCTCTAAAGATGGAGATCCGTCCGGAATTGATAGACCGCTTCAAAGAGAAGCATATCTGCGTCGTAGGCGACGTGATCGCCGACATATACATTTACGGAAAACCCCACAAATTGTCGAGGGAAGCGCCCGTGGTGGTGATCAGGTACGAGGACGAGTTTCTTTGCCCGGGCAGCGCGGGCAACACGATAAACAACCTGTTGGCCCTCGGCGCACATGTACATCCCGTGAGCTGCATCGGCCGCGACGAGGCGGGCGACAGGCTCTACGCGAATTTTTCCGGCCACGAAAAGATAGACCTGGACGGGCTGGTGAGGCATGACGGCAGGACCGTAACGAAGACGCGGATCCTCGCCGGTGACAGGCACACGTCGAAACAGCAGGTGATCCGGATCGACCGGGAGATGGAAGGACCGCTGCCCGAGGCCCTGAGGGCGGACTTGCGGCGGAAGCTCGCCGATCTCATCCCCCGCATGGACGCCGTCATACTCTCCGATTACGAGTACGGGCTCATCGACCCCCAGATGAGGGCAGTCGCCGCGGAAGCGGCCCGGGCGAAGATCGTCGTCGGCGATTCTAGGCGCCGCCTGGGGGAGTGCAAAGGGATTACCATGATCACGCCCAACGAGTCGGAGGCATACGCTCTGGCGGGCTGTGAGGCAGAGACGGACGTAGAACTGGTGGGCGGGCGCATCATCGGCTTTATGGGGGTAGAGGCGCTCCTTATCACGAGGGGAAACAAGGGCATGACCCTCTTCCTCAAGGACGGGCAAATACGCCATATACCGATTTACGGGAGTGACGAGATTGCCGATGTTACCGGCGCGGGGGACACGGTGACGGCGGCAGCGACCCTCGCCCTGGCTTCTGGCGCCGATTTCTACGCAGCCTCGAGGATTGCCAACTGCGCGGCGGGGATCGTTGTCATGAAGACAGGCACGGCAGTAGCGACCGCCTACGAGCTGAAGGGGGCGATTGAGGGATTATGGGAGAGTGGGTTCGCGACCTCGACACGCTGAAAAACATTGTCGAGCAGGAGAGACGCAAGGGGAAGAAGATCGTCTTCGGCAACGGCTGTTTCGATCTCCTCCACGTGGGCCACGTGCGCTACCTTAAGGCAGCCAGGGCCCTTGGGGATGTCCTCATTGTGGGCGTTAACGACGACGATTCGGTGATCGGCCTCGGCAAGAGACCCGGCGTGGTCACGCCCCTGGAAGAGCGGATCGAGATCCTCGCGGCCGTCGCAGCCGTCGATTACGTGATCGCTTTCCGGGAGCCCACGGCCGAGCGTCTCCTGAGAGAGCTGAAACCAGACATCCACGCGAAGGGGACGGACTACACGGTGGAAACGGTCCCCGAGAGGGAGGTTGTCCGATCCTACGGAGGCAGGGTCGCCATCGTCGGGGACCCGAAAAGCCACTCGACCAGGGACATTATCGAGTCGGTGCGGCAGTTGGGGAGGCAATGACAATCCCCCTGTCCGTCTACATGATCACTTACAACAACGGAGCGACGATCGAAAAGGCCCTCGCGTCAGTCGCAGGCTGGGCCGCCGAGGTGGTGGTGGTCGATTCGGAGAGCACCGACGGCGCCCAAGAGATCATCGAACGATACACGGACCGGCTCTACCAGCTTTGCACGACCAATATGACGGAGAAGTACGGCTACGCGCAGAGTCTCTGCACTCAGCCATGGGTGCTCTTTGTCGACGCGGACGAATGGCTCACCCCCGAGATCAAGGGAGAGATCGAGGAGTTGGTTCGCGGCGGGACCGGCTACGACGGGTTCACCGCGCCCAGGAGAAATATTTACCTGGGCAGGGTCATCTGCCACGGCGAGTGGCATGCTGACTACGAGGTGCGTCTGTACCGCAAGGAAAAAGGCAGCTGGGCCGGGGGCATCCACGCGCGCGTTTACGTCGCGGGCAGGGTAGGGCGCTTGAAAAACTACTACCTTCACGCTCCGTACCAGGATATATCGCACCAGATCCGCACGGTCGACCGGTATTCGCAGGCCTTTGCGGAGGACATGGCCGCATCCGGCCGTCCTTTCCGCCTCTACAACCTGGTCGGCAGGCCCCTCTATCGTTTTTTGAGAGATTACCTGATCAAGGGGGGTTTTCGCGACGGGGTGCCGGGCCTCATCATCATCGCCTCCACCATGTACTACGTGTTCATGAAACACGCCAAACTCTGGGAGCTGGAAAGGAAGAGTGGAAAAGTTCAGGGATAAGGAAGTCCTCATTAGGGGCGGCCCGGGGTTTACGCAGGAAGGCCGATTTCTATCGGAGACAAAAAAGGAGTACTGGGACTGATGGTGAAGATTTTCGATCTACAACGGGAATACGAGGAACTGAAAGGACCGATCGCGGAGGCGTTTGACAGGGTTTGTCGAAGCGGCGAGTTTATCACTGGCAGGGAGCTTGCTGCCTTTGAGGACGCCTTTGCTCGCTACCTGGGCATCCATTTCACAGTGGGCGTAGGTTCCGGTACGGACGCGTTGCGCATCGGCGGTCTGGCCTTGGGACTGAAGGCGGGCGACAAGATCGTCACTACGCCGAACACCTATGTGGCCACGACCATGGCTCTATCGGTGCATGGCATCGTCCCGGTGTTCTGCGACATAGACCCTGAGACCTACACCATGGACCCCTATGCTCTCGAGGAAGCGCTAAAGCGGACGAGCGGCGTGAAGGTCTGCATCCCCGTTCACTTGTACGGCCATCCTTGCCGCATGGACGAGATCATGGAAGTGTGCGACCGCTTCGGCGTGACGATATTCGAGGACGCCTGCCAGTCCCACGGCGCCCTTTACAAAGGGAGGAAGGTCGGCACCTTTGGGCTGGCCGCCGCCTTCAGCTTCTATCCCACGAAGAACCTCGGGGCTTACGGCGACGGGGGCGCCGTAGCGACGGCAGACCGCGGCGTCTTCGAGGCGGTGCGACGCTTGCGCAACTACGGCCAGCAAGAGAAGCACCTCCATCTCGTCGAAGGGTTCAATTCACGTCTCGATGAGCTTCAGGCGGCCATCCTCTCGTGTAAGCTCGCGCGGCTCGACGCGGGGAACGAGAAGCGCCGCAGCCTCGCCAAAATCTACCGCCTGGACCTTGAGGACGAGACGCCTCTGGCGCTCCCCCTGGAAAAACCGTGGGCCCGCCATGTCTACCATCTCTACGTGGTACGCACGCCCGAACGGGAAGCCCTCTCCGAATTCCTGAAAGGCCGCGGCATCGGCAGCCTTATCCACTACCCTGTGCCGATTCACCTCCAGGAAGCGTACAAGGGTCTGGGCTATAAAAAAGGCGATTTCCCCGCGGCTGAGAAGGCTGCCTCCGAGGTGCTTTCGCTCCCCCTGTACCCCACGCTCACGGAGCAGGAAGTCGTCTCCGTCTGCACTGCCATAAAGGCTTTTTACTCGCAATGAGGCGCCTACGCCTGCTCCACCTACTGAGCGACTGGAAATGGACGGGCCCGGCGCCGCCGGTGGTCTCCCTCTGCGAGAGCCTCGACGCTCTGGGGGTCGATGTCGTCCTCGCCTTCCGCAAGGCCCCGTCCGATTTCCGGGAGCGGACCGTCGAGAAGGAAGCCGCCAGGCTGCATCTGTCGTGCTGGGACGGCTTCAAGCTGAACAGATATTTCTCGCCCCGTGACTGGCGCCATGATCTCCGCGCGATTTACCGCTTCGCGGCGGACCGGAAAGTCGACATTATCCATGCCCATCTTACCCATGACCACGCGTCCGCCGCGGCGTCGCTCTTCGGACGCAGCCGCAGGCCGCTCCTCGTGAGGACCGACCATAAGAGGGACGGGCTCGACGCCGGCTTTGCGATGAAAGCGCTTATCGGCAGGACCGACGGTCTCGCTTTTTACGGAAGGAGGATAAAGGAGCGCGATGTCGCGCGTTTTGGCTATCCTGAAGAAAGATGCGTCGTGCTGCCGCCTGGCGTCCGTGTCTACGAAGGCCCCGTAGACAATCTCAGGGCCTCTCTGGGCATCGGTCCGGATGAATTGGTGGTGGGCGTGATCGGCCGCCTGAAGCCGGACCGGGCCTATGACGTGATCCTGAGGGCCTTCAAGACGCTCACGAGCAGAATGGATAGGGTCAAGCTCGTGATTGTGGGCCGCAGCTCGCAGATTGAGGAAAGCATAAAGAAACCCCTCGCTGCCCTGGGGCTTCAGAAAGACGTCATCCTCGCGGGTTATCGCCTCGACGATTATTTCTCCATGATCGCGACCTTCGATCTCTTCGTGATGATGAGGGCGGGGAGCGACGGCTCCGCGCGCGCGCTCCGGGAAGTGATGGGCATGGGCAAGCCGGCCGTGGTCTCTGACCGGGGCATGCTGCCAGAGCTGGTGCGGGACGGATACAACGGGTACGTGGCTGCCGACGAGGGGTTGCTCGCCGCCCGGATGGAGCAGGTGCTCGCCGACGAGGGCCTGAGAGAGCGCCTCGGAGCGAACGCGCGGAAGACGGCCGTAGAGGAGTGGGACTACGCACTTCAGGCGAAAAAATTGATTGCCTTCTACGAAAAACTGATGGCTTTGGGCAGGCGGGCCGGGTAAGGCCATGGCCGGGCAAAGGGTCAGCCGTCCGCTAAAAATTGCTATCGTCCTGGATAAGTTTCTCCCTTCCCGGGGCGGGGAGCGCTATTTTTCTTTCCTTTGCGAAGAGCTTGCCAAAAGAGGACACGAGGTTCACGTCTTCGCGATGGAGGCGGAACAGACCAGGGGGCTGCCTTACGGGGTCCACACGATGCGCGTCTTTAGACACCCGGCCTGGCTGCGCACTCTCTCGCTCTGGCGTTGCAGCGCAACGACGCTGACAGCGCAGGGTTTCGACGTTGTCCATGCCGTGGCTCAATGCCGCGCCGCCACCGTCCTCAACCCCCACGGCGGCGTGGAGGCTGCTTATCTCAGGCAGGAATTCGCCTCGATTGAAAGTCCCCTCTACCGCGCCTACAGGCGTCTGTCGCGTTGGCTCTCGCTGCGCCGCTTCCTGGAGAGCACCTTGCAAAAGCGCCTCTACGCGAGCGGCAGGCTCCGCCGCGTCATCGCCATCTCGGAAATGGTCAAGCGGGACATCATCGACTATTATGCTTTTCCCGGGGAGTGCATCAGCGTGGTCTTCAACAGCGTCGACCTCGACACCTTTCATCCCCGGTTGTGCGAGGTCCACAGGGCGCAAATGCGCACGGAGCTCGGCCTCGCAGAGGAGGCGATCCTTCTGCTCTTCGCGGGGAACAACTTCCGCCTGAAGGGCGTGGGGACGCTCCTGAAAGCGCTGGCCTTGCTCACCGGCCGATTTCCCGGCAGTGATTTCCGACTCCTCGTTGCGGGCCGGGGTCGGCCGGGGCGCTACCGGAGGCTCATGAAGAAGCTGGCCATTTCGGACAGGGTGCGGTTCGCCGGTCCGGTCCCCGCCATGGCGCCCTACTATGCGGCCGCCGACATCTATGTCCATCCGACGTTCTACGACTCCTGCTCCCTAACTGTCCTAGAAGCCCTTGCGAGCGGGCTGCCCGCAATCACGACTCGGTTCAACGGCGCGGCCCAGGCGATTCGCTCCGCGGAAGGGGGGAAGGTGGTCGATGACCCCGCGGATGCGGCCGAGTTAGCCGCCGCCATCGCTCTCTATGTGGACCCTGAAGAGCGCGCCGCCGCTCGCAGCGTCGCACGGTCGTGGATGGAGGCATATCCGCCCGAGCGGAATGTGGAGGAGACGGAGAGGGCGTACTATGCGGCCCTTGACGAGCCGGAGCAGGGGGCGGGCGCATCCTAAAAACAGGCCGCCCGGACGCCTGATTCTAAGGAGACAACCAACAAGAAGGGGAGGGGTGGAAAAAGAAAAGGGGTAGACTGTAAGCCGGGTTCTGTCGCCCGCAAGGGCCCATGGTCATTTCTCTCTCGGACTCGGCTAAAGTGAGCCGAGCCTCGTGCGGCCTACCTGGGTTAAAGGACGGGCCATCCTCACCGTCTTTCGACGGTCCCCTTTTTGGCCTTGCATCGGATGGGGTTTGCAAAGCCATTCAGTCGCCTGAATGCTGGTGGGCTCTTACCCCGCCATTTCACCCTTACCATCCCCCTAAAGGGGAGGGCGGTATCTTTTCTGTTGCACTTTCCTTAGGATTGCTCCCAGTCCCCGTTAGGGACCATCCTGCCCTTCGATGCCCGGACTTTCCTCGGGATCGTCTCCCGCGACCATGCGTCTACCCCTCTTTGCTGCCGCATCTTTCGCAAGCTTGTCTGCAAGCTTGTTTCGTTCCCTGGGAATATATTTTATCACAACATGAGGAAGCTTGTGCATCAAGCGGAGCGCTTCCTCTAGATAGGGCTTCAGCCCTTCGTTCCTGATGCGGTATTTTCCAAGTATTTGATATGCCACGAGTTGGGAATCGGTATAGACATTGATCGACTGCCCGGCTGGGTTCCGGACCTTCAGGAGCGCCCTGATTAGGGCCTCGTATTCCGCCATGTTGTTGGTCATCAGCCCCAGATGAACGCTGTCTCTCCAAATCTCGCGTCCGTCCTCGTCAAACGCGACCATGCCAGCCCCCGCGAGGCCCGGGTTGCCCAGAGAGGCCCCATCGATGTAAATGTGCAATTCTTTCATTCTTCTTCTTCGTAGCAGAGGATCCTGTTGCAGCTCGGACAAGTAAGAGCTTCGCTTTTCTTCATCACCTCGATAAAAAGCTGAGGCGGGATATTCATGAAGCAACCGAGACAGGTGCCGTTCTTGACGTTTACGACGGCGATACCGCCCCTCTTTTCTATGAGGATGTTGTATCGCTTCTTCAGGTCGGGGTCACTTCGGTCAACAGTCTTTCCCTCTCGTGCCGGAGCTTTTCGACGGCGCCGTCGACGGTTTCTATCTCTTTTTCCAGTTCCCTGACCTCTTCCTTCACCTCTTTCTCCCTCCTGCTCAGCTCTTTCATTCCGGATTGATAATCCTTTTTCAGTTCCTCGGTCCTTTCCATCAGGGAAATTATATCCTCCTCGATCTTCTCGTTCTCCGCCCTCGCTGTTTCCGTCTCTTTCAGGATCGCCTGATACTCTTTGTTGGTCTTCACTTCGTGCAGCTTCGCCTCCACCTTCATGATCTTTGTTTTCTCAGTTTCCAGTTCCTGCTCCTTCTTCCTTCTTTCCTTCTCCAGCTCTTCGATGACCTCTTGTTGTTTTAGGAGCCTATCCTTCGTTTGAGCCACCTCTTTTTGGATCTCTTCTATTCTCTGGGGCGCCAGGATCCTCTTTTTCTCGTTTCCAATGATTTCGGTGTCTATCTTTTGCACCTGGCAGAGAGTTAATAATTCCTCGTTCAACGTTTCCCTCCTAAAATTCGAAAGGGGTGGCATTTCTGCTCACCCCTTTCCGGTTCTTTTGCTATATGAATATCGATGTTTTCGCCGCCATCCTCGATTCTCGAAAATGGGCCCACCTGGCCTCGAACCAGGGGCCTACCGGTTATGAGCCGGTGGCTCTACCAACTGAGCTATGGGCCCGCGTGGAAAATAGCTTAACTGATCGCCCGGATGTTGTCAAGCAAATGCAGAGACCTTAGAAAACGGGAAAGGCAGGAAGTGTCCCTTGCGGTCGAGTGCCGCACCTGCCGCACCATGTATGTCATTATGTACAACAACGGTGAAAAGCGGAACGTCGAAAGAGGAAAATGAGGTCCCTCGTCGCTTTTTACTTGCGCTGAACGCCATGGTTGTCTTAGCATCTATACGGGTGATGAGTTGATTGAAGCCGACGTCATACTGTTTTCTCCTCCCGTCCTGGACGTGCTCTTCTTTGTCCTCGGGGCGATTATCGGCAGCTTCCTCAACGTGTGCATCCATCGGATCCCTGCGGACCGCTCGATCGTGCGTCCCGGCTCCCGATGCCCCGCCTGCGGCGGTCCTATTGCGGGTTACGACAATATCCCTCTTGTCAGTTATCTGCTCCTGAGGGGCAGGTGCAGGAAATGCGGCTGCAACATATCGATCCGGTATCCCCTGGTGGAGCTTTTGACTGCAGCGCTTTTCGTTGTCTTCTCCAGGGTCATAGGTCTTTCCATCGAATTGCCTGTGACGCTTGCCTTTGCCTGTCTTCTCATCGCGGCATCCTTCATAGACCTGGATTATATGATAATCCCCGATGTACTGAGCGTGGGCGGGCTCCTTTTTGGTGTTGCCCTTTCTTTCGTCAGGCCCTCTTTCGGCTCTGCGGACTCGCTGGGATCGTTGCTCGCCGGCGCCGGAGCTCTCAAGGGGATGCCGGCAGCCCTAGAGCGGCTCGCCACCTCGCTGGGGGGCGTCCTCGCAGGCGGCGGCGTGCTCTACGCCATCGCGGCATCGTATGAGCTGGTGAGGAAGAAGGAAGGCATGGGCGGCGGCGACATAAAACTCCTCGGCATGATCGGCGCCTTTTGCGGCATCGAGGGCGTGATTTTCTCTCTGGTTATCGGGTCCTTTATCGGCGCCGCCGTGGGGATCCCTCTCATGCTGATCAAGCGCAGGAGCATGACTTACGCGCTTCCCTTCGGCCCGTTTCTCTCCCTCGGCGCACTGGTTTATGCAATTCTTTACGTAGTTGGCGGGCGGCGTAGCCTGTTTCACGGCAATGAGCTTATCCGCCTGCTTTTCAGCGTCGTTCCAGGATAAAAAATTACGCGCCCGCGAGGAGGCGTAGTATTATGGCGACCGAAAGACTCTCGAAATTCCTTGCCCACAGCGGCATCGCCTCCAGACGGAAGTGCGAGCAGATTATCAAGTCCGGCAGGGTGAAGGTGAACGGCGCGACTGTCGCCCACCCCGCTCATCCGGTCGATGGCGGCCGCGACGTAGTTCTGCTCGATAATAGGCGCTTACGGCCCCCGGCGGCCCCGTGCTACGTCGCTCTATACAAACCGCCGGGGTATCTCTCGGACCTGGCCGATATCGAAGGCAAGGACCGGCCGCTGGCCCGCCGGCTCATACCCCTGGATGCGCCGCTCTTCCCCGTGGGCCGCCTGGATTACAACTCCGAAGGGTTGATGATTTTCACCAATGACGGCCGCTTTGCCAACCTAGTGACGCATCCCAGATATGAAGTCGAGAAGGAGTACCATGTCAAGCTCTCGGGCGCGTTGACGAGGGATGATCTGAAACGGGCACTCCTCGGCCTTCGGCTCGACGAAGGCCCCCCTTACCGGTTCAAGAGCATTGCGTTGCTCAGGAAGGGGATAAGAAACGCGTGGTACAGAGTGACCCTCACAGAGGGCAGATACCGCCACATCAGGAAGGTCGCAGAGGCCCTCTCCCATAAAGTGCTAAGGCTGCGCCGCGTCCGCATTGACGGCATTCTCCTGGCTGCTCTCAGGGCTGGCCAGTGGGCGCACATCGACCCCCAGGACATCGGCAGGTTCCTCCTGAAACAATCGCCTTCACGGCAGGAGCAGTCGAAGAAGGACCCCCGGCAGGCCCCTCGCAGGGAGGAACCGCCTCCCTGGCCGGGCGATTCTCCATACATTGCCGCGAAGTCCGCACGGAACGGCCGGCCCGCTCGCCCTCGACAAAAATGAGGCGTGAGCCGCGCAGGAAATACCCGGCCGCGGTGCCATATTTTCGTTGACAGGGCTGTGCCATTTCGCTAACATAGTATTGCCGTGGAAAACAACAACTACAAGAAATGCGCCGATATCCTCAAGACGATCGGCCATCCCGCCAGGATCAAGATAATTGAAACGCTTCTCGATCACGACAAATGCGTGAGCAACATCTGGGGCTGTCTGGACCTCCCGCAGGCGACGGTGTCCCAGCACCTCTCGGTCCTGCGGGTGAAGGGGATCGTACAACAGGAGCGTTGCGGCGCCCGGATGAAGTACTCGGTGAGAGATAGAAAAATCGAAGAGATCATCAAATTGATAAAGAGACTGGAGTTGACATAATATTCCTTATCAGAACCATCAGATATCGCTCCCCTGAAGAGGCGCGGCCGTACCCTTTCTCGCCGGCCCCTGCCCCGTCCCTCATGGAAGCGGTATCGGTGGATTCTGCTAACCCAGCGTAGCGAGCCTAAGCGGGGTTCGTCCCCGCAAATGAGAATGTCGGCGCCCACGGACCCCAGCCCAAAACACGCCGTTGCACGGAGGGGGCGCTTAAGCCCCAACGATTGAGGCTGAATGAAAGACCAGGGAATCAGCGCGACAGATATCAACCGCCTTTACAAACACGTAGAAGGAAAGCTGGAGAGCATCGTCGAGAAGCTCCTCGTCTCGAAAATCAATGAGAACGACAATATCCTTCAGAGCGTTCAAACGATGATGGAGAGGATTTTCATCAGCACGGCCATGAGGATGGCATCGGACAATGTTTCGCAAGCTTCGAAGCTTCTCGGGATAAATCGCAACACCCTCAGCAAGAAGCTCAAAGACATGAAAGAAAAATAGCAGAGAACGGGAAAGAGCTGCAAGCCGATAAGGGCGGCGAAGGCATCAAACCAAATGCCGCACTATCAGGTTCCCCAACTCCCTCGTCCCCATGCCCATTTTGCCGGCATCGGCTGACTTGACGTCGTGCTTCAGGGCGCGGGAGACGGCCTCGTCAATCGCACGGGAGGCCTCCGCCTCACCCAGCCAATCGAGCATCATGGCCCCCGCAAGGATTGCGGCGACGGGGTTGATGACGTTCTTACCCGTATACTTAGGCGCGGACCCTCCAATCGGCTCGAACATGGAAACCCCGTCGGGGTTTATATTGCCGCCGCACGCGACGCCCATGCCGCCTTGGATCATGGCCCCCAAGTCCGTGATGATATCGCCGAACAGGTTGTCTGTGACGATCACGTCGAACCATTCAGGGTTCTTCACCATCCACATGCAGGTGGCGTCCACGTGAGCGTAGTCCGTCTGTATGGTCGGGTAGTCTTTCGGCGACCTCATGGAAGGCTCTTTCCCAGAGGTTGAAGGCGTATGTGAGCACATTCGTCTTACCGCAGAGGGTCAGCTTGTTTCTTTTATTTCGCCTCTTCGCGAGCTCGAAGGCGAAGCGCAGGCACCTCTCCACGCCCTTTCGCGTGTTCACCGATTCCTGGGTGGCCACTTCGTCGGGCGTGCCTTTCTTCAGGAAGCCCCCGGCGCCCGCATAAAGTCCCTCAGTATTCTCTCTCACCACGACAAAGTCTATATCGGCGGGTCCTTTGTCTTTGAGCGGCGTTTCCACTCCTTCATAGAGTTTTACCGGTCTCAGGTTGACGTACTGGTCGAGCTCAAAGCGGATGCGGAGCAAGATCTCTTTCTCAAGAATACCGGGCCTGACGTCGGGATGGCCTATTGCACCGAGAAAAATGGCCTGGTGCGACCTCAACTCCGAGAGAACGCTGTCCGGGAGGGTCTCACCCGTCTTGAGATATCTCTCTCCCCCCAGGTCGTAGTACGTGTAGCGAAGCTCGAAGCCAAATTTCTTCGACGCCGCGTCGAGCGCCTTGACTCCTTCGGCCACGACTTCCGGCCCGTCCCGTCCCCAGGTATCACGCCTATCTGATATTCTTTCGCCACACCCTTCTCCTCTTCAGACAGATTCTGATCCGTTTATGAGGGCTTAGACGCCTTCCAGCGCCTTCCGCCCTATGTCCTTGCGATAGTACATGCCCTCGAACTCTATGTACGACAAAGCCTCGTAGGCTTTGGCTATTGCTTCCCGGTAGGTCCCGGCCAGGGCAGTGACGCCGAGCACCCTGCCGCCTGATGTGTAGTAGCTGTTCCCAACGCGCTTTGTGCCCGAATGGAAGACCATCACGTCCTTTTGTCCATCGAGACTGCTCAGTCCCCTGATAAGCTTCCCTTTTTCGGGCTTTTCCGGGTAGCCCCGGGAGGCCGCGACGACGCAAACGGCAACGCCCCCTTTCCACGTCAAGGGCCCTGCTTTGCCGATGTCCCCTTCGGCGCAGGCGGCAACAACAGAGAGCAGATCGCTCTCCATCTTGAAGAGTATGGGCTGCGTCTCCGGGTCGCCGAAGCGCGCGTTGAACTCCAGCACATATGGCCGCCCCTCGCTCAGCATCAAGCCGCCGTAGAGCACGCCCTTGTAGACGATCCCCTCGGTCCGCAACGCGTCGACCATCTTCTTCATTATCGTCGCGTCGATATCGTCTTCCATTGCGCGCCCCATGAAGGGCAGCGGCGTGTAGGCGCCCATGCCGCCGGTATTGGGTCCCCTGTCGTCATCGAGGAGAGCCTTGTGATCCTGGGAGGGAAGCATGCGCCGGATCGACGAGCCGTCGGAGAAGACGAGGTAGGAGGCCTCGATGCCGGCAAGAAAGTCTTCCACGATCACCCATTTCCCCGCATCCCCATGGACCTTTTCGATAAACAGCTCATTGAGCGCCCTTTCCCCGGCTTTGGCGGAATCGACGACGTAGGCGCCCTTCCCTGCGGCCAGCCCGTCAGCCTTCACCACATATGGCGGCGTCAGCCCCCTTATGTGCGTAAGGGCTGGCTCGAAAGCGTCGAAGGTCCTGAAAGGGGCCGTTGGTATCCCATGCTTTTCCATTAGCGCCTTTGCGAAGATTTTGCTCGTCTCGATGCGCGAGCCTGCCTCACAGGGGCCGAATACGCGTATGCCCTCCCCTTCGAGCCTGTCGGCCATCCCCACGGCCAGTGCGGCTTCAGGCCCAACGACCACAAGCTCGATGCTCTCTTTCCGGGCAAAGGCAGCGATGGCTTCAGTGTCTGTCGCTCCGATATCAACACAAGCCGCCGTCGCTTCAATTCCGCCGTTGCCGGGGGCGCAGAACAAGGCGCTGATTTTGGGCGATTGTGAGAGCTTCCACACGAGGGCGTGCTCCCTGCCCCCTCCGCCTATAACGAGAACTCGCATCTTTCTCTTTCCTAACGACGGGCCTGGGAGAGGTAATCGTAAATGGCCCTGTCGTAATCGGAGGTCATAAAGAATACCTTCTTCGCAAGAAAGAAACGAAGTTCCTCACTCGTCTCGCCGTCGTGAGCCTTCATGTCTTCCATTACCTTCGGGTAGTCGCCTGGGTCGACCACCACGGTCACGTACCTAAAATTTTTAGCAGCCGCCCGTATCATGGAGGGACCGCCGATGTCGATATTCTCTATGGCCTCCTCGAACGTGCACCCCTTTGCCGTCACTTCTTTGAAAGGATAGAGGTTCACCACAATCATGTCGATGTTTTTGATGCCCAGGGCCTTCATGGCCTCCTGGTGATCGGCCTTGTCCCTGATGTTCAAAATGCCGCCGTGCACCTTGGGGTGGAGGGTTTTTACACGTCCGTCCATAATCTCCGGGAAGCCCGTATACTCGCTTATCTCTTTCGGGTTGACCTTCAGCTCGTCGAGGTATTTTTTGGTGCCTCCCGTCGAGATCAGCTCAACCTGGCAACCCTTCAAAAAGGGCGCGAACTCTGCCAGCCCCGCCTTGCTCGATACGCTTATCACCGCGCGTTGAATTTTCATTGATCCACCTTTGCAATTACTGGGGCCATGGGTCAGGGAGAACGCACTTGCCCTTCTGCCTCCATGTGACGAACTATGATAATTTCACGAAAGTTGTTTGTCAATAAGAATCCGATATGCATGGGCGGCTAGCGCGAGACCCGGGCCATCTCTAACAACTTCGCTACAAGGGATCTTCTTCCGTAGCTGCGTAAAACTCGTTGTTGCCGAATAACGCCAGCCTTATACGGCCTTTGGCTACGAGCCTTTCGAGCCTCTGTTTTGCCTCGTCTCGCGATACGCCGGTTGTCCGCACTATGTCGTCGAGGCTGAGGGACCTCCTCCTGAGCGTCGCGATCACGGAATCCCACCACTCTTCCTTGTTTTCGGCGCCTGCCTTTTTCTCAAAGGCCGGGATGATCTCGCATCCGCTGCCGATCGCACCGGCGGCGGATAAAAGCTCCTCGCCGTCGAGCCCTTGGGCCTTTTCTTCAAGCGGGGGGCGGACGACCGTATTCAACTGGACCCTGTCTACCCCCAGTCTACTCACTATTTGTTTAAATATTACAAGGTCTTCTACGCCATTGTTAATATCTTTTATCAACATGATCTCGAGCCAGATCTTGCCCTTATAGGCCCGGCGGAACATCCTCAACCCTTCGACGAGCTGATCGAATGATAGCGCGGGATGCGGTCGATTGATCAATTCAAAACCAGCGTCCCCTGTCGCGTCGAGTGAAGGAAGCACCACGTCGGCCGGGCCGATTTCACTGACCACGTCCTCCCTGAAGAGGAGCGATCCATTTGTGATTACAGCGACCGGGGTCGAGGTCCTCCGCTTCATGGCGCGGATGATCTCACCGATGTCTGCGCTCAAGGTCGGTTCCCCCGATCCTGAGAGGGTGATAAAATCGGTGCGCCTCCCCTCTTCCGTCCTCTTGAGCACTTCTTTGACGATCAGGTCCGGGTCGGAGAAGCTGCGGCGTTCCACTTCCTTCTGTGTCGTTTTTCCTAACTGGCAGTAAATGCAATCGAAACTGCAGTACTTGCCGGGGATTATGTCGACGCCGAGGGAGAAACCGAGGCGCCGGGAGGGGACTGGACCAAATGTAAACCTTCCCATGGCAATAATCTACCCTATCAGCCCCGAACATGAAAGGGCCAACTGCCGCTTTTCGGCGCCTGGTCTCGGGAACTCGAAGAAACTGATTGCCGCTTAGCTGCCCGCTCCTCCCGCCTTGAGCAGGATAATCTCTATCCTCCTGTTCAGCGCCCTGTTCTGCTCGGTATCGTTCGCGGCGACGGGTCGGTATTCGGCGTAGCCGGACGCGGAGATTCGGTTGGGCGGGAACCCGTGTTTTTCGACCAGGTAGCGCACCACCTCCGTGGCCCTCCTCGTCGAAAGTTCCCAATTGGACCTGAATTCCCGCGTATTGATAGGCATGTTGTCCGTGTGACCCTCGATTCCCACGTGGTTGTTGCTCCTCTTCAGTATAGGTACGATCCTCAGCAGGGCGCTCTTCGCCGTTTCTTTCAGCTCCGCCCTCCCCTCATCAAAAAAAGCCTTGTCCATGATGCGTATGACGATGCCCCTCTCATCCGTGAGTACAGACATCTTCCGTCCCTCGTCGTTTGCGCCCGCCACGGCTGCTATCTGCTCTTCCAGCTCTTTCTCGATCTCACCGCTGGTCCCCGAAAACGCGGGCAGCGCGTTGACCACATTCGGCTCGGCCACGCCCCCCTCCTTGAGGGCGCTCGATCCACCCTTGAAGATGGCCTTAAGACGCCGCGTTACCTCGTGATGCCTTTGGACGTCCTGCTTTGAAAACGTATACATCATGATGAAGAAGGCCAGAAGGAGCGTGATCAGATCGGCGTAGGTGATGAGCCAACGCTCCAGGTTCTCGCGATCGTCTTCTTTTTTCTCTTTTTCATCATTCTTCTCCGGCGCGTTGGCCTGGAAGGAGGAAGGAGAGGAGCTTCATCCTGATTACCCTGGGATTGTCGCCCATGGCTAGGGAGACAACGCCTTCGCTTATTATCTCGAGATAGATCACTTCGTCCTGGTGCTTTGCCTTGAGTTTGTCCGAAACAGGAAGGTAGATAAGGTTTGCCATCGCAACGCCCCACAGGGTCGCAATGAAGGCGCCGGCGATCGCGGACGCCATATTTGTGCTGTCCTCCAAGTTTCCAAGGGCATGAATAAGGCCGAGGACTGTTCCCATAATCCCTAGGGTCGGCGAGAATCCGCCGAGCTTTTGGAAGAAGGCGGCCCCTGTCTTGTGGCGCTCGTGCATGTAGGACATCTCTATTTCGAGAATCTCCTTGATCTTCATGGTTTCAAAACCGTCTATGGCAAGCTGGATCGCTTTCTTGAGAAAAGAATCACGGATTTTGGGAAGCTCCTTTTCAAGGCTCAGCAGGCCGTTTCTGCGCGACTTTTGAGAGAGGGCGTAGATAAGGTCGATGAGCGGCAGCAGATCGAGCTTTCTTTCAAAGAGGATGATCTTGAAGAGCTTCGGGAGGTTGCGCAACTGACTGAACGACGTGGTGATTGTTGCGGCGCCGAAGGCGCCGACGATCACCAGGATGATGGCCGGGGCCTGAACGAGCGCGTTAAGGTGGCCGCCCTGCATGAGAAAAGAGACAAGCACCGCGCCAATCCCCAAAAATAACCCAAAAATAGTCGTCGCATCCATCGGTTTTCCGCTAAGGGACCTGCTTCGTCCTCAAGCGTTCTCTCTCCCTGGAAAAAACATAAGCAATCAAGGCATCCCGGTCTTTTTCGCTTATGGCCGTGAAAGCAACGGCCGTCTCCCACCCCGCGCCGTCTTCCGGTCCGGAGGGGCTGATCCGCACTACCCTGCCAAGGGCTGTAATGCGGCGGTCAACAGAGGGCGACAATCCGATGCGGAGCTCCAGGCGGGCGCCTTCATCCAGCTTCACAGGAGAATGGAATTGCAGCCCTGAGCCGCTTATCGTAATGTCGAAATACGTTCCCGAAAAAGGGTTATCCCTCCGCGACAGGAGCGCGATCAGCGCGCCTAGCTTCCTGTCGACGCTCTCCAGATAGGCATACAACTTATTTTTTCGAAGTTGGGCCTCGTCCGGCAGAGCATCGGACCCCAAAGCCGAAGGGTCGGGGAACACGTCCGCTCCTTTCAGGCTCTTTTCCAACGCCAGAGATTCGTCGAGGGTTACCTCCCTGAATTGAAGAAGCAGGCGGTCCTTTATTCTGAAAAATTCGCGCCGTTCATTCTCTTCTGAGGCCATTGCCGATCATCTCCATGAAGCAGTCAGTCATATCAGGATCGAACTGGCGGCCCTTGCACCTCTTAATTTCCGCGAGCACCGCTTCCTTCGTCTGGCCTTTTCTATACGTTCTGTCGGTCGTCATGGCGTCGTAAGCATCGCAGAGGGCGATGACCCTTGAAGAGTACGGAATATTTTCCCCGGCAAGACGGTCTGGGTAGCCCGCGCCATCGAACCTCTCGTGATGGTGCCTCGTGATCCTCGCTTCATTCGCGAGGATGTCAAAGCGGTTTATGATCTCCTCCCCGTAGACTGAATGGCTCTTCATAAGGCCGTACTCCTTGTCGGTCAGCCTGTCTTTTTTCAACAGGACCGCATCGGGGATCCCGATTTTGCCCACATCGTGCACAGGGGCGACAATCCGCACCACGTCCTTGTCGTAATCAGTTGCGCCTAGGGCGTCCGCGAGGGCAAAGGACATTTCAGCGACCCGCCTGCAATGGCCTTCAGTATACATGTCCCGCCTATTGATCGCGACGATCAGAGAGGTTAGCGTATGAAGCACGCCCTCAAAAAGACTCTCATAGAGGAGTCTGTTTTCGATCTGGGTGGAGGCCTTGTCCGCGATCATCTTGAGGAAATCTACGTCGTCCTGGTTGAAGCCGTTTTTCGGCCCGTGCCCGTTCGACCTGCCGCCCATCATGACGGCGCCCACCCATTCTCCCTTGATGATGAGGGAGGAGAACAGCCTGTCGTCCCGCAGAAAATGTCTCTTCCCGGACCGGACTTCCTCCATGAAGTCTGATGAAATCGGTATATGCTGCTCGATGCCGCCATTGCCTGTCGACCGTGTCCTATAAAGAATAAGCTGGCGGTTCTCGTGATCCACGATATAGTAGCCGGCCACAGCCGAATCGAGGACCTCTTTCACAGCCAGGATCGTCTTTTCGTAGATGTCGTCGAATATGCTCAGGGAGTTGAATGTATTCGATATGTGGTACATCTTGGTGAGCTCGGCGATCTTGGCTTGGAGCTGACGGTTGAGCACCTCGATCTTCCTCCTGTCCTCCAGATCTGACAGGATGCTGTTCTTTTCCATGAGAAGCTCTCTCTGCTTGCGGACCCTCATGATCCCCAGCAGGAGCTTGTCAATGGAAAAGGGCTTCATGAGGAAATCGTTTGCGCCTTTTTTCATCGCCTCAATGATCAAGTCCGGATCGTTATATCCGGTGATCATGACGACAGCGATGGTAGGGTCCTGAAGCCTTATCGTATCGAGAAGGGAGATGCCGTCCGTGTCGGGCAGCTTTATATCGAGTATGGCAATCTCGACGTTCTTGTTTGAAAGCAGATCAACCGCCTCTCTTCCCGTCGAAGCCTTATAAACTTCACAGTCGTAGGGCGCGAGGAAGTCCGAGACAAGCTGAATAACGTCAAGGCTGTCATCCACAACAAGAATTTTGGCGCCTTCAATCATGGGATTCCACCTCTATGCCTCTTCTTCTATTTATTGGGGCTTACCGTCGGTCCCTCCACGGAGCCGCCTAATTTAGCCTGGCGGTAAGCAAGCTTCCACATCTTCGTTCACGGGCGGCAGCCCTCAAAGAAAAGCTCGTTCTATTACCGGGCCCGGCATCCGTTATTTCTCCGCCTGCTCGGCGAGCCTGCGTTCATCTTGCCGGATAGCTTCCAGCAGATCGTCGTCGGCAAAGCGCTCTATTCGTTCCGGGTCGAGCCATTTGCCGTATCTCGATACCTCGAAACAGAATCTTTTCAGCTTATCGAGGAGCTGCTTGTTTGCCTTTTTCAGCGCTATTTTGTCCTGCGCGTTCTTAATCACCACCTTTAGCTCTTCTATCCTGAAAGGCTTCACCAGATAATCGAAGGCTCCTGCCTTGACCGCTTCTATGGCGCTGTCGAGGGATGCGTACCCCGTAATGATGATAAATTCGGCTGCATTTTCGTTACCGGCGATCTCCCTGATAAGCTCTATGCCTGTCATTCCAGGCATGTTCAGGTCGGTGATGATGAGATCAAAAGGCGTTTCCGCGTATTTTGCCAGCGCTTCTTCTCCGTCAGGGGCCCCTTGAGCAAAATAGCCCTCTTCCCGCAGATATTCTTCGAGAATACCCCTGATCTCCCGGTTGTCGTCGACGATGAGTATTCTGAACGGCTCATTTTTCGTGATCATGTCTTCTCAGTCTTTCCGTCATCTTTTCGCCTATTCTCTCAAAGAGCACCCGTTTCATCCCTTCTTCCGATATGATGACGTTGTCCTCCTGCGACGAGTCCTCCTCCGCGTTGGCCCCATGGCTCATCCTGATCTTGATGTTCTTCATGTAGGTCTTGATGACGCTATTTATCTGGAAGTCAGACACGGTCATAGTGCGCCCTCTAGTCTGCTTATCGGCCTGGCAACTTAAAACTTAAGCCGCAGTTTTCCCTTAAAAGCCGCTTCTTCTCAGCTCGCGGCGCCTTTAGGAGAAAGGAAAGAAGGGGTTAAAGGGCCAGAAAATCTACGGGCCGGAGGTCACCACGCCCTATCGAAAAATACCGGCATGGGCGGAAAAGGGAATTTGGGAGAGTATCGACCCATCGCTTTTTTTCTTGCGGAGAGATTTTCCATCTCCATCAGCAGTCGGCGTTTCTCCTTCTCGATTCGGGCCGATATCGCCGATTCCATCTGGAGCCAAGTCCTGACGAAGCCTTCTTCCGCCTCCATAGGCGCGCCGGCGAGCCTTTCCAAGAGAGGCGCTCTCTCCTGAAGGTGATGGATGAACTTGTCTCTTTTCTCTTCGGCGAGCGCCCGCGACGACAAGCTCAGGACGCGCTCAATCAGCTTTTCTTGGGTTCTCACGCCGTCCTTCCCCCCCCCGCGTTTTTTCTTCCCTAGAGTGTATCGGTTGGGTTCGGTGAAACTTAAACAAAATAGCATGACTAATAGGACACACAGCACTTATGAAGAGCGCCGGCAGGCCGGCTAAAGAAGAAGAGCGCCCCGCTGCTCGCCTCGACGACCGTCAGCGACCGGAGCGGGCGATGCTCAGCACATAGTCCCTCACCAGGAGCCTTGTAAGGCTCTCGTCCACGTTCCTCGCCAGGCCGGTCGCGCCTATCGCCTTCCTCAGCACGCCCTTTGAAGCCTCGTCCATTGCGTGCAATTCCGCCGAGGCGCCTTTGAGGCAATAACCGGCCCGGGCCAGGCGCCCATTCAGCTCATCAAGCGGAATGTGGCTCGCCGTCTGCCCGTCTCCGCCCGCCCTTTGGCTCATCGCGGTGATAAAGGTCTGCACGTCATGGGTATTTTTGAGCTTGACGAGCAACTGCCCGTCGTTTTTCAGGAGCGCGAGGATTTCTCGCAGGAGTGTGTACGGCTGCTCATAGGTGTTGATCGGCTGTCCCAGAACGACGTAGTCGAACTCGCCTGGGTTGAAATACTCTCTCAGATGCCCGGGCCTATCCGCGTAGACTCTTCCTTCGCAGACGGTCTGCAGATCGAGGTAGTACTTCGCTTCGGAGGTCAGCGCGGCGAGCCGGGCGTCAAACACGTCCGCCATGCGCAGCCTGTTCTTCAATTCCAGGATCGGCGTGCCGCACCGTACGTCTATGCCCAGGATCTGCGGGCTGAGACGCCCCCGTTTTTCCTCGGGGTTCACGAGGGACATCATGATGGGCTCGTAGTTGCTCGCGTCGTCCCACGCATCGATGCCGAAATACTTTTCTCTGAAATTGAGCCTGCCTTTTTCGAGACTCTCCCTGAACTCGCCGGGGTCCCGGTCTTTCAGGAGATCGTGGTCGTGATGCACAAAGACGTCCCCGCAGAGCATCGCTTTGTAGCCCGCCCTGCGGATACGGAACGTGAGGTCGTCGTCCGCGAAGTCGTGAAAGAACCCGTAATCGGCTTTCCCGATCATGTCCATGCATTCCTTCTTATACAGGGCGCCAAGAGTGACGAGGCGCAGCCGCTCATGCCATTTCCTCGGGTCGGAGACGTTGTGCTCGGCGGCCTTGAGCTGCATCTCTTCGAGGCTCGTAAAGGCGAGATCGACATTCTGCAAGTTGCTGACGTTGGACGAGACAGGATTGACGATGCCTATGCGTGGGTCGGATTCCGCGCATCTGAGCATGTTCGAGAGCCAGTTCTTCGTCACGTAGACATCATTAGGGATCCCGACGACGTACTTTCCCCTGGCATATCTCTGGGCGCTATCCGCGCCAAAAAAAGCGCCGATGTTCTTGGTGATTCTGACAACCGTCTTCTTCGGGTGATGGATGCTCTCGAAGTAGGCGCATGTATCGTCCGCCGACCCGTTATCCACCAGGATAAGCTCGTAGTCGGCATCGAGAGTATGCCGCAGTATGCACTCTATGCTGGTTTTCGTCTTTTCCAGCCTGTTGTAGGCCAGAACAATGACGCTCACCTGAGGCGCATCGTCGTCGAGAATGACCCGCCCTACCCTGCGCCGCGCCAGGTATATATCGCTCTCCGGCTGCGGCGCCATTTTGTTGTCGGTGTCCATTACGATCACAAGTCTTTCCTTTCAGTCCCAAATCTTCTTTTCGGAAATCGTTCCAAACATCTCGTCGACAAAGAAGGCGTCTGTGACGCGTTTTTGTATGCAACAATCACCGCTCATGGCCAGGCCGAACAATTCATCTATCAGGGTCCTGTCAAACGGGCCCTTAGGGAGGTTGCCATGCAGGTCCAGGACATCAAGAACAAATCTCTCGACGCCGCGATAAATGCTCCTCTTTTTTGAGAACAATTGCTGGTTGGCGAATTTCGGTCCGTGTACGAACTTTCCGTCGGGATCGACCCGCACGTACATGCCTTCGGGCGCGGTAAAAACGGATTCAAACAGGATGTGGTACTTCAGCAAGTTGCTCGGGTCGCGGGCAGGGTAAAGCGCCTTCATCCTGCCGCCCAACCCGTACGGATTTTCGTTGCCCGAATAACCGGTGAGATAACAGCCCGTCAAATCTGCGTCGATAATTTTCTCAAGATGGTACTGTATCGTTCCTTTTATCCCGATATCGGCCAAGCCGATCTTGCTGCCATCGTTGAGCCGGAGCCCGCGCATGTAGGAGAGATACGACTCTCTTTCCTCTGCCGCGTTCCTGAGGATTTCCGCTTCGTAGTTGTCGACGAGCCTTTTCACCTTGTCGTCGGTGTTGACGACTATTTCCTCTGTTTCCTCCCGGCCCGGGTCGATGCCGAGCCTGTTGCGCAGCAAGTCTCTTGCAGAGCCGGAAAAACTGTCTTCCAGAGTCTCGAATATATCTTCCCTTGTCCTGATAGAGGCTACCGACGCCATGCGCCGCGACGTCTTGAAATAAATCGTCTCCGGCCCATCGGCGACCCCGAGCCTGCCAACCATCTTATCGAAGACTCCTTCAGAAAATACCCTTCCCGCGCGAGGAACAGGACCTTTCCGATGCGGTCCTTTTTTAGCTCGTTCATGAGCCAGATCAGGTAGCTCAGGATGGGCGGCCCGAAAAACAGGTAGCCGAAGCTGAATAAACTCCTGACTGACGGCCGGCCTCGGGACTTGCTCAAGACAAAGGGGCTGTTAAAAAGATGTTCGATAAAAAGCCCCAAAACGAGGTTGTCCGATACGCTGCGAGCGTGGGCGGCGACGCGCCGCACCGTCGAATTGAGCAACAGGTCGTAGCCGCTCATTACCCTGAACGCGGCGATCCCGCGCGAGCCGGGATTGAGCACGTCGGAAACTTCGTTGTCCCCGATGTGCAGGCGCTTTTTTTTCTGCGGTTAAGTTGTGATAATGCCGCCACATGGCGCCATCCGCCTTCGACTTCTTATACCGGTTGGATACGAGGATGTCCTCATAGCCTCTGACGCCGCATTTCTCGAGGATATCGACCACCAGGCGATGGGGAAGGTGGGTGTCGGTGATGAGATAGACTCTCTTGCCCTTCTCAAGACAGTCGTAAAAACAGGCCGCCATGTCTCTTCTCGGAACGGCGTACTCTACTTCGGCTTCAATCTCCAGGCGCTTCAACCGTTCGAGGGCGCCTTCGGGAAGGTGAAGCAGGGCCGACAAGCGCTCATATACCCCGTCTATGGTGAAATTTCCGTCGAGATCATGTCTGCATCTCTCTTCCGCTTCTCTCCTCAACGTCACAAAATCGACGTCCGGAGGAATTATTCCTTCGGTTGCGGCTTTTCCCGCCGCGATGTCGAGCAGATCGTCCGGTCTGGCTGTCTTTCTGGCTATGAGCGTATCAAATACGTCGAAGGAAACGATCTCGCGCCCCTCTATGAGGCGCCGCAGGGCGCGTATGGTGTTCTTCCAATAGGGGTTGTCCCGGACCGCGTCATCCGTAGTCTTTATTGCCGCTTTGTCGCCGTTGGGGAAGAATACTTCCTTTCCAAACTCATATTTCAGGATGATATCCGGCGGAATATCGTATTCCAGTACACCTCGTTCGCCGCGATGATCACCGCATCGGCCTTCGCGATGACGTCGTCGTAAGAGAGCACGTTGAAGCCGTAAATGGTTTTGCCCGTATTGCCGGGGTTTTGTCCATGAGTCCCGTGATCGTCAGACCCGGCAGGTTGTTAAGCAATGCAT